>JBOGDE010000069.1:0-19705 GCA_050701695.1 Micromonosporaceae bacterium
CACCGGCGCGGTGCCCAACCCGCTCGCCGAGCCCGCCGCGCCGCAAGCCTCTGCCAGCGCGGAGGCCGCCAACGAAGCCGAGAACCGCGCAGCCACCCCATCGGCCAACCTCGTCGGCCTCTGCCGCGCCTACGCCAACGGCGCCGGCGACAATCCCGGCAGCGCCCTCGACAGCCCCGCCTTCACAACGCTGATCGCCGCCGCCGGCGGCAAGGACATGGTCGGCGACTACTGCGACGACCTCCTCACCGACCAACCCAGCGGCGCCGCGCCAACCGAGCGCCCCACCGACACGCCCAGCGGGACCCCGGCAGACCGCCGGGCAGGCGCACCGACCAACACGCCCACCGACGCTCCCACCAGCCGACCCACCAGCACGCCCGCGCACCCCACCGGCTCGCCCAGCCGACCCGGCGCCTGACCCGCACCCCTCCGGGTGGGCAGCGGCCTCCCCAGAAGCTGCCCACCCGGAGCCACAGCCCGGATGACCGGCAACCGGACCCTCCGGTTCCGCCAGACCGTCCACAACGGACGATGGAGAACACGGCCACCTCACAACCTCACAGCTCCCCGTTCCCGGCGCGACGACTCTGCGCCGATCGGAGCCGGCGTATGCCCCGCACCGAGCCGGGAACCGGGGAGAAACCGGTCACAACCTTCCCGGTATCAGGGGTTGACACGGCCCCGCTCCTTCAGGGATGACCAGTACAAACGCCCGGCCGCGCGCCGGGCGTTCTGCTTCGTGACATGAACTGGCCTCGGTACGATGTCGAGGCTCCCGGCGCTGCGGCCCACCACACCCGGCTGGCCTGTCCAGGGCGAACAGGGCAGGATGGCGCCTGGCGCGCTGGTCTCGCCATTCAGCGCAGCGCGGCGAGACCTGTTCGGCCACGCCGGGTTGAAACCGGTGCGCACAGTCACGAGCGCCGGTTCACATCGCGTAACGTCCGCGCCGCCAGGAGATTCGTCCCAAGCAACACTCACTCACTCACTCGGGAACCCGCAAGGTGCCCCTCGCTACCAACAGCATCAAGCAGTGTCGCGTTTCGCCGACAACCAGCACGTTCCGGTGGTCAGGTTCGGCAAGAACGACCCCAAGATCGAGGTGACGCGCCGTCACCTGGCCGCGCAGGAGGCGACCGGCACGGTGGCGGCGATCGGGGTAGCGCAAGAGTTCCAGAACGTGTTCGCCGCGACCCGGCGGCAGGGTCTGGTGATCACCAACTTCGGCTACCACGCATCGCACCGCACGAAACGCCTGGTCCCGAAGCCCCTAACGACTCCGTCGTTACGAATCGTGACGACGGTACCCGTCACGTCGTACCTTTGCGTGCCGGTATGGCACCGTTATGACCGGTCCTTCGATCACTATGTGGAGGTTCGTATCGCGACAAGTTGGGCGCGCTTTGTGAAGAATGTGGACCTTTGAGTTCTTTATCCGGATCGGCTGTGGTGCGCGATCCCCTGACCGGCCGGGTGAACCAGGCAGATTGCGATGTTGCTGTCCGGGGCGACCTGGTCCCCGAGCGTCATTCGCCGAACCAGTGCTGTGGCGCCGGGTCGGTGTTCTCGTAGATGTGCTTGGCCTCGCGGTACTCCGCGAGCCCGGAGGGGCCGAGCTCTCGCCCGACGCCCGAGCGCTTGAACCCGCCCCACTCTGCCTGCGGCAGGTACGGCCCGAAGTCGTTGATCCACACCGTGCCGTGCCGCAGCCGGCGCGCCACCCGCTCGGCGCGGGCCCGGTCCGTGGTCCACACCGCGCCGGCCAGCCCGTAGTCGGTGTCGTTGCCGAGCGCGATCGCCTCCTCCTCGGTCGAGAACCGCTCGACTGTCAGGATCGGCCCGAAGGTCTCCTCCTGCACGATCCGCATGCTCCGGTCGCAGTCGTCGAAGATGGTCGGCAGGTAGAAGAACCCCGCCTGCAGCTCGGGGTCGGACGGCCGGGACCCGCCGGTCAGCAGCGTCGCGCCCTCCTCGATCCCCAGCGCGACATAGGACTCCACCTCGGCGCGGTGTTCGGCGGAGACCAGGGGCCCGCTCCGCGTGCGGGGGTCCAGGCCGCTGCCGAGCCGGATCCGCTGCGCCCGCTCTGTCAGCGCGGCGACGAACCGGTCGTGCAGCGAGTCCTCCACGATCAGCCGGGTGCCGGCGGAGCAGACCTGCCCGGCGTGCAGGAAGACCCCGGTTAGCGCGTAGTCGACCGCAGCCTCGAACGAAGCGTCGGCGAAGACGATGTTCGGGTTCTTGCCACCCAGCTCCAGGGCCACCTTCTTCACGGTGTCGGCGGCGGCCCGCATGATCGCCTGGCCGGTGGAGAGCCCGCCGGTGAACGACACCAGGTCCACGTCCGGGTGCGCGGTCAGCGCGGCGCCTGCCTGGCCGCCGGCACCGAGCACCAGGTTCACCACACCGCGGGGCGCTCCGGCTTCCTTCAAGAGCGCGACCAGCTTGATCGTGCTCAACGGGGTGACCTCGCTCGGTTTGAGCACGGTGGTGTTGCCCGCGGCGAGCGCCGGCGCGACCTTCCAGGAGATCTGCAGCAACGGGTAGTTCCACGGCGCGATCAGGGCGCAGACTCCGACCGGCTCGTACACGATCCGGCTGTTGACCGCGGGGTTGCCGGTATCGACCAGCCGCCCCGGGTCTCCCGCGGCCAGGTCGGCGTAGTAGCGGAACACCGCGGTCACATCGTCCACGTCGATGCCGCTCTCCACCAGGGTCTTGCCGGTGTCCAGGGTCTCGACCCGGGCGATCTCGTCCCGGTCGCGCTGCAGCAGATCGGCGGTCCGGCGCAGCAGGTCGCCCCGCCGCGCCGCAGACCAGCCCGGCCAGTCCCCACCGTCGAACGCCGCTTTCGCGGCTGCCACGGCGGCAGCCACGTCGGCGGCGGATGCTTCGTCGACCTTCTCGATCACGGTCTGGTCGTACGGATTGACCACGTCGCGCAGGCCGCCGGTGCCACCGACCCATGCGCCGTCGATGAATAGGCTGGCCATGACGATCCTCTCGGATTGTTGCGTATGCTGCTCACGCTCGCACAATGCGAACCAATTGACTAGCACGGGAGGAGCCACATGGACCGCACCCGGTACGACTACATCATCGTCGGCGGCGGCTCCGCTGGTTGCGCTCTCGCGAATCGCCTCACAGAGGACCCGAAGACCCGGGTGCTCCTGCTGGAGGCCGGACGGCCGGACTGGATCTGGGACATCTTCATCCACATGCCGGCCGCCCTCACCATGGTGATCGGCAACCGGTTCTACGACTGGAAGTACGTCTCCGAACCCGAGCCCTTCATGGGCGGCCGCCGGGTCACCCAGGGACGGGGCAAGCTGCTCGGCGGCTCCAGCTCCATCAACGGGATGATCTTCCAGCGCGGCAATCCGCTCGACCTGGAGCGCTGGGCGGCCGATCCCGGGATGGAGACCTGGAGCTACGCGCACTGCCTGCCGTACTTCAAGAAGATGGAGACCTGCGTCGCGGGCGCGGACGAGTGGCGGGGTGGCGACGGCCCGCTCTGGCTGGAGCGCGGCCCCGCGACCAACCCGCTGTTCGGCGCGTTCCTGTCCGCGGCACAGCAGGCCGGATTCCCCCTCACCGGCGACGTCAACGGCCACCAGCAGGAGGGCTTCGCACGGTTCGACCGCAACGTCCGCAACGGGCGGCGCTGGTCGGCGGCGCGGGCGTACCTGCACCCGGTGCTCTCCCGCCCGAACCTCACGGTCCGCTGCTTCTCACTGGTGCACCACGTGCTGTTCGAGGGCACGCGCGCGGTCGGCGTCACGTACCGCCGCTTCGGAAGAACCCAGCAGGTGTACGGCGGCGAAGTCATCCTCTCCGGCGGCGCGATCAACACCCCGCAGCTGTTGCAGCTGTCCGGAATCGGCAACCCTTCCGAGTTGGGCGCCCTGGGCATCGACGTGGTCTCGCCCCTGCCCGGCGTCGGCGAGAACCTGCAGGACCACCTCGAGGTGTACGTGCAGCACGCGTGCACCGAGCCGATCTCCTACAACCCGGCCCTCAAGCTGCGCAACCGGCCCTGGATCGGACTGCAGTGGCTACTGGCCCACAAGGGACCGGCGGCCACCAACCACTTCGAGGCCGGCGGGTTCGTACGCGGCAACGAGGATGTGGACTACCCGAACCTGATGTTCCACTTCCTGCCGATCGCGGTGCGCTACGACGGCACCCCGGTCAACGCCGAGCACGGCTACCAGGTGCACATCGGCCCGATGTACTCCGACGCCCGTGGCACGGTGAAGATCGCCTCGACCGACCCGACCCGACATCCGGCGATCCGGTTCAACTACCTCTCCACCGAGCAGGATCGCCGGGAGTGGGTGGAGGCGATCCACGTCGCCCGGGAGATCCTGCGGCAACCCGCATTCGCCGAGTACGACGGCGGCGAACTCTCCCCCGGCCCCTCCGTGGAGACCGTTGCGGAGATCCTGGACTGGGTGGCGCGGGACGCCGAGACGGCGTACCACCCGTCGTGCACCGCCCGGATGGGAATCGATGAGATGTCGGTGGTCGACCCGACCTCGATGCGCGTGCACGGAGTCGACGGACTGCGCGTCGTGGACGCCTCCGCCATGCGGTACGTCACCAACGGAAACATCTACGCTCCGGTGATGATGCTCGCCGAAAAGGCCGCCGACCTGATTCGCGATAACACTCCGTTACCGCCTTCGACCGCACAGTTCTACCGCTATCGTGATCAAAAACCAGAACTGGCCTAAAGCCTCTATGCGGCGGCAACAGCCCTATTCTCATTGCGAAACTTGGTGCACAATGCGGAACAGGTAATCTGCGGACCTTGCACAAGCCGTCGACCGCCGGGCAGCCGCCGACGATCGGTGGGCGGATCAGGAACGACGAAGGGTGTGCCGTTGACCGTCCCAGACCCCCATACCGAGGCAACCGGCGCCACCGCTGAACCGGTCATCTCCGTACGCGGACTCTGGAAGGTCTTCGGCCCTCGGGCCGAACAGGTCCCCCACTCCCGCGAGCTGCGGGCGTTGTCCCGGCCAGAGCTGCGCGAGCACACCGGCTGCGTGACCGCGGTGCGGGACGTGGGATTCGACGTCGCCAGCGGCGAGGTGTTCGTGGTGATGGGTCTGTCCGGCTCGGGGAAGTCCACCCTGGTCCGCTGCCTGACCCGGCTGATCGACTCCACCGCGGGCGAGATCGTGTTCGAGGGCGAGGACATCCTCGCCGCCGACGCCAGGCGGATGCGGGAGCTGCGGCGGCACAAGTTCTCGATGGTGTTCCAGCACTTCGGCCTGCTGCCGCACCGCAAGGTGATCGACAACGTCGGGTACGGCCTGGAGGTACGCGGCGCCCGCCGCGCAGAGCGCAACCGCCGCGCCATGGAGGTCATCGACCTGGTCGGGCTCGGCGGCTGCGAGCATATGTACCCGGACCAGCTCTCCGGCGGCATGCAGCAGCGGGTCGGCCTGGCCCGTGCGCTCGCCAGCGACCCCGACGTGCTGTTCTTCGACGAGCCGTTCTCCGCGCTGGACCCGCTGATCCGCCGGGACATGCAGCAGGAGGTGATCCGGCTGCACCGCGAGGTCGGCAAGACCATGGTGTTCATCACCCACGACCTCTCCGAGGCGCTGAAGCTGGGCGACCGGATCCTGATCATGCGGGACGGCGAGATGGTGCAGCTCGGCGCCGGGTTCGAGCTGGTCGCCAACCCCGCCGACGACTACGTACGGGACTTCGTGCGCGACGTGCCGCGCGCCGACGTGCTCACCCTGGAGTGCATCGTGCGGCAGCCGCGCCCCGGCGACCCGCTGGACGGTCCAGAACTCGACGCCGACGTGGTGGTGCGGGAAGCCGCCCGCAGGGTGCTCGACGCCGGCAAGCCCGCCAAGGTGACCCGCAATGGCGAGCTGCTCGGCATCGTCGGCGACGAGGAGATCCTCACCGTGATCGCCGGACCGAACGGCGAGTCCGTGACCGCGCCCGGCGCCGCCGCCCCCACGGGGAGCGGCGCCTGATGACGTCCGCGACACTCGCGGCGACGACGTGGCGGCGACGGCCACACCGGGGTCTGATCGTCGCCGGCATCGTCGTCGTCTGGATCGCGGCCTGGTGGCTGCTGCGCGGACTGCACACGCTGCACCTGGCCCCCGCGCAGCTGACCGACCTGCACCGCACGCTCAACGAGACCAAGGACGCGCTGGCCGCCGGCCGGCAGGACAACCCGGTCTTCGTCTACTTCTTCGAGGCGATCCGGCTCGCGGTGGACGCGTTCGCCGGGTTCTTCCAGTCGCTGATCGCGCAGCCGGCGTACGGTCTGCCGATCCCGGTGATCGGCTGGCTCGGCGTGGTCGCGATCGCGGCCTGGATCTCGTACGCCGTGGCCAACCTCCGGATGGCGCTGCTCGCCGCGACCGGACTGCTCCTGGTGGGCCTGCAGGGACTGTGGCGGGAGTCCATGGACACCCTGGCGCTGACCATCGCCGCGGTGCTGCTGGCGGTGCTGTTCTGCATCCCGCTCGGCATCTGGGCCGGGCTGTCGGACCGGTTCCACCGGCTGATCACGCCGGTGCTGGACTTCATGCAGACCATGCCGACGTTCGTCTACCTGGCGCCGCTGACCCTGTTCTTCCTGATCGGCCCGGCCTCGGCCACCATCGCGACGCTGATCTACGCCGCACCTCCGGTGATCCGGCTGACCGCGCACGGGATCCGCGCGGTGCCGTCCGAGACCGTGGAGGCCGCGGAGTCGCTGGGCTCGACGCGGCCGCAGACGTTGACCAAGGTGCTGCTGCCCTCGGCGAAGCGCACCATCGTGCTCGGCGTCAACCAGACCATGATGGCGGCACTCGCGATGGTCACCATCGCCGCGCTGATCGACGCGCCCGGGCTCGGCAAGCCGGTGATCCACGCGCTGGAGCGGGTCGACGTGGGCGCCGCGTTCAACGCCGGCCTGGCGATCGTGGTGCTGGCGATCGTGCTGGACCGGGTGACCACCGCCGCCGCTGCCCGCGAGGAGCACGCCCGGACAGCGGTCCGGCCGGACCCGCTGCGCCGCCCGCTGCTGATCGGCGGCGGCATCGCCGCCCTGGTCGCGGTCTGGTTCTCCCGGACGTACGTGTGGGCCGCGGAGTTCCCGGCCGAGGCCGGCGGCGTGAGCATCGAGATCGGCAGCACCATCTCGTCGGCGACCGCCACCGCCGCCGAGTGGTTCCAGGACACGTTCTCGCCGGCGACCAACGCGCTCAAGGACGGGTTCAGCGAAGGGCTGCTCAATCCGCTGCAGGCGCTGCTGGTTACCTCGCCCTGGTGGCTGGTCTTCGCCGTGATCGTCGCGCTGTCAGCGGTGCTCGGCAGCCCGCGGGCCGCGATGATCTCGGCGGTCTGCCTGGCGCTGCTGGTCGCCTCCGGGCTGTGGGAGGACGGCATGGTGACGCTGACCTCGGTGCTGGTCGCGACCGCTGTCGTGGTCGGGCTGGGAGTCGTGCTCGGGGTCTGGATGGGGCGTAACCGCGGCGTGGACCGGGTCATCCGGCCGGTGCTGGACGCCGGCCAGGTGCTGCCGCCGTTCGTCTACCTGGTGCCGTTCCTGGCGCTGTTCGCCACCAGCAGGTTCACCGCCATCGCCGCCGCCGTGGTGTACGCCGTGCCGGTCGCCGCCAAGATCGTCGCGGACGGGATTCGCCACGTCTCCCCCACCACGGTCGAGGCGGCCGTCGCCTCCGGCTCCAGCACCTGGCAGACCATCACGAAGGTGCAGCTGCCGATGGCGCGCCGGGCGCTGACCCTGGCGACCAACCAGGGCCTGATCTACGTGCTGTCGATGGTCGTGGTCGGCGGCCTGGTCGGCGCCGGCGCGCTGGGCTTCGACGTGGTCGCCGGGTTCAGCCAGGAGCAGCGGTACGGCAAGGGCCTGGCGGCCGGCCTCGCAATCGTGCTGCTCGGCGTGATGCTCGACCGGATCAGCCAGGCGGCCGCCCGCCGGGCCGGCGGCCAACTCAGTCATCGCACGTAAGCCGGGGAACGCCCTGGGTGCTCGACATAGGAGGTATGCGCAAGATGAGGGAGAGCAGGATGGCGAGCCGGCTGGCGCGCGGTGCCGCGGTGGCGTTCGCGGCGCTGATCGCGGTCAGTGGCTGCGGCGGCGAGAAGATCGGCAGCGAGTCGGGGGCGGGCAAGGGCGACTGCGGCGACTTCAACATCGCGATCAACCCCTGGGTGGGGTACGAGGCGAACGCCGCGGTGATCGCCGAGGTCGCGGAGTCAGAGCTGGGCTGCAAGGTGACCAAGAAGGACCTCAAGGAAGAGGTCGCCTGGCAGGGCTTCGGCACCGGCGAGGTCGACGCGATCGTGGAGAACTGGGGTCACGACGACCTCAAGGAGAAGTACATCGAGAAGCAGAAGACCGCCGTGGTGGCCGGTTCCACCGGAGTGAAGGGCGAGATCGGCTGGTACGTGCCGCCGTGGATGGCGAAGAAGTACCCGGACATCACCGACTGGAAGAACCTCAACAAGTACGCCAGTCTCTTCCGCACCTCGGAGTCCGGGAGCAAGGGTCAGCTGCTCGACGGCGACCCGTCGTTCGTCACCAACGACGAGGCGCTGGTCAAGAACCTCGACCTGAACTACAAGGTCGTGTACGGCGGCAGCGAGGCGGCGCTGATCCAGGCGTTCCGGCAGGCCGAGAAGAACAAGACTCCGGCGATCGGGTACTTCTACTCGCCGCAGTGGCTGTTGTCGGAGATCGAGCTGGTGAAGGTGAAGCTGCCCCCGTACGAGGAGGGCTGCGACGCCGATCCCGAAAAGGTCGCCTGCGACTACCCCGAGTACGACCTGGACAAGATCGTCAGCAAGAAGTTCGCGGACGCCAACGGGCCGGCATTCCAGTTGGTGAAGAACTTCCAGTGGACCAACGAGGACCAGAACCTGGTCGCGAAGTGGATCGCCCAGGACAAGATGTCCCCGGAGGCGGCCGCCAAGAAGTGGGTCAAGGAGAACCCCGACAAGGTCAAGAAGTGGATCTCGTAGCTCGCTGAGCTCCTGACCCGCGGCCCGCCCGGTCTTCCGGGCGGGCCCGGCGTGTCTTCCGGTCAGCGTCGCCGAGCTATTGCCGCCGGGCCGGGCCGGGTATTAGGCTCACCTCATCAGTGGTGCGTAATACGAATCGAGTTGGCTTATGCGCAACACTTCCTCATTTGCGCGGATGTCCGAGCTGCTCCGCGCCGCGCGCTACGAGGTCATCCCCACCGCCGGAATCGAGGAACACATTCTCGCCGCGGTGCCGCGTACGGTAACCGTGACGGTGACCGCCTCGCCCGCGAAAGGGCTGGCCGCCACCTTGGATCTCAGCGAGCGGCTGGTCGGGCACGGCTACCGGGTCGTGCCGCACCTGTCGGCGCGGCTGATCGCTGACGAGGCGCACCTGAAGGACATCGTGGACCAGCTGTTGGCGCTGCGGGTGACCGACGTGTTCGTCCCGGCCGGCGACGCCAACCCGCCCGCGGGCAAATACGACGGCGCCCTCGGCGTGCTCGCCGAGCTCACCGCGATGGGCCGCCCGTTCCCACACGTCGGGATCACCGGGTACCCCGAGAGCCACCCCGCGATCGACGACGACGTGACCGTGCAATCCATGTGGGACAAGCGGGCACACGCCACGTACATCGTGAGCAACCTCTGTTTCGACCACCGGGTCTTCGCCGCCTGGATCGCCCGGGTACGCCGTCGCGGCGTGGACCTCCCGATCATGATGGGAATCGCCGGGCCGGTCGAGAGCGCGAAGCTGCTCAAGGTGGCGGCGAAGATCGGGGTCGGCGAGTCGGCCAAGTTCCTCAGCAAGCGCCCGTCCTGGCTGCTGCGCTTCGCCGCGCCCGGCGGCTACAACCTGGACCGCCTGCTGGAGCGCTGCGCCCCGACACTCACCGCGCCCGAGTCGAAGATCGCCGGCCTGCACGTGTTCACCTTCAACCAGGTCGCCGAAACCGAACGCTGGCGCCGCACGTTAGCCACCCCACCCGCCACCACCGCCCCCGCCTGACCGGGGTTGAGGCAGCACAAACCCTGCAGAACGTCACGCCCGAAGCAGAGCTGCCAGCTCGCGTTCCAGGCCGTGGTCCCCCACTTCGATGACGCGCAACGGCAGGCCGAGCGCGGTGGCGGCCACCTCGGCGTCCCGCCGCAGCTCCGGGGTGGGGTGCTGGGTCAGCCACACGACCCGCCGGTAGTGCCGGAAGTAGTCCTCGCGCAGCTCGGGATGCCGGTCCAGACCCAGCTCCGCGAGGATCGTGCGCCGGAACGAGCGCACCAGAAAGTCCGTCAACAGGTAGGTCCCCGGCTCCGCCTCATACAACTCCCGGACGCGCGCAGGCCCCGCAAACAGGTCGTAGCAATGGGTTCCGGCCAGCCGGCGCAGCCGCAGCCGGGCGCAGACCTCATCGAGTGCGCCGTACGTGCCGCAGTCGGCGTACCCGATCGCGATCGTGGCGTACCGGGCCGAGAGCGACCCGGCGAGCGCTTCCACCTCGGCCGCGATCCGCTCCGGGCGGTTGTGCAGCAGCGGCGGCAGCGGGTGTACGTCGACAGACCAGCCCCTGCGGTCGGCGATCTCGGCCACGTGCTGCGCCAGCGCGCCGCAGGCGATCACCGCGCTCCGACCCACGGTCGGCTCGCTCCGACCCACGGTCGGCTCGCTCCGACCCACGGTCGGCTCACTCCGGGAAGGCGAGGTTGTCGATGAAGCGGTCATTGAAGTCGCTCCGATCGGACAGCTCGATGTAGCGCACCTCCTCCAACAGTGCTTCGGCGCCGGCGCGCTCCCGCAGGCTCAGCAACGTCATCTTGGCCCCCTCCCCCGCCACGTTGCCGGCGCTGACGATCCGCAGCACCGGCAGCTTCGGTACCAGTCCGAGGCGTACCGCGCTGGCAGCCGACAGGTAGCTGCCGAACGAGCCGGCGAGCAGCACCTGCTGCACGTCGCGCGGCGAGACGCCGAGTTCCTCCAGCAGCAGGGTCCAGCCGGTGGCGATGGCGGCCTTGGCGAACTGCAGCTCCCGTACGTCCCGCTGGGACAGCCACACCTCGTCGGCGAGGGTGAACACCCGCTCCCCGTTCACCTCGGTGAACCGGTCTGCCAGCGCAGGCGCGACCTCGGCGGCCTCCGACACCGGCAGGAACCGGCCGGTACGGTCGATCAGCCCCGCCCCGACCAGTGAGGCGACCGCGTCGACCAGCCCGGAGCCGCACAGGCCGACCGGCGGCACGTCGCCGATCACCTGAAGCTGCAGGACGCCGTCGGCGATGCGCACCACTTCGATGGCGCCGTCCGCGGCCCGCATCCCGCAGCGGATCGACGCGCCCTCGAACGCCGGCCCGGCCGGCGCGGCGGTGGCCAGGATCCGCTCCCCGTCGCCGAGCACGATCTCGCAGTTGGTGCCCACGTCGATGAACAGCCGCAGCCGCTTGTCCCGGTCCATCCCGGAGGCGAGCATCCCCGCCACGATGTCGCCACCCACGTACGCGCCGAGCGCCGGGAGCACCACCGCGCGGGCGCGCGGGTGCACCTGCACCCCGAGGTCGCCGGCGAGCAGCTCCGGGAGGATGCGCGCCGACATCGCGAACGGCGCCACGCCGAGCGGCTCCGGGGCGATGCCGAGCGCGATCTGGGTCATGGTGGCGTTGCCGGCGAGCGCGATCTCGTACACCTCGGAGGGGTCGACCCCGCCCTCCTTGCACACCTCGCGGGTCAGCTCGTCCAGGGTGTCGTGGGCCAGCGCCCGCAGCCGGTCCAGCGCCTCCGGGTCGAGCATGGTCGCGCTGATCCGGCTGATCACGTCACCGCCGTACGGCTGCTGCTTGTTCAGCATGGAGCGGACCGCGACGGGCGTGCCGGTCGTGGTGTCCAGCAACGTCGCCACCACGGTGGTGGTGCCGAGGTCGAAGGCGATCCCGAAGCAGCGGGCAGCGGTGTCCCCCGGCTCCACGTCGACCAGCACGTCGTCCACGATCACCGCGGTGACCGCGAAGTCGGACGAGCGCAGCACCGACGGCAGCCGGCGCAGCGCGTGCAGGTCGACCCGCAGCTCCAGGTCGTCGATCGCGGCGAGCAATCGCTCCAGATCGGTCGTCTGGTCGGCCAGGGTCGGCTCGGTCAACTCCACGCGGCGCTTCTGGATCGCGGGACGCAGGATCACCTGGCGGCCCACCCCGACGGTGGCTGCCTTGGGCCGGGTGACCAGCGGCGGCACCTCGACCCGCAGGTCCTCGTTGGCCAGTGCAAGGCAGGCCAGCCGCCAGCCCTCCCTGAGTTGCTCCGGGGTGAACGCGCGCACGTCGAGCCGGGACACCGGCATCCCGCCATCGAGCACCTTCACCTTGCACTTCTTGCAGGTGCCGTGGCCGCCGCAGGTGGAGTCGATCGCGATGCCGTGCCAGCTCGCGGCGTCGAAGACACTCACGCCGGGCGGCACCCGTACCTCCCGATCGGCGGGAGTGAAGCCCACCCGGACCCGGCCCTCCATCTCAGCCGGCCCGGCTGGCTGCCTGCGCCGCTGCCTGCTTGGCGCGGTGCGCGGAGATCCAGCTCGCACCCCACTCGTCGTTGCCGAGCAGCAGGTCGGCGGCCCTCACCGACTCCACGATCTGCGGGGTACGGGCGTCCATGATCGCGCTGGTCAGGCCGCACCGCATCGCCATGGTGAGGAAGGCGGCGCCAATGGTGTGCCGGCCCGGCATCCCGAAGGAGACGTTCGAGGCGCCCAGGGTCATGTTGACGCCGTACTCGTCGCGGATCTTGGAGATGGTCTCCAGGGTCACCCCGACGACGCTGGTGTCGGCGCCGACCGGCATCGCGAGCGGGTCGATCACGATGTCCTCGATCGGGATCCCGTACGTGCCGCACGCGGTGTCGATGATCTTGTGCGTCAACTCCACCCGGCGGTCCGCGGTCATCGGGATCTCGTCCTCGTCGTTGGGCAGCGCGATCACCGCGGCGCCGTGCCGCTTGACCAGGGGCAGGATCGCCTCCATCCGCTCGTCCTCGGCAGTAACCGAATTCACCAGCGCCTTGCCCTGGTACGCCACCAAACCAGCCTCGAGCGCCTCCACCACCGACGAGTCGATGCACAGCGGCAGGTCGGTCAGGCTCTGCACCAGGAATACCGCCCGGGACAGCAGCTCCACCTCGTCGGCGAGGGGTACGCCCATGTTCACGTCGAGCACGTGCGCGCCGCCGGCGACCTGGGCCGCCACGTCGGCCTCGATCTGGGACAGGTCGCCGGCCCGCAGCTGTTCCTGGAACTTCTTGCGGCCGGTCGGATTGATCCGCTCACCGATGATGCAGAAGGGCCGGTCGGCGCCGATGACGACTTCCCGGGACGCCGAAGCGAGGACGGTGTGCATGAGGCTCTCCTTGCCGGGTGAGGCTTGCGAGGGTCAGGCGCCGACCGGGGCGCGTTGCCGGTGCAGCAACTCCTTGGCGCGCTTCACCGTCGCCGAAGCGTCAGGGGCGTACCCGTCCGCGCCGACCGCGTCGGCGTACTCCTGGGTGACGGGGGCGCCGCCCACCATCACGATCACCTGGTCGCGCAGCCCGGCCTTCTGCAGCGCGTTGATGTTGGCCTTGAACATCGGCATGGTCGTGGTGAGGAACGCGGAGAAGCCCACGATGTCGGGCTTGTGCTGCTGGATCGCCTCGACGAACTTCTCGGGCGCCACCTGGACTCCGAGGTCGATCACGTAGAACCCGGCGCCCTCCAGCATGATGTTGACCAGGTTCTTGCCGATGTCGTGCACGTCGCCCTTCACGGTGCCCATCAGGAAGGTGCCGACGGTCTCCGCTCCGGTCTCGGCGAGCAGCGGGCGGAGGATCTCCAGCGCGCCGCTCATCGCCTTGCCGGCGATCAGCATCTCCGGGACGAAGAAGTCGCCCCGCTCGAACCGGGCGCCCACCTCCTCCAGGGACGGGATCAGCGCCTCGAACAGCAGGGTCTCCGGCCCCATCCCGCTGTCCAGTCCGGTGCGGGTCAGCTCCAGCACGGCGGGGCCGTTGCCCACCAGGGTCTGGTCGTACAGCCCTTTGAGGATGTCCTCTGGACTCATGCCACGCCTTCCTTCGTGTCGGTCGCGGCGGCTCGCCCGTGCGAGGCCTGCCGCAGCTGCGTGGAGATCGCCCCGCACTCGGTGACCAGGAGCTTCGCGATGTGTTCCAGGCGCTCGTCGGTCCGGGCGGTCGGTCCGGAAACCGAGACCGCGGCGACCACCGACCCGTCGCGGTGCCGGATCGGGGCCGCGATCGCGGCAAGCCCCGGCTCCAGCTCGTCGCGGGTGAGCGCGTAGCCGCGGCGGGAGACCGCCTCGAGGTCCTGCTCCAGCGCGCGCCGGGTGGCCAACGTCGACGCCGTACGCCGCTCCAGCCGCCCGGCGGGCAGCGGCAGCGTGCCGTACGCGTAGAAGATCTTGCCGATCGCGGTGCAGTGCGGCGGCGTATCCACGCCCATCCAGTTGGCGGCTCCCAGCCGGTACGTGGAATCCACCTGCGCCACCTGCACCACGGCGCCACCACGCGGCACGGAGAGGTTGATCGTCTCGCCCACTGCCTCACCCAGCCGCTGCAGCGCCGGCTCGGCGATCCGCACCAGGTCGTCCGCGGGGTCGTGCCGGGCCGCGAACTGCGTGAACAGCGCGCCGGGACAGAACGCGCCGTCGGAGTCCCGGCGCACCAGGTGGTGCCGCTCCAGGGCCTGCAGCAGGCGCGAGGTCGTCGACTTGGCCAGCTCCAGCTCCTCGACCAGCGAGGTGAAGCTGCGCGGCTCGTCGGACTGCGCCACAAGGGTGAGCAGCATGGCCGCGCGGTCGATCGCCTGGGTCCCGGTCGGTACCACCATCAGCAGCTCCAGAGTTCCATATTGTGGAACCAAACTTCCATAACATGAGCGTACGATCGGTGCGGAATCGTTGTCAAGGACGTCCGTGGAGGCAGGCGAATGTTCCGGAACCAGATGCCGCGCTACGAAATCCTCTCCGCCGACGCGATGGCCGTCCTGGATACCGGGTGGCGGCGGATCCTCACCGAGATCGGCGTCGAGTTCATGTCCGACAGGGCACTCGACCTGTTCCGCAGGGCCGGTCAGACGGTCGAGGGCAACACCGTGAAACTCGATCCGGAGTTCGTGCTGGAGCAGGTCGCGAAGGCGCCCCGGGAGTTCGACGTGCAGGCCCGCAACCCGGCCAACACCGTGCACATCGGCGGCGAGGCGATGGCCTTCGGCGCGGTGTACGGCCCGCCCTTCGTACGCCAGGGAGACGTGCGCCGCGACGCCACCCTCGACGACTTCCGGAGCTTCACCAAGCTGGCGCAGAGCTTCGGCGAGCTCGACTCGGCCGGTGGCGTGATCTGCGAGCCGAACGACGCGCCGCTGGACTCCCGGCACCTCGACATGACGTACGCCCTGCAGACCCTCACCGACAAGATCTACATGGGCAACGTGGTCTCCGGGACGAACGCCCGGGACACGATCCGGATGACCGAGATCCTGTTCGGCGGCCGCGCCGTGATCGAGCAGACGCCCGCGACGATCTCGCTGATCAACTGCAACTCGCCGCTGCGCTGGGACGACCGGATGCTGGACGCGCAGTTCGAGTACAGCGCGGCGAACCAGCCGGTGGTGCTGACCCCGTTCCTGCTGATGGGCGCGATGTCGCCAGTGTCGATCCCGGCCGCCCTGGCGCAGCAGATGGCCGAGGCGCTGTCCGGGATCGCGCTCTCCCAGCTGATCCGGCCCGGCTGCCCGGTGATCTTCGGATCGTTCCTCTCCAACATCGACATGCAGTCCGGCTCTCCCTGCTTCGGTACCCCGGAGTCGGCGATCGGGCTGTTCTGCACCGGTCAGATCGCCCGCCGGTTCGGGCTGCCGTTCCGCTCCGGCGGCGGCCTGACCTCCAGCCAGACGCCGGACGCGCAGGCGGCGTACGAGGCGCTCATGACCCTGCTCCCGACGTTCCTCGCCGGGGCGAACTGGGTGATGCACTCCGCCGGCTGGCTGGAGGGCGGCCTGGTCTCCTGCTATGAGAAGTTCATCGTCGACATCGAGCTACTGCGCATGCTGCGGGTCGAGTTCACCCCGCTGGAGATCGACGAGGCCTCCCTGGCGTTGGACGCGCATGTCGAGGTCGGCCACGGCGGCCACTTCCTGGGCGCCGCGCACACCCTGGAACGGTTCCGCAGCTGCTTCTACCGTCCGCTGCTGTCCTCGTCGGAGAACTACGAGCGCTGGATGGGCAAGGGCGCGCACGACGCCGCGGCCCGGGCCGGCGAGATCTACCAGAAGAAGCTGGCCGAGTACGAGCAGCCGCCGCTGGACGAGGCGATCCGCGAAGAACTCGCCGAGTACGTCACCAAACGCCGCGCCGAACTCGGCGACTGATCCTCGCCCTGGACGCCGGTGCTCGCCTCGATCAGTATGAGCCGCTGGTGTCGGATCGTGGGACGAGCCGGGCGTCGGCGGTCTCGGCCCTCTGGACATGGCGTCCCGCCGCTCTGGCGGGTTCCTCGCCCAGGTCGCCCAGCCTGGCGTTGATGCGGACGAGTTCGGCGGCGGAGCTGGCAGCGGCGGTCGCCAGGTGGGCGGCGGTCGCGGCGTCGCCCTGAAGCCCGGGGTTGCCGTTCTCTCTCACCATGACAGCCAGTTGCGCGACTTCGGCGGCGGTGCCCGCGATGGTCATCGGCACATCGCAGGCCCGCCGCAGCGCGTCGCGGATCGCGTCTTTCCGACCGTCTGGGTCTGGCCGCCGGGGAAGTTTGTACGCGTCGAGCACGGCGGCGTAAGCGACCGAGTCGGCGTCGCCGAGTTCGAGCGCTTCACGCCGTAACACGTCGGCCTGGTCGGCGATCTGGTCGGCGTCGGGCAGCTGGGAGCGGGAATATCGCGCCGCCATCGCGACCAGCCCGGCGCTCAGAGCGGTGGTCATGGCGGCGACGGCACCCCCGCCGGGCGCGGGTTGCGGGGTAGCGACGGCATCGAGAAAGTCCGCCAGGGACTGGCTCCCGTAACCGGTCACGACAGCCCAACGATCTCGCCCGCCGCGTCGAGGTCGATCCGCGCGGCGGCGGGCTGTGAGCTGAGTCCCGGCATGGTGCGCATCTCCCCGCAGATCGGGTAGACGAAACCCGCTCCGACCGAGGCCCGGACCTCACGGACGGGAAGGGTCCAGCCGGTGGGGGCGCCTTTGAGGGCAGGGTCGGAGGAGATGGACAGGTGAGTTTTGGCGATGCAGACCGGCAGGTTGCCGAAACCAGCCCGCTCGTAGGTGTCCAGCTGCCTGGCGGCGGCTGGCGCGTACTCCACGGCCGCGGCCCCGTACACCTTGGTGGCGACCGACTCGATCTTCTCGCGCAGGCTCACCGCATCCGGGTACAGCAACTGGAACTCGGACGGTTCATGGGCTGCTTCCTCGACCGCTTCGGCGAGTTCGGTCGCGCCGCGCCCGCCGTCGGCGAAGTGGGTGCAGACCGCGGCCCGGGCGCCGAGTTCGGCGGCGATCTGGCGGATCACCTCGTGCTCTGTGGGGTGGTCTGTGGGGAACGCGTTGATCGCCACCACTGGTGTGACGCCGTGCAGCCGGACGTTTTCGATCTGCTTACGCAGGTTCGCTGCGCCGGCCGCGACGTCCTCCGGATTCTCTTGCAGTAGCTCGGCGGGTAGCGGTTTGCCGGGTGTGATCTTGTACTTGCCGGAGTGGACCTTCAACGCCCGTACGGTGACGACCACCACGGCGGCGTCGGGCCGCAGCCCGGAGGTGCGGCACTTGATGTTGAAGAAGCGTTCGGCGCCCATGTCCGCGCCGAACCCGGCCTCGGTGACGAGGTAGTCGCCGGTGTGGATGCCGATCAGGTCCGCCACCACCGAGGAGTTGCCGGTCGCGATGTTGCCGAACGGGCCGCAGTGCACCAGGACCGGGGTGTTCTCCAGCGTCTGCAGCAGGTTCGGTTTGATCGCCTCCCGCAACAGCACCGCCATCGAGCCAGCCGCCTCGAGCTCTTCGGCGGTGACCGGGGCGCCCGCGCTGGTGTAGCCGACCACGATGCGGCCGAGCCGGGCCCGCAGGTCGGTCAGAGATCGGGTCAGCGCCAGGGTGGCCATGACCTCCGAAGCGGCGGTGATGTCGAAGCCGGTCTGCCGGGGCACGCCGTCGCCGGCCGAACCCAGGCCGATCACGATGTTGCGCAGCGCCCGGTCGTTGACGTCGAGGACCCGCCGCCAGGTGATCTCATGCGTGTCGAGTCCGAGTTCGTTGCCCTGGTACAGGTGGTTGTCGAGCACCGCGGACAGCAGGTTGTGGGCCGCGGTGACCGCGTGCATATCACCGGTGAGATGCAGGTTCAGCGTCTCCATCGGCACCACCTGGCTGTAGCCGCCGCCCGCGGCGCCGCCCTTGATCCCGAAGGTCGGCCCCATCGAAGGCTGCCTGATCGCCACGGTGGCCCGCCTGCCGAGGTGTCGTAGCCCCTGACCCAGGCCCACCGTCGTGGTGGTCTTGCCCTCTCCCAGCGGGGTGGGCGTGACCGCGGTCACCACGACGTACTTCGCCAGCGGCGCGGCGGCCAGCTCGTCTATCGCGGCGAGCTTCACCTTCATCACATGCTCGCCGTACGGCTCAAGCAGGTGACTGCCCAGCCCCATCTCGTTGGCGATGTCCTCGATCGGCTTGAGGGCGGCGTCGCGAGCGATCGCCAGGTCGGTCGGGAACTCCATGACCTCGACTCCTCAGAACGAGATGGCTGTCTCGTATTGTGCAATTGCCTGCGTGGTACGCAACAGAGTCCCGTCTCGACGCCTCGCCTGTCAAGGGCGCACCACTGCCGCTGGACGCCCTATCCGGCCGGCGCCACGGCATGAGCGACTGCCTCCACGCGCCATATGAACTACTGTTCCGTCATGAGCAACAGCAAGCCTGAGACCTCGCCCGTGCAGTCGGTGGACCGCGCGGTCACGATCCTGGAGATCCTGGCCCGGCAGGGCGAGGCCGGCGTCACCGAGATCGCCCACGAGATCGGCGTACACAAGTCGACCGCGTTCCGGTTGGTCTCGGCGCTGGAGGCACGCGATCTGGTGGAGCAGAACTCCGAGCGCGGCAAGTACCGGCTCGGCGTGGGAGTGGTGCGCCTCGCGGGCGCCGCCGCCGCGCGCCTGGACCTGGTGCAGGAGGCCCGCCCGGTGTGCCGGCGGCTCGCCACCGAGACCGGCGAGACCGTCAACATCGTCGTGATGTCCGACCACGGGGCGCTCTACCTGGACCAGGTCGCCGGGTCGTCGGCGATGCAGCCGCACAACTGGATCGGCCAACGGCTGCCGTTGCACGCCACCTCCAACGGCAAGGTGCTGCTCGCCTTCCGTCAGGAGACGCTGCAGGAGGCACTGGAGACCCCGCTGCGCCGCTTCACCGACCACACCGTCACCACGCTCAAGGCTCTGGAAGCGCAGCTCGACCAGGTACGCCAGCAGGGGTACGCCGTAGCGGTCGACGAGCTGGAGATGGGGCTGACCGCGATCGGCGCCCCCGTACACAACGCCGACGACGACTGCGTCGCCTCGCTCAGCGCCTCCGGCTCCAGCTACCGCCTCACCCCGGAGCGGATCGAGGAGATCGCCAAGGCGGTGCGGGTCGCCGCCGACGAGGTGTCCCGCCGCCTCGGCTGGCGCGGCCGGCGTGCGTAGGCGCGGAG
>JBOGDE010000070.1:0-19380 GCA_050701695.1 Micromonosporaceae bacterium
CGCCAGCGATCACGCTGAGCACGATCCGGGTCTTCTTCTCGGCCGGGATGCTTGGGGGTCTTCCCATGTGTCTGACTCTCCTTCAGGACTGACTCAACTGTCCTGCCACAGAGTCTGACGCGCGACAGTCGTCGACCTTGGCGGTGGTGGGATTCACGTACGTGATGGTGAGCCCACGCCCAGTCATAGGGCTCGGCGGGGATGCCTCCAAAGGGAACAACGCCGCGGGCGGGCAGATCGGATCGTTGAACACGCGGTCGGTGTATCTCGTCGCCGGACAAGGCAATCGGTCGCCGCAACTGCAGCGCCAGATCCGACGTCGGTGTATGCGGCGCAGTCGGCGGGGATTCGCGCCGTAGGTGTCGCGGAACTGCCACGGATTCCAGTCATCTCCACATGTAGGGTCAGCCATGTCCGTAGCGTCGGCGATACGCTGCGTTGGAAGACAGCCTGAGTGGCGGTCAGTCACCGTTCACTCCGTTCATTCACACCTCGCCGGAGTGGCAGTGACGCATGAGCCAGGTCAGCCCGTAGGTCAACCACTCCAGGCATTCATCGGCGAGCTGCGGCATTGGCGCGACGTTCGTGGTCTCTCGCAGAAGGCATTGGCCGCCAAGGTCGGCTATACCGCGTCGTACGTCAGCAAGGTGGAGGGCGGCGCGGTGAGGCCCAGCCGCGAGTTCGTCACGAAGGCTGACCAGGAGCTACGAGCCGGCAGAGCACTGGTGCGGCGTTGGCGGGACCTCAGCGTGAACGCACCCGCCCGGCGCCAGTCACCACCGGAGCCGTTCGAGCTGGCGCCGGAGCCCCACGTGGGACTCGTGGTGCTCCACGAGGACGCGACACTCACCTACGCCGACGGCCACTACCGCACCAGGGTGCGGCGCCACATCCACAACGTCGGTGCCGAACCGGTGACTCAGTATCTGATCCGCATCTCGGTCGACCGCTATCCCGGCGACCCGGAGCGTTCGAACCGGCTCTACCGCGAGAAGCCGCTGACCTGGGAAGAGGTCGGACTCAACGCGACCTGCGACGGTGACCCGATGACGTGGCGCGCGGTGCACGACCGGGACGCGTTCAAGGAGCTGTGGCTGCTGTTCGAGAACACCGACGGGCGTTTTCCTCTCTATCCCGGGAATAGTGCGTGGCTCGACTACACCTACCGCGTCGGCGAGGACAAGTGGGGCCACTGGTGGAAACGCGCGATCCGGCTACCAACCCGGCGACTGTCGCTCTGCGTGGATCTACCCGCCGAACGCCGGCCAGTGTTGTGGGGCATGGAGACGTCCATGACCGCGGAGGCATTTCCACTGCGAACGCCGATCGACACCGCGGAACGGAACGGCCGGCTTGTAGCCAGCTGGAGCACCGACGATCCGCCGCTGCACGCCCGGTACCGCATCGAGTGGCGATTCCGGGACGCGGGAGCCGTCGATGACACCCTCGCGGCGCTGGGGCCGGCCGAGCGGATGGCGGCGCTGGGAGTCGTGCAGCTCGGTGATCCGATCCTCACCACGCCGGCACGCCCGTTCGACCTGCCCGACGAGGCCGACGACGCCAGGCGGGTCATCTCTGAGCTCACCGCGACGATGGAGCGGGTGGCGGAGGCGTGGACCTTCGCCAAAGGCATGGGTGTGGCCGCCCCGCAGATCGGCATCGGCCGGGCCGCGGCCCTTGGTACGTACCCCCGAAGGGGAGCTGATCACGCTGCTCAACCCGAAGCTGGTCGGCGCCTCCCGGGACACCGACGACCAGTACGAAGGGTGTTTGTCGTTCTTCGACGTGCGCTGCATGGTGCCGCGCCCACTCAACCTCGAAGTGGAACATCAGGACGTACACGGGCAGCGGCGGATCACCGTCTTCGAGCGGGGTGTGGCGCGTCTGGTGGCTCATGAGATCGATCACCTGCGGGGCGTCCTGTGTCACGACCTGTTGCCGCCGGGTGTGGCACCGATCCCCATCGCCCAGTACCAGGGGACCGGCGCTGGCTGGCAGTACCGGCCTAGTTAGTTAGCGGCAGGATCGTGGCCAGCATGGTCGCGACCTGCTTCTCCTGGTGGCCGTCGACGGCGAACACGTCGGCGGCGGCGGTCACCAACCGGGCGGAGGCCTTGATCACGCGCCCCCGCCCGATCAACCTGTCACCGACCGCCGGCGCGAGCAGGTGGATCTTGTACTCGGTCGTCACCACGTCGCCGGCCACCGAGGCGGCCGCCCAGGCGCACGCGTTGTCGGCCACGCATCCGACGACCGCCCCGTGTACGTACCCGTGATGCTGCGTCAGCTCGGGACGGATCGGGACCACCAGCTCGGCGATGCCGTTGCCGCACACCGTGATCTCCGTACCGAGGTAGTGGGTGAACGGCGACGTCGGTATGAGCTGCCGCATGATCTCCAGGGTCGCCACAGGGCGGTCGTCAATCGGTTCCACGGAAGTCCTCCTGCGGGAGCAGCGTCATCATTTGTGCCTCGGTGGGTGCGGCAGCGTTGTCCAGGACCCGGCGGTAGGTGTCGCGGACCGCGTCCGCGCCACGGCTGGCACCTGGCGTCCTGAGCGCCGCCCTAACGGGAGGGGCGAGACGGCACTGCGCGCCGGTCTATGTGACCTCGGCCGTGCCGTACTCGGGGCGGCCGGTCGGCCGGTACACGTGGATGGCCACGCCTGAGCCGGTGTTCCGCGAGTCCACCAGGGTGAGCCCGGTGGCCACGCCCCGGTCGGGGAAGAGCCGGCGGCCTTCGCCGACGACGACCGGGAAGACCAGCAGCCGGTACTCGTCCACCAGGTCGTGCTCATGCAGGGTGCGCACCAGCTCGCCGCTGCCGTGCACCTGCAGCTCCCGCCCCGGCTGCCGCTTGAGCTCGGACACCGCGGCGGGCACGTCCCCGTTGAGCACCGTGGCGGGGCCCCACTCGGGCTCGGTGAGCGTGGTCGAGGCGACGTACTTGGGCAGTGTGTTGAGACGGCTCGCGATCGGGTCGTCCGGATCCGTCGACTTCGGCCAGGACGCGGCGAAGATGTCGTACGTGTGCCGGCCGAGCAGGAACGCGTCGACCTGGTCGAACACCTCGTTGATGAACCGGCCGGTGTCGTCGTCGAAGTGCGGGACCACCCAGCCGCCCCGCGTGAACCCGCCACTGAGGTCCTCCTCCGGACCGCCGGGTCCCTGCATCACGCCGTCAACCGAGACGAATGTGGTCACCGTCAGCTTCATCGCACTTCTCCTTCCGGGTAGCCCTCCGAAGGGATAGACGTCGCGGAACCCGAAAACTCATCGGTCCACATCCATCCTGAGGCCGGAGCGCGACCCGCCGCTCCAAGTTGTCCGAGTCATGCTGACTGCGGTGAGGAGCCGGACCGGTCACTCGCAGAGCCGGGCCAGCCTGGTCAGGGACCGCCGGACGCCGGCCCGGAACGCGGGGCGTACCAGCGGCCAGCCCCACCGCCCGAGTACGCCCAACGGCAGGTCCAGCCGTTCGGTCCAGACGACGGTCGCGGCGGCGGCACTGGCCGGCTCGACGGTGAAGCTGCCGACGCCGCGTACCAGCCGGCCGGTGTGCAGCACTTCGCAGCGCCGCGGCGGCTCCCACATGATGATCTCCATCGTGTCGGTGAAACCGACCGGCCCGACCCCGGTACGTGCCGCCAGCTCGGAGCCGATCGAATGGCCGTCGCCACGGGTCAGCCGCACCGTGGTACCGACCATCCACTCGCTCTGCCGCTCCCAGTCGGTCAGCACCCGCCACACCGTTCCCGCGGGCGCGTCGACCGGCGTACGCACCGTGAGTTCCGCAAGGCTCATCCGATACTGATACCGCATCCGCCCAGGTCAGCTGATGTGCAGGTCGGTGACCACGGCGGCGTGGTCGGAGTAGAATCCCTTCCGGATGTGAGGTCAGCCGGTCGTCGATGGTGAACGCGCCGGCGATCGCGATCGGCGGGCCCTTGGTGAAGATGAAGTCGATCCGGTCCGGCGTCTGCATCGTCAGCTGCGGGCTCCAGGTGGCACCCGGCGTGGCGCACGCATCCGGGTTGGCGGCGCGGTAGCTGTCGGTGAAGCCGCTGCCGGTCAGCCGCTGGGTGGTACGTAGCGCATAGCTCAACCCGAAGTGGCTCGCGCAGCCGGCCCACCCGGCGTCCCAGTCGGCCGCGGGCAGGGTGTTGAGATCGCCCGCCAGGATGATCGGGTCGGTGTTGCCGCCGAGCATCGCCGGCAATTGGCCGAGAATCGCGTCCATCTGGGCAAGCCCTGAGCGTTCGGCGTCGCGGATGCGGCGCGCGCTGTAGCTGGGCCGCCGCCCGGCCCGGACGTCGGCGGCGTTCTGCTCGATCATGTCGCCGATCCACGGAGTGTCGTACGTCAGCCAGGTGTCGAACAGGTTGACCTCACGCTGGTTCGGCAGCCGGACCCGTACCCCTCCGACATTGAAGTCGGAGATGGTGCCGCCCGTCGGCTTCGGGTAGACCTGCACGATCGGGAACCGGGTGAAGATCCACAGGTTGTCCTGGTAGATCCCGTTGCCCGGGCTGATCTGGGCGGAGTAGTACTCCCCCTTGCCGGCGCGTTCGGTCAGCACCGTCCGGATCTCGTGGCCCGAGCCGTACGTCTCGACCGCGAAGAACACGTCCGGCGCGACCGAGACCACCTGATCCAGCAGCAGCGGCAGGTTGCCCTGCCCCGCGCCGGTGCCGCCGAGCCAGATGTTCCAGTTGAGCACCCGTACCTCGTCGGTGGTGTGGGATCCCGGGCTCGCGGATGCCGGCACGCCGGCGATCAGGCCCGCCGCCACCAGGCAGCCGGCGACCAGCGCTGCGATGCTCCGTTGCATAGCAGTCCTCCCCATTCTGATGCGCACTGATGCGCAAATGTGCTCACATAATGCCGACAATATGACACATATGGACACCCTTGGCGCGGTACGAGAACCCTTATCGTCCAGCGGCGGCCCCCAACACATTCATCTGGGTGTTGTGGATCGGTGCGTCAGCCTCAGCGGCGTGAAGCGGCTCCTCCACCGTGCCGGCACCCGTCCCATCGCTTGATCTCAGTGGAGCTACGCCGCACCACCCCCGGCAGACTATGCCGGCCCGCAGCGCTACGAGGACTGCGCGACCACCAGATCGGGGGTGAGGATCACGCACGGCGGGCTGACGGCCTCACCCGCGATCCGGGCCAGCAGCAGCCGCGCCATGTTCCGACCCATCGCCTCGGCGGGCTGATGCACGGTGGTGAGTGGCGGCTCGGTGTGCCGCGCCATCGGCGAGCCGTCGAAGCCCACCACCGCCACATCGTCCGGAATCCGCCGGCCCTGCTCCTTGAGCACCTGCATCGCGCCGATCGCCATCGGATCGGAGACGGCGAACACCGCGTCCAGGTCAGACCGGCGCCGCAGCAGCTCCCGCATCGACTCGACGCCGCTGCTCTCGCTGAAGTCCCCGTAGACGATCAGGTCCTCGTCCACCGATACGCCGGCCGCCTGCAGGGCCTCCCGGTAACCGGTCAGCCGGGCCACGCCGACGTGCATGTCCTGCGGACCGGCGATGGTCGCGATGGCGCGCCGGCCCCGCTCCAGCAGGTGGTCGACCGCCAGCCGGGCGCCGCCGGCGTTGTCGACGTCGACACAGCTGTGCGCCTCCGCGCCGATCATGCGGCCGCCGAGCACGGTGGGCAGCCCGCTCGCCTCCAGCTTGCCGGGGAGCGGATCGTCGCCATGTAGCGACAGCAGCAGTACCCCGTCGATGTGCTGCGGGGTGAGGTGCCGCTCCACCCGCCCGCGCTCCGCCGAGGAGGTGGTCATCGCGAGCCAGAGCTGCATCGGAGTGTCGGCCAGCTCGGCGCTGATCCCGCGTACCACACCGGCGAAGAAGGGCTCGGCGAAGACCCGGTCCTCCGGCTCGGAGACGACCAGGGCGATGGAGTCGGTACGCCGGGTCACCAGCGAGCGCGCGGCGCGGTTGGGCACGTACCCGAGCTCCTCGATCGCGCGCTGCACCGCCTGCCGGGCGCGTTCGCTGACCTGCGGCGAGCCGTTGATCACACGTGACACCGTGCCCCGGCCGACGCCGGCCCGCGCGGCAACGACTTCCAGCGTCGGCCGGCCATCGGATCGCGTGTCGTCAACGGTCATATGCGCTGCTCCTCGCCCAGCCGCTCGCGTCGCCCGGCTGCCGGTCCCATTGTGCGCTCCGGCACCGGCCCGCGGCAGCCAGACCCCCGGCCGCCGAGCCGGAGCCCGCGCCGCCTGCCAGCCGAGCGCAGCACGACCGGGCCGGTTACGGAGCGGCCTACAGACCATTGCGGCGGATCACGTCGGCGTACCAACGGCCGCTCTGCTTCGGCGTACGGCGCTGCGTCGCGTAGTCCACGTGGACCACTCCGAACCGGCGGGTGTACCCCCACGCCCACTCGAAGTTGTCCATCAAAGACCAGACGAAGTATCCCCGCAGCGGTACGCCCGCGTCGATCGCTTCCGCACACGCCCGCAGGTGCGCGTCCAGGTACGCCACCCGCGCCGGATCCGGCACCTGCCCGTTCACCGGCGCCGGGTCGTCGAACGCGGCGCCGTTCTCGGTGACGTACATCGGCGGTACGGGGTACTCGCGGTGCAGCCGTACCAGCGTCTCGGCCAGCCCCGGCGCGTCGATCTCCCAGCCCATCGCGGTGACCGGGTAGCCCCGGGAGACGAACCGCACGCCCTCGCTCCCCGGGTACGGCGACGCCCCACCACCGAGCGGGCTGTGACCCGCGGGCACCGCCTCCCCGTCCGGCGCCGCGACCACATGCCGGCTGTAGTAGTTGACGCCGAGCAGGTCCAGCGGAGCCGAGATGACGCCGAGGTCGCCGTCGTGCACGAACCCGAAGTCCGTCACCGGAACCAGGTCCGCGATCACGTCCGGCGGGTAGACGCCGCGCAGCAGCGGATCCAGGAACAGCCGGTTCTGCAGTCCGTCGATCCGGCGCGCGGCATCCGCGTCGGCCACCGTGTCCGAGGCCGGGTCGACCGGGTACAGATTCACGGTGATCCCGACCTCACGGGCTCCGGCCGAGCGCAGCGCCTGCGCCGCCAGGCCGTGACCCAGCAACTGGTGGTGCGCCGCCGGTACGGACGCCGCCGGCTCCTGCCGACCGGGCGCGTGCTCGCCGGAGGCGTACCCGAGGAAGGCCGAGCACCAGGGTTCGTTGAGTGTGGTCCAGGAGTCGAGCCGGTCCCCCAGCGCGTCGTACATCAGCGCCGCGTAGTCGGCGAACCGGAGCGCCGTCTCGCGCGAAGGCCAGCCGCCGGCGTCCTCCAGCGCCTGCGGCAGGTCCCAGTGGTAGAGCGTCGGCCACGGCCGGATCCCGTACTCCAGCAGCTGGTCGACCAGGCGCCGGTAGAAGTCCAGCCCCGTCTGGTTGGCCGCGCCCCGCCCGTCCGGCTGGACCCGGGACCACGAGACCGAGAACCGGTACGCGGTGAGCCCCAGCTCCGCCATCAGCGCGACGTCCTCGCGGTACCGCTGGTAGTGGTCCACGGCGATGTCGCCGGTCGCGCCGTCGAGGACCTTCCCGGGCGTACGGCTGAAGGTGTCCCAGATGGACGGCGCCCGGCCGTCCATCGTGGCCGCGCCCTCGATCTGGTACGCGGCGGTCGCCGCCCCCCAGAGGAAGCCGGGTGGGAAAGCCACAGTGTCGGGAGCCTGCGAGCGCTGGGGGGTGAACCTTGACGTGGTCACGCTTTGACCGCACCTTCCATGATTCCGCCGATGATCTGGCGACCGAACAGGACGAACACGACGAGCAGCGGGAGAGTCGCCAGCGCGGTGCCGGTGAACACCTGCGAGTAGTCGGAGTAGTAGCCGCTGGCGAGCAGGTTGAGCGAGACCTGGACGGTGGGGGTGTCGGCGTTCAGCACGGCGAGCGGCCAGATGAACTCGTTCCAGGTCTGCATGAAGGTGAGCAGCCCGAGCACCGCCGCGGCCGGCCGTAGCGCGGGCAGTACGACGCTCCAGTAGATCCGGAACGTGGAGCAGCCGTCGACGCGCGCCGCCTCGATCAGCTCGTCGGAGATCGCGGCGGTGGCGTACTGCCGCATCATGAACACGCCGAAGCCGGTGACCAGGAACGGCACGATCACCGCCTGCAGCTGACCGACCCAGCCCAGCTTGCTCATCAGCATGTAGAGCGGGATGATCCCGAGCTGTACCGGGATCATCATGGTGGCGATGATCAGCATCAGCATCGCGTTCTGGCCGCGGAACCGCAGCTTGGCGAAGGCGAAGCCGGCGAGCGTGGAGAAGAACACCACCGACACCGTCACCGCCGCCGAGGCGATCACGGAGTTGGCCAGCCCGATCGCGAAGTTGGCGTTGTCGTTGGCGAGCAGCCGCTGCAGGTTCTCGCCGATGTGACCGCCGGGCAGCAGTGGCGGCGGGCTCTGGCCCACCACGTCGTTGGTGTGGGTGGCGACCACGAACATCCAGTAGATCGGGAAGATCGACAACGCCACCGCGACCAGGAGCGCGCCGTAGGTCAGCGGACTCGTCTGCCACAGCCGCGGCGCTTTCGGTTGGTACGAAGCCACGTCGCTCCTCCTAGCTGGTGCCGATGCGGCGGATGATGAGTACGTTGAGCAGCGATCCGATTCCGATCAGCAGGAAGAGCATCCAGGCCACCGCGGAGCCGTAGCCGTACTCGAAGAGCCGGAACGCGTTCTCGAACATGTACATGCCGATGGTCTGGAACTGCCGCAGCGAGCCACCGGTCATGTCCCCCGCGCTGCCGAACAGCAGCGGCTCGGTGAACAGCTGCAGCCCGCCGATGGTCGAGATGATCACGGTGAAGATGATCGTGGGGCGCAGCGAGGGCACCGTGATGCTCCGGAACTGCCGCCACGCGCCGGCGCCGTCGATCGCCGCCGCCTCGTACAGCTGGCGCGGGATCGCCTGCATCGCGGCGAGGTAGATGATCGCGTTGTAGCCGGTCCACCGCCAGTCGACGATGGTGGCGATCGCGATCCAGGCCGACCAGCGGTGTGCCTGCCAGTCGATCGGCTCGACGCCGACCAGCCCGATCAGCCAGTTGACCATCCCGAAGTCGCGGGCGTACAGCTGGTTGAAGACGATCGCGATGGCGGCGACCGAGGTGATGCTCGGCACCACGATCGCCATCCGCAGGAACGTACGGGCCCGCAGCTGACGGTTGAGGACGTGCGCGATCAGCAGCGCCATCGTCAACTGCGGCACGGTCGCGATCACGAACATCCCGAGGGTGTTGTAGACCGCGTTCCAGAACCGGTCGTCGACCAGCAGGTCGGCGTAGTTGCCGAGCCCGATGAACTTCCGCTCACCGACGATCTCCCAGTCGTGCAGCGAGACCCAGAACGTGTAGCCGAGCGGGACCAGCCCGAAGACGGCGAAGAGTACGAAGAACGGCGCCACGTACAGGTACGGCGAGCCGTTGACGTCGAGTCGGGCCCGCCAGGCCCCCGCCCGGCGCCGCGGTGGCGCCGGACGAGGCTTGGTGGGGGTCGGCCGGGTCTCCAGCACGGTCACGACGTGCTCCCCGTCAACTCGCGACCTTGCCGCCGTTGGCGACGGCGGTGTCCCACGCCTTGCCGGGCGCGAGCTGACCCTGCTCCACGGCGCGCAGCGCGTTCTCCACCTCGTCGCGTACCGGCTGGTTCTTCGGGCCGAGGTAGACCGGCGCGAGCTCCTTGGCGCCGGCGCCGAAGATCACGCCGACCGGGGCGTTGTTGAAGTACTCGTTGGTGAAGTCCTTCAGCTCCGGGCTGTCCAGCGCCTTCGGTGAGGAGGGCAGGTTGTTCAGCGCCTGGAACACCTTGAGCTGGCTCTCGGGGCTGGTCAGGAACTTCACCAGCTCGGCGGCCTCCTCGGGGTGCTTGCTCTGGGTCGGTACGGCGAGGAACGAGCCGCCCCAGTTGCCGCCGCCACCGGGGATGGTCGCGACGTCCCACTTGCCCTTGCCGGCGTCGCCGGCCTGGTCCTGGATGTAGCCGAGCATCCAGGCGGGGCAGGCGATGGTGGCGAAGGCGCCGGACTTGAACCCGGCGTTCCACTGGTCGGAGAAGGAACGCAGATTCGCCGACAGCCCGCCGTCGACCATGTCCAGGGTGGTCTCCCACGCCTGCTTGACGGCCGGGTTGGACGCCATGACGAACTCGTTCTTCTCGTCGAAGTACGTCTGGTTGGTCGACTGGCCGGCGTTCTGCACCAGGATCGCGTTGTACGTGTTCGTCGCCGAGTCCAGGAACTTGGCCTTCACCGTGCCGGCCTTGCCCGCCGCGGCGAACTTCTTGCCGGTCGTGATGTAGTCGTCCCAGGTGGGCCAGAGCTTGCCGACCTCGTCCCGGTCGGTGGGCAGCCCCGCCTTCTCGAACAGGTCGGGCCGGTAGCACATCGCGAGGCTGCCGACGTCGGTGCCGAGCCCGATCAGCTGCGTGCCGTCGGCGGAGAGCCCCTGCTGCCACTTCCAGCTCAGGAAGTTGCCCTGCAGCTTGTCCGCGCCGTGCTCGAAGAGGTTGACGAAGTTCTTCGGCTGCACCTTGAAGCGGATCAGGATGCCCTCCTCCAGGGACACCACGTCGCCCGCGCCGCTGCCCGCGGCCAGCCACTGGGTGAGCCGGTCGTCGTAGTCGGACAGCTCCATCCCGGTGCCGCGCTCTTTGATCTTGATGTCAGGGTGGCTCTTCTCGAACTCCTTGTACAACCCGGCCTCGGCGTAGCCGAAGTTGCCGAACACGTCGACGGTCAGCGTGATCTTGCCGCCCGACTCGCCACTCGACGCCGAGCAGCCGGTAGCCGCGGCGAGCGCCGTCACGGCTATCAGGCCGACCGCCGCCAGGCGTCTGCGGCGCCACGGGGAAGCGTTCATCTCGGACCCCTCTCAGGTCGTCACCGATGCGTTGTGGTCAGGTGCCACCGAGCGCATGGGAGCGCTCCCATGAACCTGACCACAACCGCACGGCCGTGTCAAGAAGTGCAGGCGACGCCATTGAGCGTGAACTGCGACGGCTCCGGGTTGCTGCCGGCGTACGAGCCGTTGAACCCGATGGTGGCGGCGCCGCCGGTGGCGAGGTTCGCGTTCCAGTCCAGGCTCCTGGCGTACACCTGATCACCGGTCTGTGACCAGGTGGCGCTCCAACCGCTGGTGACCTGCTGGCCGGCCGGGAAACGGAACCCGAGGGTCCAGCCGCTGACCGGTGCGCCCCGGTTCACCACGGTTACGTCGGTGGTGAAGCCGGCACCCCACTCTCCCCGGACCACGTAGTCGACCTCGCAGCCGTCGGCCGGCGGAGTGGACGACGGCGGCGTGGACGGCGGTGGGGAGGTCGGCGGAGGCGGGCTGGACGGAGGCGGCTGGGTGCCCTGGTCGGGGCCGACTCCGGTGACCTCGCCGTGGCCGCCGTCGAAGACCACGTCGGAGCAGCTGAAGAAGTTCTCCGTGCTGTCCGCGCGTACCCACTGAATGAAAATCATGTGCCGGCCGGTCTTGCCGGAGGGCAGCTGGGCGTTCCAGTAGTAGTAGCCGCCTTCGCTGCCCGCGGAGCCCGACTGCGGCGGGTCCGTGACGCTCCAGAACGCCTCCAGGTCGCTCCACGCCAGCGGGCGGGTCGGGTCCCAGCTGTCCCGGGTGACGTACATGTGGAAGGTCCCGGGGTGGTGCGCCCAGTTGCTGTGCCGCCAGCGGATCTCCGCGCCGGAGGTGAGGTGGGTCAGCGGCCAGTCGGTGCGCGCCATGTTGTACGGCGAGAAGTCGTACGGCGATCGGTTGCCCGCGCTGCAGATCGTGCCGTCCGGGACGTAGCCGACGTTGCGCCCGCCCGCGTTGGAGTCGAGCACGGCGTACCAGTTGTAGAGGGGTGTGGTGCCGCTCTGTGCGACCGCGTCCGCACAGGCGGGGTTGTACGGGATGATCTGCCCGTTCTCCCGCTTGCCGTCCACATAGCACAGGTACGTGCGCGAGCCCGGGAACATCGTCACGCCGTGCGCGGAGGCCGGGCTTACGTTGACCGCCATCGCGGCGGCCGTGACGAGGAACGCGGCGGCGGCCGCCAGGCTCCTTCTGATCGATCTCATGGGGTTGCTCCTTCGTGGTCAGCCCGCGGTGCAGGCGGCGCCGTTGAGGGTGAAGTCCGACGGGGTGGGGTTGCTCCCGGAATACGTGCCGTTGAACCCGACGGTGGCCGAGCCGCCGGTGGCAAGGTTGGCGTTCCAGTCCAGGCTCCTTGCGGTGACCTGGCTCCCGGACTGTGACCAGGTGGCTGACCAGCCGTTGCTGATCCGCTGACTGCCGGGGAACCCGAAGCCCAGCGTCCAGCCGCTGATCGGCGCACCGTGGTTGGTGATGGTCACGTCGGCGGTGAACCCGGAACCCCAGTCGCTGCGTACGGTGTACGTCACTGTGCAGTCACCGGCGGGCGGCGGAGGCTCCTGTCCGGTCGTCGCCGTGACGGAGTTGGACGCCGGCGACACGTTGCCGGACGCATCGCGCGCCCTGACATGGAACGTGTACGCCGTCGCCGGCGCCAACCCGGTCACCGTGAACGACGTCGACGCGGTCTCGCCGACCTTCGCTGGACCCGAGCCGGTCTCCCGGTACACGTCGTAGCCCGCGACGCCGACGTTGTCCGACGACGCGTCCCAGGTCAGCGACACGGTGGTGTCGGTGGTGCCGGCCGCGGCCAGGTTCGGCGGCACGGTCGGCGGCTCCACATCGTCCGGCGGTGGCGGCGTCGTACCGGACGCGTCGTCCAGGAACGAGACCATCCAGGCCAGCGGCGCGTTCCAGTTGATCGTCACCTCGTTGGTGGCCCAGGAGCCGATGTCGTCGATGTAGCACTTCTGCGCGGCGCAGCCGGTCAGGTGCTGCTGTGCCACCGGGTCCTGGATGGACGAGTTCGGCCCGCCCGCGAGGGAGCCGGGCGGCGGGTTCGGCAGCGACGGGTCGGCCTGGTTCGCCCAGTGCCGGTGGTGCTGGTTGCGGGAGTGGCGCTCGCCGTACCCGCTGACGTACGAGCGGTTGAGCGCGTTCTGGCCGAGCAGGTAGTCCATCGTCCGGGACGCCGCCGCGAGGTACTTCTGGTCGCCGGTCAGGTCGTACGCGGTCGCGATCACCACCGCGTTGTTGAGCACCTGGCTGTTGGAGCCCCACGCGTAGTCGTACCCGGTGGGCACGTACGGGGTCGGGTAGCCCTCGCCGTTCTGGGCGGTGACGTACCGGTCGGCGCCGGACTGGATCGCCTGCCGGATCCCGGAGATGTCGGAGGCGGGCAGGTTGTTCGGCACCGTGGCCAGCGCCAGGTCACCGAGGGCGGCGGTGTCCTGCCAGCTGAAACCGCCGGCGGTGAACGCGCTGCCGTACCACCACTCGGAGGAGGTCAGCGCCTGCCGGTACCGGTCCTCGCCGGTGGTGATGAACAGCTCCGCCGCGGCCCAGTAGAACTCGTCGGTGGCGCGCCAGTCGCTGTACGCGCCGCCGCCGGTGCCGTCATTCGGGTCGGGCAGCCGGTCGGGGTTGGCGACCGCCGCGTCCCATGCCTTCACCGCGGCAGCCAGCGCGCGGCTGGAGAAAGCGGAGTCGTGGGTACGCCACAGCCGCGCGCCCTGTGCCGCGGCGGCCGCGAGGTTCAGGGTCGCGGTGACACTCGGTGGGCTGAGCCGCCGGTTCTCCGGGTCCTGATGCGGCAGCATCGGCAGCCCGGTCCAGTTCTCGTCGTGGATCTTGTGGTGCGCCATACCCGCGAGCGGCCTGCCGTCCGGCACCTGCATCTTCAGCAGGAACTCGAGGTTCCAGCGCGACTCGTCGAGCAGGTCGGGTACGCCGTTGCCGTTCTCCGGGATCGCCATCGTGCCGTCGGCGAACGCGGCCTCGGTGCCCCGGCGCTGCGCCTGCTCGTACAGGTTCTGCAGCTGCCAGGTCGAGATGCCGCCGTTGACCACGTACTTGCCGTGGTCACCCGCGTCGTACCAGCCGCCGGTGACGTCGAGCCGGTAGTCGCAGCTGCCGGCCAGACACGGCACCGAGCCGTCGCCCTTGTTGGGCGCCACGTCGACGTGGCCGGCCGGCCGCGCGTACGCCGATCCGGCGAACCGCGACTCGATCGGGATGCCACTGCGGTTGTGGTAGTAGTACGCCAACGCGTCGTACCGCAGCTCGGCGTAGACGTCGTTGTCGATGCTGAACGGATAGCTCTCGTCCGTGCCGATGCGCAGCCGGTAGTTGTCTCCGGCGGTGTCGTAGGCGGAGAAGTCGACCGTGTGTACGCGTTCTCCGGCTGCCTGGTCGAGCCCGCGCACGCTGGTGGTGCCGCTGGCCACGGCGGTCCCGGACGTGTTCAGCAGCTCCCAGCGCAGCGGGCTGGCGGCGTCGGTGGCGTACGTGGCGCCTTTCGCCTGGCCGATGCCGTACCCGTGCTGGTTGACACGCAGCGGCGGGCCGGCGTCGGGTCCGTGGCCGGCGTGCCCGGCCGCGGGCACGACCAGGGCCGCCAGTGCTGCCAGCGCCACGGCGAACAGGAGTCGGGATGATCTTCGCGACATGGTGATGCCCTTTCGTGGGGGTAGGGGGCGGTGGCCGCTCATGCGACGGCGCAGGCGCGGCCGTTGAGCGTGAAGTCGGCCGGCGTGGGATTGCTGCCTGAGTACGACCCGTTGAAGCCGACGGTGGTGGCGCCGCCGGTCGGAAGGTTCGCGTTCCAGTCCAGGCTGCGGGCGGTGACCTGGGCGCCGTCCTGGCTCCAGGTCGCGGACCAGCCGTTGGTGATGCGCTGGTCGCCGGGGAAGCCGAAGCCGAGGGTCCAGCCGCTGGTCGCGACGCCGAGGTTGGTGATCGTCACGTCGGCGGTGAAGCCGGTGTTCCACTCGCTCCGGACCACGTAGCTGACCCGGCAGGCGGCGTCGCCGGGCGGCGAGCCGGTGGGCGAGACCGTCGGTGACATCGTCGGCGAGGCCGTCGGTGACGGCGATCCTGTGGGAGACGGTGACGTGGTCTGCGACGGGCTCGGGGACGGCGGAGTGCCGTACACGCTCGCCTCACGGGCGGTCAGCGCGATGCCGTCGGCGCCGTGGAAGATGCGCTGGCCCCACCAGGTCAGCCGGGTGGTGTCGAAGTCCTCCACCATGTCGAGGTACGCGACGCCGCCGCCGTTACCGCTCCACGACCAGCCGATGTAGCCGACGCCGAGCGTCTCGGCGTACGACATGATCGTGTCTTCGTCGGGGTCGCCGTCGGAGTGGTTGTGCCCGAACTCGCCGATCATGATCGGCAGTCCGGCGGTGACGAAGCTGTCCAGGTAGCTCCGGATCGTCGCCGCCTGCTGGAAGACCCCGTACATGTGGATCGAGAACAGGGTGTTGGCCTGCGGGTCGCTGTCGAAGACGGAGCGGGCGTTGTCGCGCATGATGAACTGCCAGTCCTGGCCCCAGTTCGGGGCGTCGACCACGAGCGTGTGCTCGAGCCCGGCCGCCCGCAGTCGCCGGATGGCACCAGAACTGTCCGACGCCCAGTTGGCGTTGACGGCCTGGTTGTTGCCGTACGGCTCGTTGCCGATGTTGACCAGGACGTACGCCTCCTGGCCGACCAGCGCGTCCCGCACGCTGATCCAGTAGTCGACCGCCTCGTCGAGCGTGGCGGCGGCACCGTCCTCGCCGTACCCGGTGGTGTCGTGCACTTCGAGTACGCAGATCAGCCGGTGCTGCCTGCACCGCGAGACCACGTCCGCGACGTCGGCGGCGGAGCTGGGTCCCCAGCGCTTGCCGCTGCCCAGCACCACCCGTACCGCGTTGGCCCCGTGCGACTTGATGTCGGCGTACGCCTGCGTGTGCTGCGGATACCAGACGTGCGGATGGCTCACGCCCCGCATCACGAACTCGTTGCCGTTGGCGTCGAGCAGCCGCCCGTCGCTGATCTGGAATCCCGGCTGCCGCGCCTGCACCGACGGCACGAGCACCACCGCCGACGCGACCAGCGCCAGCGTGGCGGCGATGAGTGCGAGCGCGGCGGCGCGGATGGACAGTGTCTTCGTCAGCATCGCTGAATCCCTTCGGGAGGTGCCGTGCGGGGCGGGCCGTCACCCGCCCCGCACGGCGCAGGGAGCCGCGTCAGGTGACCGCGCAGGCTGCCCCGTTGAGGGTGAAGTCGGACGGTGGGGAGTTACTGCCGGAGTACGACCCGTTGAACCCGACGGTGGTGGAGCCGCCGGTGGGCAGGTTCGCGTTCCAGTCCAGGCTGCGGGCGGTGACCTGGCTGCCTTCCTGCGACCACGTGGCGCTCCAGCCGTTCGTGATCCGCTGATCGCCGGGGAAACCGAACCCGAGGGTCCAGCCGCTCACCGGCGGGCCGTTGTTGGTGATGGTCACGTCGGCGGTGAACCCGGAGCCCCAGTCGCTCCTGACCGTGTACGCCACCGAACAGTCCCCTTCCGGTGGCGGTGGCGGCTCCTCGTCCCCCGTCGTCGCGGTCACCGAACTCGACGCGGCCGACACGTTCCCGGACGCGTCCCGCGCCCTGACATGGAAGGTGTACGCCGTCGCCGGCGCCAGTCCGGTGACGGTGAACGAGGTGGCACCCGTCGAGCCCACCGTGACCGGGCCCGAGGCGGTCTCCCGGAATACGTCGTACCCGGCCACGCCCACGTTGTCCGACGACGCACCCCAGGTCAGCGACACCGTCGTGTCCGTGGTGCCCGAGGCCGTCAGGTTCGACGGCGCCGTGGGCGGCTCGGTGTCGTCCGGGGGCGGTGGCGTGTCCTCGAACAGCTCCGAATAGTGGCCCAGCGCGGTGGCGATGTCCGCCTGTGCCCAGAACCGGTGGTACGTGAACGTCGGTGCCGGGCCGCCGTTCAGGTACGCCTCCACCTTCGGCCACGCGGGGTCGTCCTGGTACTTGGAGCGGATCGACAGGAACGTCGAGTCCGAGTTGACGGGATCGCCGTTCGGCATCGTCCCGGTCCAGCCCGGCGGCACGTACACACCCTGGTGGGTGCTGGCGCTGTACGTGTCGTCGAACCGCTCGTAGTCCCGGCGGGTCTCCTCGGAGGCGATCCCCTTCGGGTCCTGGTAGTAGGTCCACATCCGGTCCAGCAGGCCCTTGGCCGTCTGCTGCGCTGCCACGTCGCCGGTCGCCGCGGCGTAGAACATCAGCGCCTTGGCGTACGAGCCGGTGACGCCGACGTCCTGGGTGTGGTCGACCACCGTGACGTGCAGGTTGGCGTTGCCGCCCGGGTTCGCGGGGTCCCAGCTGTCGGGCTGGCCGCTCCACTCCAGCGTGGACGGGACCGCGTAACTCCCGCCGACGCCCAGCGTGGTCTCCGACATCGCCCAGGCGACCCACTTGTCGAGCAGCGGCCTCACCGACGCGTCGCCGGTGAGGTGGTAGTACTCGGCCACCCGCTCCATCGACCACGCCTGGAATCCGAACCACTGGCTGCTGGGCGGGTCGTGGTAGACCGGCTGCCAGTCGTACGCCATCCCGTAGAAGGTGGGCGTGCCGGCGGGCGGAGCCTCGTACCGGCCCTTCCAGCTGTTGGTGGCGCCGCCGGCGATGCCGCCCTCAGCGGACTGCAGCCAGCGGTAGAACTCCAGCTGCCGGTCGAGGCTCTGCTGCCAGTCGGCCTTCCCGGTCGGCGACTTCGGCGCCAGCTCGGCGACGTTGGTCATCGCCCAGGCGGCGACCGGGTTCTGGTAGCCGTAGTGCGCGTGGCTGGAGCCGATCCGCCACGCCCAGCCGGCGTTGCTGTCGTTGGCGCCGCCCCAGGCGTAGTACCAGGACATCAGCCAGTGCGCACTGTCCTTGCCGGTGCCGGGCGCGCAGGTCGGGCTGGTGCAGCCCGGCTTCTTGAAGTACTTGTCGTACATCGCGTAGCGCAGGTAGTCGCCCATCTTGGCGGCCTTGGCCACGGTCGCCGCCACCGCCGCGGCGTTGCCCTGCTGCTGCGCCCAGGTCAGCGCCCAGTACGCCACCTGCACCGCACGCGCGTCGGCGTCGGGGGCGTTGGTGTAGCGCCACTGCCTGGCGTAGCTTGCGTCGTCGATGAACAGGTCGAGGTAGCCGTTCTCGCCGCCGTGCGTGAACGTCTCGCACGAGGGATGCGGCACCGTCTCCCAGACCGACTCCTGCGGGCCGCGCTGGAACGTGTTGATGTACGCCGGCTTGGTGGTCCCGTTGCCGCAGCGGCCGTAGCCGTACCAGTTGTCGACGTCCAGGATCCAGTGCATCCCGTAGATGTCACTGGTGCCGTACGCGCTGCGCAGCTCGGCGGCGAGCGGATCCGTGCCGGACGAGACGCCGGAGTTCAGCTGGGACGGATACTGGTCGGGCTGGTCCCACTCCGGGGCGTACGTGGCGGGGCTGGACGGGTTGTAGAAGCCGTTCGTCGGCTGGTCGGCGGTGGCGGGGATGATGTACCGCTCCATCGTCGTCCAGGCGTCGTTGAACGGCTGCCAGTCCGTCGTGACCCGGCCGTACATCGCTTCCAGCCAGAGCCAGTAGCTGAACGCCTCCGACGTGGTCTCGTGGCCATGGTCGGGCGCCTCTACGATCAGGGTTTCGATCGAGTGGTACGGCACGCCCTCGGGACTGAAGTAGCCGTTCGCGGGATCCTTGATCTTGGTGTAGAGATCCACGAACCGCTGTGCGTACTCAGGCAACGCCGCGGTCCGCGGCGCCGCACCGGCCGCCTGTGCGGGCGCGCTGGCGAGTGGCAGTGTGACGAGCACCAGCGCAATCCCGGTGGCCGCACTGACCAGCTGGAACGTTCTTCGGAAGCGTCGGGATCTCTGGCGGAACCGTCCTGACAGGACACGCATTGGGGGGTCTCCTCCGTAGCGAACGGACGGGCGCAAACGGCCCGGCTTGGCTGCGGCAAAGGAGGCTCCGACTCCCGTGATGGGAGCGCTCCCATCGTCCACCAAGCCGTACCGGATGTCAAGATGCCCGATCAGGGCTGTTTGGGTTGATCTTGGTACGGGGGTTCCGGTGGGTGCCGTTTGCGGCTAGAGTTCATCGGCACAACCATGGGAGCGCTCCCATGACCAGTACCGCTGCTGGCGTAGCAGGCGGGGACATCGGTGTGCCTCGTCGACCCGGCGCCCACGGGGGGGCGTCGGGGATCGACGCCACAGTGCCCGGCCGGCGCCACCACGACAGCCGCCGGCCGACCCGAGGAACCACGCGGGGAGGAGGTGGTACGGCACCACGACATCTCGCGGCTCCGGCTCCGTACGGGATCCGCACCACCGGACTGGACGAGCAGCCTCGCCGAGTCCGTCGTCGCGGCAACGACACCGTGGTGCGGCCTCGGGTCCGTGGAGGTGGGAGCGAGACCTTCCGCCTTCACGGTAACCCGGCAGCGTCCCCCCACCCTCGTCGTAACAGAGATGCC
>JBOGDE010000071.1:0-19367 GCA_050701695.1 Micromonosporaceae bacterium
GCGCCGCCCCGACCGCCAGCGCTGCCCCGGCGGCCACCCCGGCCGCCGCTAGCCGGCCGGGGCGCAGGGCTCGGGCGGTACGCGCCCTGCGGGGGCTGTACCGGCCGTGGGACGAGCTGCGTACCCGGTTCTGGCTACGGCGCGACGGCGACGCCGCCTGGCGCCGGCTGGAGCCCGGCCTGTGGAACTTCGAGGCCGGCTTCGCCGACGCGATCGACGCGCTGGGCCCCGACCTGATTCACGCCCACGACTTCCGGATGCTCGGGGTCGGCGCCCGCGCCAAGCGCCGCGCCGCGGCGGCGGGCCGTACCGTCCGGCTGGTCTGGGACGCTCACGAATTCCTCCCAGGGGTACGCCCCTGGCGGGACAACGCGCACTGGCTGCCCGCGCACCAGGCGTACGAGCGGGAGTACGCGGACGACGCCGATGCGGTGGTGACGGTCTCCGAGACCCTGGCCGAGATGCTCCAGGCCGAGCACCACCTGCCCGCGAAGCCCACCGTCGTGCTCAATGCCCCGCCGGCGAGCCAGCCCACGGACGAGCCCGGACTCCGGGAGGCCTGCGGCATCGGCCCGGACACCCCGCTGGTGGTCTACAGCGGCAAGGTGGCGCCGCAGCGCGGGCTGCCACTGATGGTCGACGCGCTGCCGGACCTGCCGGGCGTACACGCCGCGTTCGTGGTCGACAGCACAGACCAGCCGGAGCTGCGGGCCCGGGCCGAGCGGCTCGGCGTTGCCGACCGGGTGCATCTGCACCCGTACGTGCCGCACTGGCGGGTGACCGGCTTCCTGTCGAGCGCCGATGCCGGCGTGATCCCGATCGACCACTGGCCCAACCACGAGATCGCCCTGGTGACGAAGTTCTTCGAGTACTCACACGCCCGGCTGCCGCTGGTGGTCTCCGACGTACGGGTGATGGCCGCGACGGTGCGCGCCACCGGGCAGGGCGAGGTTTTCCGGGCCGGTGACGTGGCCGACTACGTCCGTGCGGTCCGGGCCGTACTCGCCGAAACCGCCCGCTACCGGGTGGCGTACGACACTCCGGGCATGCTGCAGCGCTGGACCTGGGAGGCCCAGGCCGCGGTGATCGACCGGCTATACCGCACACTTGTTCCGGACACCACCGACGTTCCGGAGACCACCGAGCTCCGCCAGACCCCCGAAGAGAAAGTGGGACCATGAACATCTGCGTCGTCGCGCTCGGCAAGATCGGGTTGCCGCTGGCCGTTCAGTTCGCGTCGAAGGGCCACAAGGTCATCGGCGCCGACGTGGCGAAGCGGGTCGTCGACCTGGTCAACGAAGGCGTGCCGCCGTTCCCGGGCGAGGCCGACCTCGACGTCAAGCTCAAGCAGGCCGTCGACGCCGGGCTGCTCTCGGCCACCACCGACACCACGGCGGCGGTACGCGAGTCCGACGCGGCGGTGGTCGTGGTGCCGCTGTTCGTCGACGCCGAGGGCGTACCGGACTTCGAGTGGATGGACGACGCGACCCGGGCGATCGCCGCCGGGATGCGCCCCGGGACCCTGGTCAGCTACGAGACCACGCTGCCGGTCGGCACCACCCGCGACCGCTGGGCGCCGATGCTGGCCGAGGGCTCGGGGCTGACCGCCGGCGAGGACTTCTTCGTCGCGTTCAGCCCGGAGCGGGTGTTCACCGGGCGGGTCTTCGCCGACCTGCGCCGCTACCCGAAGCTGGTCGGCGGCATCGACGCCGCGTCGGCGGAGAAAGCGGTCGCGCTCTACGAGGCGGTGCTCGACTTCGACGAGCGCGACGACCTGCCCCGCCCGAACGGCGTCTGGGATGTCGGCTCCGCGGAGGCCTCGGAGCTGGCGAAGCTCGCCGAGACCACGTACCGGGACGTCAACATCGGGCTCGCCAACCAGTTCGCCCGGTACGCCGACACCATCGACGTCGACATCACCAAGGTGATCGAGGCCTGCAACACCCAGCCGTTCAGCCACATCCACCAGCCGGGGATCGCCGTCGGCGGCCACTGCATCCCGATCTACCCGCGGATGTACCTGTGGAACGACCCGGCCGCCACGGTGGTGCGCTCCGCCCGCGAGGCGAACGCCGGGATGCCCGAGTACGCGATCTCGCTGCTCGCCGAGGCGTACGGCGACTTGAAGGGTGCCAGCGTGCTGGTGCTGGGCGCGGCGTACCGGGGCGGCGCGAAGGAGACCGCGTTCTCCGGGGTGTTCCCGACCGTGGAGGCGCTGCGGGAGCGGGGCGCGACCCCGTACGTCTCCGACCCGATGTACACCGCCGAGGAGCTGACCTCGCTGGGCCTGCCCGCCCACCAGGGCGAGCAGGTGACCGCCGCGGTGGTCCAGGCCGATCACGCGGAGTACCGCTCACTGTCCGCCAAGGACCTTCCGGGGGTACGGGTGCTCGTCGACGGCCGCCGCGTCACCGACCCCGCCCACTGGGACGGCGTCACCCGCGTCGTCATCGGAGGCTGACCGCCCCACCGCAGGCACATAACGGCAAACTGCGGAGTTGTCGGGGTATCAGGCCGGTGCGATACCCCGACAACTCCGCGGTTACCGCTCGGTCAGGCGCCGGCAGGGGGCCGCTCGGGGTCCCGGGAGATCACGTTGCCCTTGGTGTCGACCCAGCCCAGCGGCCGGGCCGGGTTACCGGCCACCAACTGGTACGGCGCGACGTTCTTCGTCACCACCGAGCCGGCGGCGATCATCGCGTACTCCCCGATCTCGATGCCGCAGACCAGGGTGGCGTTGGCGCCGATGGCGGCGCCACGGCGTACCAGAGTGGGGGTGATCTCCCAGTCCGGGTTCTGGGCGCGGGGCCGCAGGTCGTTGGTGAACACCGCGCACGGACCCACGAAGACCTCGTCCTCCAACGTCACGCCGGCGTAGACGGAGACGTTGTTCTGCACCTTCACCAGGTCACCGATGGTGACACCGGCGTCGACGTACACGTTGCGGCCGAGAATGCAGCCGGCGCCGATCCGGGAGCTGGAGCGGATGTGGGCCAGATGCCAGATCTTCGTCCCGGCGCCGACGCTCGCCCCCTCCTCCACATCGGCGGTGGGGTGTACGAAGACCTCCGCGGCCTCTGTCATCGTCGCTGCGCTCCTCATCGGCTCGACCGGGGTGGGCCCGCCGTCGGCGGACCGCTGGCGAGAATACGCCCGCGCCCGTGCCCGGGCCGCCGTGGGTGGCCCGGATCCGGCGACACTACGATCGTCAACCATGCAGAAGCCCGGCACGCCGCGGCTGTCGGTGATCGTGCCGGTGTACGACGTCGAGCAGCACCTGACCGAGTGCCTCGACTCGATCTTCGGGTATCCCGGCGGCGACCTGGAGGTGGTCGCGGTCGACGACGCCTCCCCCGACGGCAGCGGCGCGATGCTGGACGCGTACGCCCGGCGCGAGCCGCGGCTCAGCGTCGTACACCTGGCTGACAACCGTGGGCTGGGCGGGGCCCGCAACGCCGGGCTGGACCACGTCACCGGGGAGTACGTCTGGTTCGTCGACTCCGACGACTGGCTGCCGGAGGGCTCGGTCGCCGCGGTGATCGATCGGCTGGCGGCGTACCGGGCGGATCTGCTGGTCATCGAGCATGCCGACGTCTACCCCGGCGCCGCCCCGGCACGCCGCCCGGCCGGCGCCGCGCTCGACGGCGCCGCCCCACCGGTACGGCTCGCCGCGCACCCGAAGCTGCTGCGGCTGACCCAGTCGTCGTGTACGAAGATCGCGCGCCGCACCCTGATCGCCGATTCCGGGCTGCGGTTCCGCCCCGGCTGGTACGAAGACTGCTCGTTCAGCCATCCGCTGCTGCTCGCCGCGGGCACCGTCGACGTGCTGGAACGGGTCTGCTACTTCTACCGGCAGCAGACCGGCGGCATCACCAGCACCCTCAGCGACCGCCACTTCGAGGTGTTCGACCAGTACCAGGCGCTGTGGGAGTTCGTCGACGGGGGGGACTACGGCAGGTTCCGCCCCGAGTTGTTCCGGCTGATGATCAACCACTACCTGGTGATCCTCGGCAACGAGTGGCGGCTGTCCCAGGGCTCCCGCCGGGCGTTCTTCGGCCGGGTCGTCGCCGACTACCGCCGCCGGCTGCCGCCGGAGGGTTACGACGTCCCCGGTGGCGTCGAAGGGCTCAAGCACCGGCTGGTACGCGCCAACGCGTGGCCGCTGTACGCGGGGCTGCGCTGGGTGTACCGGGTGGTGGGCCGGCTGCGCGGCCGCCACCAGGGCACGCCCACATCCGCACCGGCCGCCCCCTCCTCGACGGCGGCGTAGCGGGCCTCTCAGCCGCGGCGTAGCAGTCGGGCGGCGACCCGGCGCGGGGTGAGCGGCACCACGGAGATCATCAGGTGGCCGGAGGTGCCGGGGAGGGCGGCGATCGCGTACCACCGGCTGCCACTGCGACGGATCACCGGGCGCGAGCCGACCCGGGTCCGTACCGGCGCGGTGCCGGTCGTGCCGCCCGTCGCGCAACCGGCCGTGACCCGCACGCGGACCGAGCGGCGTACCCCCGAGCCGGCGTTCCGCAGCAGGTCGGCGACCGGGAACCGGACCCGTACGGTGGTGCCGTCGTCGTCGCCAGCCCGTTCGACCGTGACACCGGTCAGGTCGTCGGCGGTCAACACCACCCGGTGGTCGGCCAGCTCCCGGGCGGGGGTACCGGCGGTGATCACCAGCCCGGTACGGTCCCAGCCCAGCTCGCCGACCGCCAGCCGGGCCAGCCAGTCCGCCGCCGCGTCGGTGACGTCGAACTCGGGCCGGCCGACCGCACCCGGGTACGCCGCGTAGCGCCGCCCGTCGACCACCTCCGAGGGCGGGGTGCCGTGTTCGGCGTCGTACTCGATGACGGCGAGCAGCTCGTCGAGGGTGCCGTCACGGGCCAGGCCGAGCCGCAGCCGGGCCTCGATCCCGAGGGCGGCGTGCATCTCGTCGGTGAGGAAACGCCGGGCCAGCGCGGCGATGCCGTCGAACACGGCCCGCCGGGTGTCGGTGTCGAGCCGGCCGAAGGCGTCCTCCAGCAGCGTGGCGAGCTCCAGCTGGAAGTGGCGGGTGAGCAGCGCGTCACGCTGCTTGCCGGCGGGGATCAGGTCGGCGACGAACTCCATGATCCGCCGGGTGTCGGCCAGCCGTTGCCGGGGCTTGCTGAGGATCGTGACGTTGCGTGAGTTGAGCCGGCGTACCGCGAAGTAGTACGCGTCGTCGGCGAGTACGGAGATCCGCCGCGCCCGGTAGCACGCCTCGATGGTGAACGGCTGGTCGCTGCCGATCGTCATGTCCTCCGGGTAGCGCAGCCGGTGCCGCTCGACCAGCTCCCGGCGGAACAGCTTGGTGTTGGCCAGCGACAGCGGCAGCCCGGACTCGAACATGTCCAGGTCGGGCTCGGTACGGGCGAACACCTCCTGGTGGATGAACCGGCTGTTGACCCCGACCACCCTGCAGAGCAGGACGTCGGACTCCCACTCGTCGGCGGCCTCGACCATCCGCTGCAGCGCGAACGGCGCGAGGTAGTCGTCGGCGCCGAGGTAGAACAGGTACCGCCCCGTCGCATGCTCCAGTGCCCGGTTGCACGGCGCGGCCGGCCCACCCGAGTTCGGGGTGTGCACCACCGTCACCGCGCCGGGGTGGCGGGCGGCGAACCGGTCCAGCTCGCGGCCGCTGCCGTCGGTGGAGCCGTCGTCCACGGCGACGATCTGCATCCGCCCGAACCCGATGGTCTGCTGCCGCAGCGAGTCCAGGCACCGGGCCAGGTACGAACCGGTGTTGTAGACCGGCACGATCACCGTCACGTCCGGGGTGTCCACCCGCCGGAGCCTACGGGACGCCGCGCGGGCGGCGAGCCCCCGGCCTCCCGCCACGCTCCATGATCAACGGTCCCACCATGCTGTCATGACGACATCAACCGACCGTTGATCATGGAGGGTGGGGGGTCAGCACATGCCTTTCACGGGGTCGTCGGTGCCGGTCCAGACGTACGCGTGGCTGACCCAGCTGCCGTCGGTGAGTTTGTCCCACAGCTTCGTGGTGCCGCTCCGGCCGGTGTGCTCGGTGCCGGCGGCCGAGCAGGCGATCGTCACGGTGGCGCCGTCCGGCAGCTCGCCTACGATGCCGTGACCTGTGCCGGGCCCGGAGCGGCGCCGCAGGGTGCCGCCGCCGTCGGTGTCGACGATCCCCTGGTCGACCCGCAGTGCGCCGTGGTTGGTCACGGTCCGGCCGACGTCGGCGCGGCGACTGCCGTGCAGCGCGTACCCGTCGTACGCCTTGGCGCCGCCGTAGATCACCCACTTGCCGATGCCGTGGCCGGCGATCGGGACGTACTCCCCGTTGCGGCGCAGCGAGAAGTGCACGTGCCGGCCGGTGGCGCCGCCGCCGCAGGTGACGTCGGTGCCGGCGTCGCCGAGGAAGGCACCCTCGTCGACCGGGGTGCCGTCGACGGAGATCTGGTTCCACAGGTGGTAGTAGTCGGTGGCGTACCCGCCGTTGTGCAGTACCCGGATCCAGCCCTTGCACATGGTGTACGCCCGCCCGCCCCGCGCCGCCAGCACCTTGAGGTCGCCGCCGGCCAGGTCGATCGAGCTGAGCACGCTGCCGCCCATCTGGTGCGGCCCACCGGTGTACGACCAGGTCTGCCCCACCGCGAACGGCAGCCGCATCCCGGTACGCCGGTCCGCCTCGGTGGAGACCGCGGCGAGCAGCCCCCGCTCGGTCCGCCCCACCACCGGCGCGGCGCCGGCCAGCTCCGCGAAAGCGCCCTCACCCTCGAACCCGACCCGCCACCCGGCACCGGCCCGCTGTGCCAGGAACAGCCAGCCGTACGGGTACGCCCTCGGCCGCACCGGCGCGGTCACCACTCCGGTGCCGAAAGCCCAGTCGCCGGTACGCCGTACCACGGTGACCCTGGCGCGGTCGGCGGCCACCTGTTCACCGGTGGCTTCGGCGCGGCGTACCAGCTGCGCGGTGACGTCCGCGACCAGGGCGTCGCCGGGCTCGGCCACCCGCGGCAGAGTGGGCAGCCACAGCGCTGCCGCCGCGGCGACCAGTAGCCCTAACTGGGGATGTAGCAGCTTCCGCAGTCGCCCCCGTACCATCAGCCGCCCCTTTCGCCCGATTTGTGACCAGGCTAAACGGGCGGCGGCGGCATTCGGTGGATCTTGTACGGAGCGCGTGTCGGAGACAGCTCAGCTGACGAACTCCAGCTGGGACACCAGCCACCGCCCCTTCACCGGCGACATTGCGACCCGCACCCGGTAGTGGGCCTGGCGCCCGTCCGGGGTCCGCCGGTTCCTGATCTCGGCATCGACGGCGACGAGCACGACCACCGTGTCCGCATCGGCGGACACCACCGCGGTACGCAGCACCGTACCGGTCGCGCTCACCGCGTTGTCGAGGACCGCTTCGCGTACCTCCGCCATGCCCGACTCGTACTGCGACCGGAAGGTCCCGGTGGAGCAGCCCAACACCTGGTCCAGATCGTCGCCCACGGTGTCCGCGCTGACGGTCAGAAACTCCGTGACACAGTCGCTGGCGGCCTGGGTCGCCTGGCGCACGGACGGACCCGGCCACTCAGAACCGGCCCGGGTCGACCCGCCCGGCAGGAGCAGCGCCACGCCACCCGTCGCGAGTGCGGCGAGCGTACCCACCGCAAGCAGGACCGCGACCAGGATCAGGCCAATCGGGGCGCGCCGCGGCGTTGCCGGTGGGGGCGGCGCGGTGGCGGGTGGCCCGAACGGGGAACCAGTCACAGCGCCGACACCTCCGCGATCAGCCAGGTGCCCTTCGGGCCTGGCGCCATCACCAGCACCAGGCGGTTCTCGTCGACCTTCTCACCGTCGATCGAAGCGTTGCGCCGGTACTGGTTGATGAACAGCAGCACTTCGACCCGCCGCGGGCCGACCTTCACCACACCCGCATCGGAAACCTTCGCCCGAACGATCGCCCGCTCGTTCTTGACGGTGGCCCGCAGCTTCTCGACGGACGTGCGGTATTCCTCGGCGAACCCGCCCGTGCACACCCGGAGACCGCGCTTCACGTCGTTGTCGAAGCTGCGGTAGTCGTAGGAGAAGACCAGCACGGCTCCCGACTCCGCCGCTGCCAGCGCGTCCGTCGCGTACCGCGGAGCTCCGGCGGTCACGACGGTAGGGACCGGCTCGACCCGCCGCATCACCGCCCAACCGGCGAACGCGACCGCGCCGAGCAGCGCGATCACGAGCAGTCCGACCAGGACGATCAACCACACCGGCCGGGAACGTGCCGGCACCTCGGGAGCCGGGCCACCAGGCATCGACATGGGCGCGAGTGTATGCGCGGGGCCTCAGCGGTCGGCGAGGGGCTTCAGCTTGCGGGGCGACGGGCCGATGTACTCGCTGTCGGGGCGGATCAGCCGGTTGTCGGCGTGCTGCTCGATCACGTGGGCGGTCCAGCCGCTCATCCGCGACACCGAGAACACCGGCGTGAACAGATCGGTCGGAATGCCCAGGTAGTGGTAGACGCTGGCGGCGTAGAAGTCGACGTTCGGGCGCAGCCCCTTGACCTCGAAGACCGTCCGCTCCATGTGCGCGCTCATGTCGTACCACTTGGAGTCGCCGGTCAGTTCGGCCAGCGACCGGCTCATCCGGCGCAGGTGGGTGGCGCGGGGGTCCTCCGTACGGTAGACCCGGTGCCCGAAGCCCATGATCTTCTCGCCCGCGTCGAGCCGGCGCCGTACGTCACTCTCGGTCACGTCCCGGCGGGCGTCGGCGTCGCCGTCACCGACCGCTTCGTCGATCTCGGTGAGCATCCGCATCACCTGCTCGTTGGCGCCGCCGTGCAGCGGCCCCTTCAGGGTGCCGATCGCGGCGGTCACCGCGGAGTGCATGTCCGACAAGGTCGCCGCGCACACCCGGGCGGCGAAGGTGGAGGCGTTCATGGTGTGGTCGGCGTGCAGCACCAGGCACTCGTCGAAGATCCCGACCGCCGTCGGGTCGGGCCGCTGCCCGGTGATCTGCAGCAGGAAGTTGCCGGCGATCCCGAGGTCCGGGTCGAGCTCGGCGACCGTACCCCCGGTGCGCCGGGCGTGGTACGCCGCGACCAGCATCGGCATCTGCGCCACCAGCCTGGCGGCCTTGCGGGCGTTCGCCCCCGGGTCGTTGGAGTCGGTGTCCGGATCATCGACCGACAGCGCCGAGAGCAGCGTACGCAGCGCCTCCATCGGCGGCCGGCTGACCACCTCGGTGGCGAGCACCGCCTGCACGGTGGGGCCCAGCTCACGCCCGGCGGCCAGCTCGGCGACGTACGCGTCCCGCTCCGCCGCGGTGGGCAGCTCCCCCCGGTGCAGCAGATGGGCGCACTCCTCGAACGAGACGCCGCCACCCAGATCGTGGATGTCGTAGCCGCGGTAGAACAGCACACCCGCCTGGCCGTCGATGTCGCTGACGGCCGTACTCGCGGCCACGACGTCGGCGAGACCCTTGGGGTTGGCGGGGCTCGCACCCTGCGACTGCGGCATCGTTGCCTCCCTCCGTCGTCAGCCACACCCTAATGGAGGCCATCGACGGGCGTCTGCGGGGTGATCGACACATGTACGGAGAGTAAGTCCCTGACCCCGGTCAGCGCACGGCGTACCGGATGGTGTTCACTGACCACACCAACCCGTGAGGCAACAACCGTCCCGCACCCCCTCCTGTCGGATGGCGCCCTTGCAGTTCGGAATCCTTGGTCCGGTCGAGGTCTGGCTCCACCACGGAGCGAGTGTGCCGAGTGCCGAACCACGTACGCTGCTGGCCGCGCTGCTGCTCGGCGCCAACCAGGTGCAACGGACCGGTTGGCTGATCGAGGCGGTGTGGGGCGACCGCCCGCCCGCATCGGCGCCGGACCAGCTCGCCCGACACGCCGGTACGCTGCGCCGCCTGGTGGGGCGCCGCCTGGTCTGCGTCGACGGCACCGGATACCGGATCGACGTGGAGACCGCACAGCTCGACCTGGCGCTGTTCAGCGAGGCGGTGCAGCGGGCCAGGGTCGACCTCGCCGCCCGCGACTACCCCAGCGCCGCGGCCGGACTGCGGGCGGCGCTGCGGCTGTGGCGGGGCGACGCGCTGTGCAATGTGGAATCCACCGTGCTGCGGGAGTTCGAAGCGCCGCGGCTGGAGGAGCAGCGGCTCTCGGCGATCGAGGACCGGATCGAGGCCGACCTGCGGCTCGGCCAGCACCTCGCCGTGGTCGACGAGCTGCGGCGGCTCAACGCCACCCACCCGCTGCGGGAGCGGTTCTGCCGGCACCTGATCATCGCGCTGTACCGCTGTGGCGACCGGGATGCCGCACTCGCCGCGTACGCCACCGCCGAACACGCGATGCGGGCGCTCGGCGTACCACCGACGCCCGCCCTGCGCCAGCTCGCCCTGGCGGTACGCACCGACCACCCGTCCCTGGGCCCGCCCGACTGCCGCTGAGCCCGATTGCCGCTGAGCCGGGCGCCGCGCGGCGAGGCTCAGGCGCCGGCGAGGCTCAGGTGGCGGGGAGGCTCAGGTGGCGGGGCTCAGGCGGTGGCGGCGGCGATCTCGACGACGTTGGTGAGCAGCATGGCGCGGGTCATCGGTCCGACCCCGCCCGGGTTCGGCGCCACCCAGCCGGCCACCGAGGCCACGTCGGCGGCCACGTCACCGGCGATCTTGCCGTCCACCCGGCTTACCCCTACGTCGAGTACGGCGGCGCCCGGCTTCACCAACTCCGCCGTGACCAGCCCGGGTACGCCGGCCGCCGCCACGACGATGTCGGCCTGCTTCAGGTGCCCGGCCAGGTCGCGGGTGCCGGTGTGGCACTGGGTGACGGTGGCGTTCTCCGAGCGCCGGGTCAGCATCAGGGCAAGCGGCCGGCCGACGGTGATGCCGCGCCCGACCACCACCACGTGCGCCCCCGCGATCGGTACGTCGTGACGCCGCAGCAGCTCGATGATGCCGTGCGGGGTGCAGGCCAGTGGGCCGGCCTCGCCGAGCACCAGCCGGCCCAGATTGAGCGGGTGCAGCCCGTCCACGTCCTTGGCGGCGTCGACCCGTTCCAGCACGGCGTATTCGTCGCGGCCCTTCGGCAGCGGCAGCTGGACCAGGAAGGCGGTGCAGGCGGGGTCGGCATTCAGCTCGTCGACGACGGCTTCGATCTCGGCCTGGCTGGCGGTCGCCGGCAGCTCGCGGCGGATGCTCTGCACCCCGATCTCGGCGCAGTCGGAGTGCTTGGCGTTGACGTACCACCGGCTGCCGGGGTCGTCGCCGACCAGCACCGTACCGAGCCCGGGGACCACCCCGCGCTCCTTCAGCTTCGCGATCCGCTCCGCCAACTCCGACTTGATCGTCGCCAGCGTCGCCTTACCGTCCAGAACCTTCGCCGTCACGGTTCTAGATCCTGCCATGCCGCCGGACCGCTCAGCTGTCGTGGGGCAAGGCCGCACAAGCCGCCGCGTGGCCGGAGGTCACGCAAGGCGCGGAGAACGCCGCCCCGCGGCAGCTGAGCGGTCCGGCCGTCAGCCCAGCTGCTGGTGGGCGTAGCACCAGCGCCAGGACTCGCCGGGCTCGTACGAGCGGATCACCGGGTGGCCCTCGGACCGGAAGTGAGCCGAGGCGTGCTTGAGCGGTGAGGAGTCGCAGCAGCCGACCTGCCCGCACGCCAGGCACAGCCGTAGGTGCACCCAGTCGTCGCGCCCCAGCCGCTGGCAGTCGGTGCAGCCGTCGCCGCCGGCATCCACCTCGGTCGGTGCCGTGGTCAGGTCAACACAGGTCACGTACTCACTCCCGGGTCAGGATCGACTCTTCCAGGTCCATGTCGCGCTGTGCCCGGTGCAGGATCTCCTCCGGGATCGCTCCGCTGTCGCGGGCCTGCCGGAACACCTCGCGCTCGGCCTCCAACATAGAACGGCGCAGCCGGCGGTACGCCGTCGCCGGGGTCTCCCGGTGCTGCGAGCCGAGCTGTTCCCAGGCGCGGTTGGCCCGGTTCTCGGCGTGGCCGCGCAGCCGGCGTACCACGTCGTCGGGGGCGCCGCCGGACTCCGCGTCGAGCCGGGCCAGCGCCGCCTGGCTGGCCTCCTGCTGCACCGTCGCCTCGGCGAGCAGGTCCTGGGTACGGTCGTCGCCCGGGATCCGCAGCGCGCGGATCACCGCCGGCAGCGTGGTGCCCTGCACCAGCAGGGTCACCGCGATCACCGCGAACGCCAGCCACAGGATCAGGTCCCGGCCCGGGAACGGCTGGCCGGCGTCGGTGGTCAGCGGCACCGAGAACGCCGCGGCGAGGGTGACCACGCCCCGCATCCCGGCCCAGCCGATCGCGGTCGGCACCCCCGGCGGCGGAGCCTCGCGCCGCCCCGGCACCAGCCGGGCCAGGTACGTCGCCGGGTACAGCCACACGAACCGGGCCCCGATCACCGCGGCCACCACCGCCACCGTCGCCACCGTGACCGCCCCCAGCGGCATCCGCAGTCCTTCCAGGATCTCCCGTAGCTGCAGCCCGACCAGCAGGAACACCGCGCCTTCCAGCAGGAACCGCACCATCGACCAGAATGCGTGCATCTGCAGCCGGGACGCCGCCGACATCAGCACCGGCCAGCGGTGCCCGAGGTACAGCCCGGTGACCACCACCGCCACCACCCCGGAGGCGTGGATCGCCTCGGCGGCCCCGAACGCGACGAACGGCGTGAGCAGGCTCAGCGAGTTGTCCAGCAGTGGGTCGGTGGTACGCCGGTGCAGGTACGCCAGCAGCCACGCCGCCGCACCTCCGACCACCACGCCACCGATCGCGGCCAGCGCGAGCCCGCCGGCGAAGTCGGCCACGGTGACCGCCTGCCCCACCGCGGCGGCGACGGCGAGCCGCAGTGTCACCAGCGCGGTGGCGTCGTTGACCAGGCTCTCCCCCTCCAGGATCGTGACCACCCGGCGGGGCAGCCCGACCCGGCGGGCGATCGCCGTCGCGGCCACCGCGTCCGGCGGCGCCACGATCGCACCGAGCGCGAACGCGGCGGGCAGCGGGATCGCCGGCACCACCGCGTGCAGCACGAACCCCACCACCGCGGCGGTGAACAGCACCAGCCCGACGGCGAGCATCAGGATCGGGCGCAGGTTGTAGCGGAAGGCCGGGACCGAGGTCTCCAGCGCGGCCACGTACAGCAGCGGCGGGAGGACACCGGCGATCACCAGCTCGGGGTGCAGCTCGACCGCCGGCACCCCGGGCACGAACGAGATCGCGATCCCGACCGCCACCAGCAGGATCGGCGCCAGGATCCCGACCCGCCTGGCCGCCGCACACACCGCCACCACGACCGCGACCAGCGCGACCAGAATCAGCAACTCAGACACCCGCCGAGCTTAGGCGTTGTTCATGCGCTGCCGAATCGTTGCCTGGCGGTTGCGGCAGATCAACCTTGGGTGCCGCATGGTGTGCAGCAGGAGGGCCGATGGAGCTGTACGTGCACGACAACGAACCACAGCGGCTGTACGAGTGGACCGGCCCGCTGCTGGAGGTCGAGGACCTGTGGCTGGAGTTCCGTACCCGCGACGGCCTGGTACGTGCGCTCAACGGGGTCAGCTACCACGTGGCCGCCGGCGAGACGCTTGCCATCCTCGGCGAGTCCGGCTCCGGTAAGAGCGTCAGCGCGCAGGTGATCATGGGGCTGCTCGAGACGCCGCCCGCGTACGTGACCGCCGGCGCGGTCCGCTACCGCGGTGAGGACCTGCTCCGCGCGTCGGAGGAGGAGCGACGCCAGACCCGCGGCAAGGAGATCGCGATGATCTTCCAGGACGCACTCTCGGCGTTGAACCCGGTGTTCCCGGTGGGCTGGCAGATCGCCGAGACGCTGCGGGTACGCCGGGGCATGGGCAAGCAGGACGCGATGCACCGGGCCACCGAGCTGATGGACCTGGTGAAGATCCCGGCCGCCCGGCAGCGGCTGAAGGACTACCCGCACCAGTTCTCCGGCGGGATGCGGCAGCGGGTGATGATCGCGATGGCGCTGGCGCTGGATCCGCCGGTGCTGATCGCCGACGAGCCCACCACCGCGCTCGACGTCACGGTGCAGGCGCAGATCATGCAGCTGCTCGACGAGCTGCGCCGGGAGCGCAACATGGCGCTGATCCTGATCACCCATGACCTCGGTGTGGTCGCCGACATCGCCGACCGGATCGCGGTGATGTACGCCGGCCGGGTCGTGGAGCACGCCGACGTGCACTCGCTCTACGCCGCCCCGGCGCACCCGTACACCAAGGGGCTGCTGGACTCGCTGCCCCGGCTGGACCTGAAAGGTCACCAGCTGACCTCGATCCCCGGGTTGCCGCCGAACCTGAGCCAGATCCCGTCCGGCTGCCCGTTCCACCCCCGCTGCCGGTACGCGCAGCAGCTCTGCCGCGACGAGCTGCCCGAACACCACCTGCTCCCCGGCACCCACGCCGACGGCCGTACCAGCGCCTGCCACTTCGCCGAGGAGGTGGTACGCATCCCGGCCGCGAGCTGACCGGGGGCACAGCTCACCCCAGCCGGGCTCCGTGGGCGGCGGCGAACAGCGCGGCCTGCTCCAGATCGATGTGTACGTCGGTCAGGTCCACGCCGCGCAGCGCGACGCCTTCCAGGTCGGCGCCCCGCAGATCGGCGCCGCGCAGCTTGACGTGGTGCAGCCGGGTGTACCCGAGGTCCGCCTCGCGCAGATCGACCTTGGTCAGATCGGCCTCGGTGAAGTCCGACTCGCGCAGCTTCAGCCCGCGCAGGCTGGTGCCGGAGAGGTCCTGGCCGCGCAGCGTGACGTACGACCAGTCGCCGCCGGTGACGGTCAGCGGGCGCAGCTCGCACTCCACGAAGGTGGAGCCGGTCAGCTTGCACTCGTCGAAGGTCGCGCCGAAGAACACGCAGCGCCGGAACGTACACCCGGTGAACGCGCTGCGGACGAACTCGGCGGCGTTGAACCGTACGTTGCCGAACTGGCAGGTATCGAAGACGCACCCGGTGAACCGCGCCTCGGTGGCATCCACCTCGACCAGCTCACACCGCTCGTACCGCCGCTGTTCGAACTCCTCACATGCCCAGTCCTCACGCGCGATCCTCACCCGCCGACCGTACCCGCCGGGTGCGACGCGTGAACGGTGGCCAGGATCCGCTCAGTGGTGGAGGGTGCGGGTGGGACGGTTCATGCTTTTGATGGGGGGTAGCCTAAGTATTGCGCGAACGGTCACCGCAATAACGGGTGTCACGAGGATCGCCCGCCGAATACTGGGCGATGACATTGATGCGGGACTAAGGATTGAAGGCTCGCCAATGTGGGGAATAGCTTCTTTGCCGCTGCTGCGGCCAACTTGGCGGAAGTCACGACAGGTACGGCGGGTGCCCCGGTGCCCGACGATGGCCCGCTGCGGCACGCGCTAGGCTCACACCATGACTGCCCTACCAGCCGACCTAACATTCTCCCACCACAGCGGCGATCAAGCTGCGGCGCTCATGGACGATCTGTGCGACGCCTACGCGGATGCCTACGGCGCTGAGCCAACCGAAGAGAAAACTAGTGCCTTTCGCAATCGCGCTGCCAAGCAGCTCAAGCGCCCCGGCTTTGACCTTGTCGCTGCACGAGTGGGCGGTAGCCTGGTTGGCTTTGCCTTTGGCTACACCCTGCAACCGGACACCCATTGGTGGGACGGCTTGGAGCCGGAACCACAAGAGGGGTTCAGTGCCGAGAATGGCAAGCGCACACTTGTACTGTCGGAGATTGAAGTACGGCGCGCCTGGCAAGACAAAGGGCTGGGACGCACCCTGCATGATGAGTTGTTGAAGGGCCGAACCGAGGAGCGGGCTACCTTGGCCACTGGACCGGATCATGCAGCCCAAGCGGTTTACGAACGGTGGGGTTGGCAAAACGTGGGCCGCGTACCGGGTGTGAGCGGTGAATACTATTCTGCCTACAACCTCTTTGTCTTGCCGTTGCCGCCCGCTGCCAAGCCGTAGGCGCGTAGGCGCTCGTCCAGTTGCCGCACAGGACGCAAATTGCTCCAGCGATTCAACCTATCACGCAGTTCAGTTATGCGGTGCGCGATACGGCTGAGCCGTCCAACGGTAGTGAGCTGCGCCATGTCACCGATAATTTGGCTCGCCTCGCTGACGTTATTCTGGACGATGCGGGCTTCTCCCTGAAAACTGAGCGTCAGCGCGTAGTTGTGCAAGTTGGCCTTATCTACCAAACGCAGTGACTGGTGCGCGGATTCCAGCGCGTCGTCTGCCCGGCCAAGCTTGAGAGCGCACTCGCTTTGGGTTCCCAGCAAGAACGATTCGTCGTAGAAGTACCACCACTCAGGTGTCGGCAGGTCTGGCCGGTACTCGGCGAGCGCTGTCCGCTCTGACTCAAGGGCTTTGTCGCACTGTAGTGCCTGGCCATCCGCCGCAAAGGCTCGTGCCGATACGTCAGCCGCGTAGGCGCGGGCGAGCGGGTTGTCTATCTGCTGCGCCCATGCACTCGCGGCAAGGGCATGGTCAATCCCAACCCGGGGCTTGCCCTGCCAGGTCGCCAAGTGGCTCATGGTGCACAAGATGTAGGTCACCAGTTGCAGGTCTTTGGCGTCGTGAGCGGCACCGCGAGCGTCGTCATAGTAATACTGAGCAGCACGGTAGCTGCCGAGGTTGAACATCAGCCAGCCGACAAGCTGGGTGATTTCAGCGTAGGCCACTAGCACCCGAGGAAGCATTGCCTTGTCAGCTATGGAAACATACCGTCGTAAAATTTCACGTTGCGCCATGGCAGTTTGCAGCGTTAGTTCCGGACCGAGTACGTCACCTTGGTGGCGGCAGTGGCGAATAACGGCCTCGGTGTGCAGCAGGGTATCGGGGTCGGGCGGCGTGCGATCTTCAATACTGAGCGGTGGCTTGTGCCAGTCAAGGTGAGCGATATCAACAATCGGTGCAGCCGCCGCCATGGCAAGCGCCGCACTCAGTTTGGCAATAAAGGTACGCCTATCAAGCTCCGGTTCGAGCCTATACGTCCACCACATGATTACCTGTGCCAATTCCTGAAAATCGATGCCGCGAACCTGCTGTAGCACTTTCGCGGCAGTGTCCGCAGTGACCTCATGGGTCGAGCGCGCGTCGTCGGGCAGTATCGCCAGAAAGTCGAGCATTGGTAACTGGCTGCTAATTTCAGTAGTGAGGCCAGCACTTCCCTTAAGCGTCAGCGCCGACTTGGCGGTAGGGGGTTCCGCTAGCTCGTCTCCTAAAAGGACTGTCAACTTCTCGGCTGATACTTTCAGGGCATCGGCAAGATTCGGCCGCTGCCAGGCGTGGGGTTCAGTCTCGCCAGCCTCCCAGCGGATGACGGTCGTGCGGTCAACGCCCAATTGCTCGGCAAGTTGCTCTTGGGTGTAGCCCACAGCTTTACGCCGCTGAGCGAGACGGAGCCGTTTCGTCGCCATCTTGATAAGCCTCCTCGGACTTCAACATAGCTGGCGGCCGTCCTGCAAGCCATGTACTGCACTATGCCGTGCAACATCAATGTCACTTCCATGCGTCATCTGCGCCCTGGTCCGTCAAGGTCACCCACGGTTGCCTTGGGGTCACGGCACCGGGGCAGGTGCCGGGCTCCGGAACCGGATAGGTCAGCCGCCCGAGGGGGACGGCTGGCACTCCTCCCCGGCCTGTTCCGACCCCGCCTGTCCCGGTGCCTGCCAATTGACGGACCTGAAATGGGTGGTGACGACCGTGGCAGCAGCACAGCCACCGGACGACTACATCGCAGAGGAACTCCTCTGGTGCCTGGTATGCAGTCGGCAGACGGTGCCAGCACCACGGGTGGACGGCAGTCGCTTCTACGCCTGCGGGCTCGACTGCCCGCAGGCTGACCTGCCAGCCATCCCGGTTGAACAGGACCTGATGCTTCCCGCGCTGGTGCGGGCGTACGTCGCGCTGTACGGCGTCGGACGGACAGGCGAGCCCCTTCCGGACGAGGGCGCGGCGACAGCGGCGATCGCGGTGTCCTTTACGGGCGCAACGCCGTGGCGACCAGATGACGAGCCGGTGGTGTCGGCCGCGGAGCAGCAACGCTGGCAACACACCGATCCCAGTGACCACCGGGCCATGCTCCTCGCCGCCTACGTGCGGGTGACGGTGGACGCGGCGGGCACTGTGACGCCGGTCTGGCGGCACGCCGAGGAAGCGGTAGCGAGCCAGGCCACGGGAACGACGAGCCAATGCTGACCGAACCTCACCCACCCGAGCTGTACCCGCCACCGGGTGAGCCGGTGCCGTGCGCCTGGTGCGGCGGACCCATCGTGAACACCCCGATCGGATGGCTGCACCTTGATCGGTACCGTGCACTCGACGGCTGGCTGTGCCCGGAGCCGCATTTGCATATCGCCGAACCGTCTATTGAGCAGCCGGTTGCAGGCCGGGTGGCTGTTCCGCCACCACCTGCCAGCCCGTCGCCTCGTCCCCGGCCGACGCCGATTCCGCCGCGCAAGGAAACCTCGGAGGACAGCGCAGCACCCCCGGAGTGGCCGCCGCCATCTGGCGATGCGGCCTGGTGGGAGAGCCGCCGCTGAGGTGCAGCTCAACCCCTTTCCCTCGTATTACCCCTCACCCCGAAGGACACCCCGTCGTGGCTGGCTACGCGATCTTGTTGTTCACCGGACTGGCCCTCGGCTGGGTTGCTGGGAGCCGGTTCCAGAAGGCTCGCCGCGGGTGGCGGGATTACCGGGTGCACAAAACGCAGCTGCCGATGTTGCGCAATCTGGCGCTGGTGCTGACGCGGGATGCAGTGGGGTTCGTGGTGCTGGCCGTAGTGGTTGGGGTGTTGGCGCTGTACCTGCTGGCCACCGAGTCCAGTCACTAGTTTTCTGGAGGTTTCTGTGCGCAGTCCGTTCGATAGCGACAACCGGCCGCCGTTGGAGCCGCCGGCGAAACTGGACCGTGATGTCGCGCCGTACTGGTCGATCGTGGCTGAGCAGTGGGAGCCAGACGACGACGTACGGGACCGGATTCTGGTCGGCATGCTGGCACGGGCTGAGCAGTCCACAGTGATTCCGGTGGTGCGTGAACGCCTGGTGGTCGAGGCCGAGCTGGTGCTGGCTGATCACCGGGCGGACGAGGCCGGGAACTGTTGCCTGTGCTCAGCGCAGTGGGGTGAGCGGTACGGGATTCCGTATCCGTGTTGGGCTGTCAAGCTGGCGCGGCTGGTGTTGCCGGATGCCGATGTGGCACAGTCCGAACGCCGTCCGTAATTCCTAAGGAGACTGTCCGTGTCGGTCGATGACATCAAGGCCAGTGCAGATGCCGCCCGCCAAGCGATCCAGAACGCCCTGGCCGCTGCACAGGCGGCCAGGGCTGAGGCTCAGCAACTGGCCCAGGATGCGGCAGCTAGAGGGTGGGAGGGTGTGGCGCGCACCGTGATGGCCGCCCAAAG
>JBOGDE010000072.1:0-19361 GCA_050701695.1 Micromonosporaceae bacterium
ACGCCACCGAGACCCGGATCGTGGTCACCGGCAACTACCGCGCCTGGCGGCACTTCATCGGGATGCGCGCCACCGAGCACGCCGACGTGGAGATCCGCGCCCTCGCCGTGGAGTGCCTGCGCCAGCTGCGGCAGGTGGCGCCGAGCGTGTTCGCCGACTTCGAGATCTCCAGCCTGGAGGACGGTACCGAGATCGCCGCGAGCCCGTACGTCCACGAGGGCTGAGCGGCCCCTACGGCGGGCCGGTCACGCGGCCGGCGAGAAAATTCCTTAAGAGACCTGTAACGCGGCCGGGAGCACCGGCGATGGCCACTACAAGAGTCCCGTGACGTTTCGGACCCCCGACCGGCGCGTCACGGGACTCCCCTATATCCATAGCCGGTCACCCCGGACCGCGCCGCGCTGTGCCTTCTCGGTTCTCTCCCGCCTCGCGGGCGCCGATTCCACGCGGCTGCATCACCCCTCAAACCCCTGGAGATCACGTGACCAAGCTGACCTCGCCCTTACGCGGACGAATCATGCTGGTGGTCGCGGCGCTGCTCGCCGTCTGGATGACCGCCGGCGCACAGGCCGCGGTGACACCGCCGGATCCGATCCAGATCGTGAAGGTCAACACTCCCACCCGGGAGGCCAAACTCAAGCTCGCCGCGCTCGGCGTCGACCTCACCGAGCACGCCGGCACGAACTTCGTGGAGGCGGTGCTCCACTCGCCGGAGGACGCGCTGAAGCTGCAGCGCGCCGGGCTGACCTACACGGTTACGGTGCCGGACCTGGCGAAGCGGACCGCCGAGGTCAACGCCATCAACCAGGCGTACGCGGCGGCCAACGAGACCTCGCCGCTGCCGTCCGGGCGCACCACGTACCGCAAGCTCGAGGACTACAACGCCGAGCTGAAGCAGCTGGCCACGACGTACCCGGACACCGCGAAGCTGATCGAGCTGCCCCACAAGAGCCTCGAGAGGAAGACCATCTACGGCGTCGAGATCGGGCGCAACGTGCACGCGCCCGAGGATGGCCGTCCGGTGTTCCTGATGATGGGGCTGCACCACGCCCGGGAGTGGCCGTCAGGTGAGCTGACCCTGGAGTTCGCGTACGACCTGCTGCGCAACGACGGCACCGACGCTCGGATCACCGGGCTGCTGGACAGGGCGCGGGTGATCGTGGTCCCGGTGGTCAACGTCGACGGCTTCGAGAAGTCGATCAACGACGGGATGCTGCTGGACCTGCGGGACCTCAGTGATGACGCGGTGCTGCTCACCCCGGGCAACGCGTACAAGCGGAAGAACTGCCGGATGGTCGACGGTCAGGAGCCGGCGGCCGGAGAGTGCGCGGCCGCGGGCAGCCAGGGCGGGTTCGGCGTCGGCGTCGACCCCAACCGCAACTACGGCGGCTACTGGGGCGGTCCGGGCGCGTCCGAGCAGAACGCCGATCCGACGTACCGGGGCGGCGGGCCGTTCTCCGAGCCACAGACCCAGGGAGTACGGGAGCTGGTCAGCGCACGACAGGTGACCACGCTGATCACCAACCACACGTACTCGGCGCTGGTGCTGCGCCCGAACGGCGTCGCACCCGACACCATCGGGCCGGACGGGCAGCCGGTCGGCAACGCGCCCGACGAGGCGGCGATGAAGGCGCTGGGTGACCGGATGGCCGCCCAGAACGGCTACACCAGCCAGCACGGCTGGGAGCTGTACGACACCACGGGCACCACCGAGGACTGGTCCTACAACGCCACCGGCGGCTACGGCTACACGTTCGAGATCGGCCCGTCGGAGTTCCACCCGCCGTACGAGGGAGGTGTCGTCAACGAGTACCTGGGCGCTGGAGACCACGCCGGCAAGGGCAACCGGGAGGCGTACCTGATCGCGCTGGAGAACACCGTGGACGCCGCGCAGCATTCGGTGATCGCGGGTAAGGCGCCCGCCGGCGCCACGCTGCGGCTGCAGAAGCGGTTCGACACCCCGACCTGGGGCGGCGCGATCTCCGACAAGCTGGAGACCACGATGCGGGTCGGCGCCGACGGCAGATACACCTGGCATGTCAACCCGTCGACCCGGCCGGTGGTGATGAAGCGGCAGGTACGGGTGATCACCGGCGACCCGCTCAAGCAGCAGGCGTATACCGGGACGACGCTTCCGGAGCAGTCCACCGACCAGGAGTTCGTGGTCGACCGGGCCGCCGACGTGCTCGAGGTGAAGCTGGACTGGGCTACCCCGGACGACCTCGACCTGTACGTATTCCGCAAGAACCCGGACGGCACCCTCACCGAGGTCGGCAGCGGGACGCAGTTCGTCGGCGAGAAGGAGCGGGTGCTGCTGGACAACCCGTCCCAGGGCACGTACGTGCTGCGGGTGACCAACTTCGCGTCGGCGGCGCCCACCTGGGACCTCACCGCGTCGCTGTTCGACGCCGAGGACCAGCAGGTCGGGGAGGGCCTGATCGAGAACTGGACCCTGACCTGTGAGATGAACGGCACCGTGCTGGAGCGGGTGCCGGTGGTGGTCGACCGCGGCCAGCAGGTCAAGGTCAACCTTCGTACGTGTGCCTCGAAGTGGAGATCTGCCTGAGCGTGAGGTTTGACCAGCGCCGGTAGGGTCGCCCACGTGTCCGGAATGACCATGAGACGTCTGCCCGTCGACGCCGGCTGGGTACGGCGGATGATCCGACTGGCCGACGGTCCGTGGACCCAGGACGCGCTGGAGCAGGCGTTCGTCGAGTACGGATGGGTCCGCCGTACCCACGACGGGCCGGTGCCGTACGAGTGGCCTGGCAGCTACCTGTTCGGCGACGGTGGCGTGCCTTCGTGGCGCCTGAGCGAGTACCGGCGTCCGGGGTGGCGGCTGGACCTCGGCTGGCCGCCGGACGGGGTCGCCACGGGGCACGTACAGCTACTGTGCACGGTGTTGTGGCGGCAGCACGGTGACCACCGGGACGGGGAGTACCCCGAGCCGTGGATCCGGGTGCCCGACGCGAGCCCGACCCACTGGGCGCTGGAGCACCGGCGACTCGAAGGTCTGGTCCGGGACGAACTCGGTGCGCCCGTGCACGTCGAGCCGCCCGACGAGTACGGGCACGGCGTGACCGTCTGGCGGCGCGGCGAGCGGGCGGTGGTGCTGCGGCGCGTGGGCGTGACTCGGCGCTCGCCCTCGGAGGCGATCTTCCTGACGGTCTGTCCGATGGAGTCGCCGCTCACCACTATCGACCGGTCGGACCGCCCGGCGCCGCGCCCCACCGTGCCGGCGGCGCGGGTCGTGCACACACTGCCGATCGACCGCGAGTGGGTACGCCGGATGATCCGACTCACGGAGGTTCCGTGGAGCACGGAGTCGGTGGGGCAGGTCCTCGTGGACCACGGCTGGGCGGCGAGCGACGAAGGCGAGGCCGCTGTCGAATGGTGCGCGGGTCCTTGCTCCCCGCACTACTTCAGCGCCGCGCCGGCCGGTGCCGACACCTGGAGTCTGGCCCGCCGGCCGAGCCTGGACCGGCGGCTGGAGCTCGGCTGCCCGCCGGGCGGCGACCACGACGGGGAACAGTACGTCCAGTTGTTGTGCGGCTTGATCTGGCCGGCCTTCGGGGAGGATCCCGATCCGGACGACGAGTACCCCGACGATTCCGAGTTCGGCGAAGACTGGACCACTCGTCATGACGCCTCCCGTGCCGACTGGGACGCCGAGTACGACCGGCTGGCCGTCCTGCTCCGCGCCGAACTGGGAGAGCCGGACCGGGTCACGCCTCCGGACGAGACGGGCCACCAGGAGCAGACCTGGCATCGCGTTGAGGTGGCGATCGACCTGCTCACGATCGACGACGTCAACTCGTACTCCTTCTACGACTGCCTGCTGATCAAGGTGCGTCGGCGGCGGCCAGCGCCTGGCGAGTGAGAGACCGAGGTTCGGGGGCGTCGACGTCCGGATAGTGCGGAGGAGAACGTCCGGGGCGTCCGCTAGGTTGGTCCCATGACGCACGACGCTCGCCGCCCGTTCGGCAGGCTGATGACCGCGATGGTCACCCCGTTCACCCGAGACGGCTCGCTCGACCTCGACGGTGCCCAGCGGCTGGCGACCCATCTGGTCGACGAACAATACAACGACACCCTGGTGATCAACGGCACCACCGGCGAGGCGCCCACCACCACCGACGCGGAGAAGGAGACCCTGCTCCGTACCGTGGCCGAAGCGGTGGGTGACCGGGCCCGGATCGTGGCCGGCGTGGGGACCTACAGCACCGCGCACACCGCAGAGCTGGCCCGGTCCGCCGAGAAGGCCGGCGCGGCGGGGCTGCTGGTGGTCACGCCGTTCTACAACAAGCCGCCGCAGGCCGGCGTACTGGCGCACTTCCGCGCCGTCGCCGACGCCACCGGCCTGCCGATGCTGGTGTACGACATCCCGGGTCGCACCGGTACGGCGATCCACACCGAGACCATGTGCCAGCTCGCAGAGCACCCGCGGATCGTCGGGGTGAAGGATGCCAAGGGCGACGTGGCCGCGACCTCCTGGGTGCTCAAGCGCACCGAGCTGGCGTACTACAGCGGCCAGGACCCAGAGCTGCTGGCGTGGCTCGCGGTCGGCGCGGTCGGCGTGGTCGGCACGTCCACCCACTTCACCGGGGTCGGCACCAAGCAGCTGATCGAGGCCTACGAGCGGGGTGAGGTCGCCGAGGCGCTGCGGCTGCACCAGGCGCTGCTGCCGCTCTACACCGGCGTCTTCCGGACCCAGGGCACGATCCTGGTGAAGGCCGGGCTGAACGCACTAGGGCTGCCCGCTGGCCCGGTGCGCCCGCCGCTCGTCGACGCCACCGACGCCGAGATTGCCCAACTACGTACCGACTGTGAAGACGCTGGAGTCGCCCTGTGACCTACCTGTGTATCCGTGGAGCCGCCGCATGAGTGAGGCCCACGCCGACCTGGCGCCACCGCCACCGCTGCCCGCCGGAGCGCTGCGGGTGATCCCGCTCGGCGGGCTCGGCGCGATCGGCCGCAACATGACCGTCTTCGAGTACGACGGCAGGCTGCTGATCGTCGACTGCGGGGTGCTGTTCCCGGACGTGGACCAGCCCGGGGTGGACCTGATCCTGCCGGACTTCGCGCCGATCGCCGACCGGCTCGACGACGTCGAGGCGCTGGTGCTCACCCACGGGCACGAGGACCACATCGGCGCGGTGCCCTATCTGCTGCAGATGAAGCCGGACATCCCGATCGTGGGCTCGCAGTTCACCCTCGCGCTGGTGGAGGCGAAGCTCGCCGAGCGGCGGATCGACCCGTACACGCTGACCGTACGGGAGGGTCAGACCGAGCGGCTGGGCGTCTTCGAGTGCGAGTTCTTCGCGGTGAACCACTCGATCCCGGACGCGCTCGCGGTGGCGATCCGCACCGGCGCCGGCACCGTGCTGCACACCGGCGACTTCAAGATGGACCAGCTGCCGCTGGACGGGCGTACCACCGACCTGGGCGGCTTCGCCCGGCTCGGCGCCGCCGGGGTCGACCTGCTGCTGTCGGACTCCACCAACGCCGAGGTCCCCGGCTTCGTGACCAGCGAGCGGGAGATCTTCCCGGTGCTGGACGAGCTGTTCCGTACCGCCAAGGGCCGGATCATCGTCGCGTCGTTCGCCTCCCACGTACACCGGGTGCAGCAGGTCCTCGACGCCGCCGCGGCGCACGGCCGCAAGGTGGCGCTGGTGGGGCGTTCCATGGTGCGCAACATGGGTATCGCCCGTGACCTGGGGCTGCTGCGGATCCCCGGCGGTCTGGTGGTCGGGATGGACGAGGCCGCGGAGCTGCCCGGCGACCAGATCGTGTTCATGTCCACCGGGTCGCAGGGCGAGCCGATGAGCGCGCTGGGGCGGATGGCCACCGGGGACCACCGGCACATCAAGGTGCAGGGCGGCGACACCGTAGTGCTCGCCTCCTCGCTGGTGCCGGGCAACGAGACCGCGGTCTACCGGGTGATCAACGGGCTGTCCCGGGCCGGCGCGATCGTGGTCCACAAGGACATCGCCAAGGTGCACGTCTCCGGGCACGCGCCCGCCGGCGAGCTGCTGTACCTGCTCAACCTGGTCAAGCCGCGCAACTTCGTGCCGGTGCACGGGGAGTGGCGCCACCTGCGCGCCCACGCCCGGCTGGCGATCGAGACCGGCGTACCGACCGAGCACGTGGTGCTCGCCGAGGACGGCGACGTGGTGGACCTGGTCCAGGGCCGGATCCGCCAGGTCGGCCATGTGAAGAGCAGATATGTGTACGTCGACGGCCTGGCGGTCGGGGACGTGGGCGAGACCCTGCTCACCGAGCGGAAGATCCTCGGCGACGGCGGCTTCATCGCCACCACCGTGGTGATCGACTCGGTCACCGGCAAGGTGGTCGGCGGCCCGACCCTCTCGGCGAAGGGCTTCAGCGAGGACCCGTCGGTGTTCAACGCGGTGCTGCCGCTGATCACCGAGGCCCTGGACCGCTCCGCGGAAGAGGGGATCTCCGACCCGCACCAGCTGCAGCAGGTGGTACGCCGTACCGTCGGCCGGTGGGTCAACGAGGCCTACCGCCGCCGTCCCATGATCGTCCCCACTGTCATCGAGGTCTGATGCCGGGTGTTCGTACGCCGCGCCCACGTCCCTGAGCACCGCTTTCCCAAGCTGGCCGAGCGCGCGGCGTGGCCGTTCACGGTGCCAGCGGTCGGGCAGGTGGTGGACCACGGGCTGACGTTCGTGCGACCGGTGACGTTCCTCGTCGGCGACAACGGCTCGGGTAAGTCGACGTTGGTCGAGGCGATCGCGGAAGGGTTCGGACTCGACTCGTACGGCGGTAAGGCCGGCCCGCGGTACGCCCGCCCAGACCGGGAGCCGACCGCCTTGGGTGCGGTGCTCGCCGTGGAGCTGACTGCCGCCGGGTCACGCATGCTGGCCGGGCCGCGCCTGAAGAAGAAGGGCTTCTTCCTACGCGCGGAGACCGCGTTCCAAATGACCGAGCACCTCTCCGGGCGAGCGGGCTTCTGGGACCAGGACACCTCCGCCATGAGTCATGGCGAGGGCTTCGTGACGATGTTCCACGCCATGATGGACGCCCCCGGCTTCTACGTGATGGACGAGCCGGAGTCGGCGCTGTCGTTCACCTCGTGCCTGCAGCTCGTCGCGATGATGCATGATCTCGGGCGCTCTGGCGCACAGGTGGTGTGTGCCACCCATTCGCCGATCCTGGCCGCGACCCCCGGCGCGGACATCATCGAGCTGGGTGAGTACGGATTCCGCCGCACCACCTGGGACAAGCTCGAACTGGTTGACCACTGGCGCCGCTACCTCGCCGACCCCTCCGCCTACTTTCGCCATCTGCTCACCGACGAGGACTACGCGTGACGCCCCAAGACATGGCGGTCGAGGAAGCCGACGAGGAGTTCCGCGGGTGGATGCGCGGCAATCTCACGCTAGCTGCGCAGCGGTTCGGGGTACACGTGGTTGGCGAGCCGTCGTTCGGGTGGTGCCTGCGCTCGATATCCGCGCCCGTTGACTCGCCCGACGGGCATCGATGGCTTCGGCTGGTCTCCGAAATGCCGGAGTGGGCGCACGGCGACCCGTGGACCGGCAACGCGGATGCCAACGTCATCCGCGGTGTGGTGAAGCCGGTCGTGCTCGATGTGACCGAGTGGGCCGAGAAGGGCTGGCGGCACCAGCGCGCCGAGCTCATGACCCGTATGCCGGGTACGCCATGCTCCGTGAGCGACGTTGCGCGTGGCCCGATCGACCTCCCGGATACCTGGTGGGCCGAGCTGCGGCGGAGCATTGACACCGTGCGTGCCGTGCCTACTCAGCGCATCAACATCGACGAGGGCCGGGTGGCTGATCGGCTTCGAGCTGCCTATGGCGACGGCGCTGATCACCGCATCGCGGAGTGGGAAACCGCGCACGGTGATCTGCACTGGAACAACCTGCTCCAACCCGGCTTCGGGCTCCTCGACTGGGAGTTGTGGGGCCGGGGGCCTGCGGGAACCGATGCGGCGACACTGCTGCTGTACAGCCTGCTGGTTCCGGATCTGGCCGTGCGTGTACACGGAACGTTCGCCGACCAACTCGACACAGACGCGGGCCGGCAGGCCCAACTCATTGCCGCGGCTCGCCTACATTCCCGCATCGGGGGTGGGGACTACCCGGAGCTTGCCGAGCCACTCGGCGTACACGTCGAACGGCTCGGCGCTCGTTTCCTCGGTTGAGTCGTTACCTGTACCAGGGCACGCAGGCGCCCACAGGCTGACAGTTGCTCGCGGGACGGCACGCTGGGCTACAGGACGGTCCGCACTGCGGATTGCACATATTCGGAACGCACGGCCGCTGCAAGAACGACTCGGACAACTCGTACCTCACCTGCTGCAGTCTGTGTTCCGTCAGGATTGCCGCGAGCGATGCCTCGTGAACATTCCCGACCGGAAGCCAGCGAGTAAACACACACGGCCACACATCACCCTCGGGTGAGATGGCCAGGACGCCGGAAGCGCAGCGACCGCACAACTCTTCCACGCCGGGCTTGCGGTCCCGCACACCTCGGCCGATCTGCCGGAGGCGATCAAGGCCGACGTCGGTCACACCGATGTCCTTGAGCTCGTCGATCGCTGCGCCAGTACGCTGGCCATCGGTAATGTCGATGACACCAACTCGCACAGGGATACGTCGACGGACAGCCTCCGCGAGGTCGGAACGGGTCCGGGCGTGGCTGCCCACCCGTCCCGTGATCCGCGCGTGCTCGCCGGGATCGTCCGAGTAGTACGAACAGGCCAAGTGCACGCCGGAGCGACCGAAGCTGTCCCAGAGATCGGCCGTGACGTGAATCAGATTGCTGAACACCTCGACCTCGACTCCATGGCTCAGCGCGAGATCGATGAACTCGGCCAGGTTCGGGTGCAAGGTCGGCTCACCGCCGATGAACTGGACCATGCGCACACCGAGCTCAGCCACCTCGTCGATGACGCGAAGCCAGTCAGCGCGCCTCATGACGCCGTGAGTACCGGACGGGCCGGAGTCGGCGTAGCAGTGCCGGCATTCGAGCTGGCACTTTCCAGTGATCTCCAACCAGACGAAGGTCAGGGATTCCTGCATCGTTCCTCCCTCAAGACGTGTTGACGTTGACGGGATGCACTAACCAGCCCTAGTAGGAACCGGGGCGCGTCCTACATGAGCACCAGGACGCGGTGATGGACGCCCGCTGGACCCAGACGCGAGAAGACCCCCAATGGCCTCACAAGCGCGCTGCCACGTCATCGACGCGATCTCGCATCGCAGCCCGAAGACCGGAAGCATCGTCACCGCCAGACGGCCACACGCACAGACCTGCTGCTCCGGTACGAAGTGGTGTTTGCGCATGATGATCGCGACCGCCTGGACTTGGCGCCCGGCCTCGTACCAGACATCGGGAGCGCTCGACCGGCGCTCACCTTCCTCGCTCAATGAACGTGCCTCCTCGCTGTTGCGAGCCCCGAGACCGGCGCTCGTCGGCTCCAGATCTGGCTTTCGCGATCGACCGCATAGCCAGGACGTACGTCGATCGCGCTGATCTTGGGTCCCTCTTCGTCGACTACCGGAGGTAGCATGTGGCTCACGCCTTGACGCAGTCACCGTTGCGCCGTTGCGGCAACGCCTGGTGGTGATGGCAACCACGGAGGAACCCGATGCAGGATCTGGGTGCACTGCTTCGTGAGTTGCGTCTTGAACACGGCATTGGCCTTGATCGGCTTGCTCAGCTCACCGGCAAGTCCAAGGGGCATCTGAGTCGCACCGAACGAGGCGAGCGTCCCGTCAACCCAGCCCTGGTGTTGGCGTACGAACGAGCACTTGGAGTCCGGCTCCCGTCCGTGCACGAGAGGCTGCGTTTCCCGGACGCTACGGCTGGTTGCGGAGAGGACGACGACTCGTTGAGAAGGCGCGACTTGCTCGGATCTTTGGTCACTATTTCCGCAGGCGGCGACAGCCTCGGTGCCCTGGCGTCAACCGCCATCGCGGCGGTCTCCCCACCTCAGCCGACCCGCGTCGGGCTGCCAGAAGTGATCGAGGTTGAAGAAGCCACGCAGCAGATCACCAGTTGGGACTTGCGGCATGGGGGCCGACTCGCGGTGGAGCAGGGCAGATCTATGCTGCGGTGGTGTGTGGCTCTTCTCGACGGCACCGTCGCGCCATCCGTGCGGCGACGCCTTGTCAGGGCGACCAGCTACCTAGCGGACCGCACCGCGTGGGCAAGTTACGACAGCGGTCAACACGAGTTGGCGATCAAGCTGTTCAAACTCGCGCTCCACCTCGCGACCGATGCCCGCGACCCCAATCTTCGTGCTCAAGTTCTCGCGGACATGTCCAATCAGCAGATCTTCCTCCGCCAGCCGACTGCCGCTCTCACCATCACTGCGGTCGCCGACGACGACAAGGGCACCCTGCCTGAGATGCGCGCGTCGCTGGAGGCGGTGAAGGCGGAAGCATACGGGGCGCTCGGCAACGCGCAGGAGGTGCGGAACCAGATCGCGAAGGCCGAGATGGCGTTCGCCGCCACGGCGCATGGCGAACGACCCAGCTGGATGGGCGCCTTCCGGAACGAGGCCACCCTGCACGAGAGTGCCGGCAACGCGCTGTACGCGCTTGCGATCACTGAACGAAAGGATGGCAACGTCGCGATCGACCGGCTGAGGGCCGCAGCCACCGCATTGCCGATGAGCAGGACCAGGGCGCGCTCGACCTGTCGCGCCAGACTCGGCGTCCTGCATTTCAGCCAACCCGATGGCGATCTCACCCGAGGGATTGCCGCTGCGCGTCAGGTCGTCGGCACTATCGACCAGGTGCGTTCGGCCCGTCTCAACCGCGATCTGCGGGCTCTGCGGATGGCGATGGTGCCGCACCAAGGCGACGCCGACGTACGCGAGCTGGTGCACGAGATCGGCGGAGCCATCGAACCTGCAGGTTGACCGGACCGGGCATGAGCAGTCACGCCGGGCGGCGTAGGGTTTCGTCGGTGACCACCGACCCAGCGGCGACAGACGGTCATACCTGGACGGTTTCCGGTAGCCGGCAACGCATCGACGACCCATGGTGCATGCTGCGCCAGGATGACGTAGTGCTCCCGTCCGGGGCCAGGATTGACGGCTACTACGTGTGGGACTCACCGCACATCGCGACAGTGATCCCGGTGACGCCCGACGGGCGGTGGGTGCTCTGCCGCCAGTACCGGCATGCCGTGGGCCGCGTGATGCTCCAGTTTCCCGCCGGGATGATCAGCGATGGCGAGCGGCCAGAAGCGGCCGCGCTGCGCGAGTTGGAGGAGGAGACGGGGTACACGGCACGGAAACTCGAACACCTGGCCGACCTGGCCATGTACCCCACGAAGCTCTCCGGCTGGCACCACATCTACCTCGCACGCGACGTCGTACGGACCGGAAGCAAGGCTGACGACCCGCACGAGCCCATTGAGACTGTGATCGTGACGGAGCCCGAGCTACACAAATTGATCGACACTGGCGAACTGCAGGTCGGCGACTCGATGGCGGGGGTGCTTCTCGCTTTCCGTGCTCTCGCCGGAGATCGCGCTCGCACTAAGACCGAAGGTCATCGCGAAGCCAGCGCTACATCGACACCGGCCGCAGACACTCAGTAGCGGTGGGACGATCTCCGCCGCATGGGTCGCCCGGCGACGTGGAACTGGTTGATCTCCGATGACGGCATGGCTCCGTCGGGATGATGCCGCGCCAGTGAACCGAGGTAATCGAACATGGCGGAACGGACCTGCGTGTCGAAGTCCTGGCCTGCCATGACTTCAGCGTCGCTTGCCGACCAGTGCAGCTGGGTCGAGCTCTACCGGGACAATCCGCGGGCCGTGGCCGATGACGAGGGGCAGGGTCGCGATCGCGCCGGCAGGGTGTATGTCTGTGTGCCACTCGGCGTCTTCGCCCAGGAGTCGCACCACGACGGCCGGTATCGGACCCAGATGCTCGCGCCACGTCGCCAGCTCGACCCGCCAGTAGCAGGGGATCCCGGCAGCCGCGTACAGCGCCGTCTTCTTGACTCGGTCGTCAGTGGCGTTGGACGGTGAAACCACCTCGACCACGGTGTGTACGAGGTCGGCAGGGACTCCGCGTGGGTGGTCGTCCGGGTCGGCGGTCGTGATGATCAAGTCAGGGATCGGGCCGTCGCCATTCGGCATCCGCACGGCCGCCGCGGTGATCGCCTCTGCGTCGTCCGGCAGCAGTGGATCGATCAGTCGACCGATTCGGTCAGCCACGAGATTGTGACGCGGGGTCGGGGCAGGGGTCACTACCAGGGCACCTTCCAGGACTTCGTACCGCAGACCGGTGTCAGGGAGTTCGAAGAGCAGGTCGACGGTGAACGGTGGACGCCACGGAAACTGCGGCGTCGGCTGCTCCGCTTCGGCTGGCATCGCCACTGGGCACCTCCTCGTGATCAGTATCCCACCGCCTCGCGGGATAGCGTTGGTACGTGGGGTATCGGCTGCTCGCTGACGCGGTGATGACGCTGCACTTCGGGTTCATCGCGTACGTGGTGCTGGGCGGGTTCCTGGCGTGGCGGTGGCGCTGGATGGCGCTGCCGCACCTGATCGCCGTGGGGTGGGGGGCGCTGACAGTGGCGTTTCCGGTGACCGTGATCTGTCCGCTCACCGACTGGGAGGATCGGGCCCGGCGCGCCGCCGGCGACCAGGGCCTGCCCGCGAGCGGGTTCATCGACCACTACATCGAGGACGTGGTGTACCCGGAGCGGTACACCAGCCTGCTGCAGGCGCTGGCGGCGGTGGTGGTGCTGGTGTCGTGGTTCGGCGCCTGGTGGCGCCACCGCCGCGGATGACGCCAGCGTCTGGTCAGGGGCGCGGATGACGCCAGCGCGACCGACGTGGGCGACGCCATCGGCGTACCGGGGGCTTAAATGCGGGGATCGGGAGACAGCCGACGATACGGTGTCAGGCATGGCTGGCCGTACCACCAGCAGATCACGCACGCGGAAGGCGGCGCCGAGGAAGGCGACCAAGGCCCAACCGCGGGCGCGTAAGCGCGCGCCCGCGCGCCGAAACGGCGGCCGTGCCAGGACCGCGCCGGCGACTGACTACGGCTTCCTCGCTGTCATGGGCCGCGCCATCGCGGGGCTCTGGATGGCGCTGGCGCACACCGTCGGCTGGCTGGTACGCGCGGTCGGCCGGCAGGCGGCGACCACCCGGGAGCTGGATCCGGCGCACCGGCGGGACGGGATGGGGCTGCTGTCGCTGGGGCTGGCGATCGTGCTCGCGGTGGCGGTCTGGTTCAACGTTGGCGGGCCGGCCGGCTTTTACCTCGAACACGGTGTCCGTACGGTGATCGGCTCGCTCGCGGCGGCGCTGCCGCTGCTGCTGCTCGCCGGGGCGGTACGGCTGATGCGCAGCGAGGGCGACCCGGCGCACCGGGGACGCCACATCGTCGGCTGGTCGGCGCTGGGGCTGAGCACGGTGGGGTTGCTGCACCTGCTGCGCGACCAGCCGGACAGCCTGGGCCGGCAGAAGTTCGCCGGTGGGGTGTCCGGTGAGCTGGTCGGCGGCACGCTGGCGATGGGGGTTACGCCGTACCTGGCGTTCCCGCTGCTGCTACTGCTGTTGATCTTCGGGGTGCTGGTGGTGACGGCGACCCCGGTCAACCGGGTGCCGGAGCGGCTGGCGTACCTGCGGGATCTGGCGCTGGGGCGTACCCCCGCCGAGGAGGAGCCGGAGGAGCAGGAGGAAGAAGCGCCCCCTGCCCGGCTGCGGCGCGGTGGTTCCCGCCGCCGGCAGGCCGCGCTGGCCGGCACCGACCCCGAGGACATCGAAGGTGCGGTGGTACGCGACGTCGAGCCGCACCTGACCGTACCGATCCCGAGGAAGGCGGACGAGCGCAAGCCGCCACCGGACCACACGCCGCAACCGACCCGTGCCGAACAGCTCGCGTTGACCGCCGCCGAAGGCGACTACAAGCTGCCGCCGTCGCGGATGTTGAAGCAGGGTCCGCCGGCGAAGAGCCGCAGCAAGGTCAACGACGAGGTGATCGCGGCGCTGCAGGAGGTCTTCGAACAGTTCAACGTGGACGCCGCCGTCACCGGCTTCACGCGTGGCCCGACCGTCACCCGGTACGAGGTCGAGCTCGGCCCCGGCGTGAAGGTGGAGCGGATCACCCAGCTCTCCCGTAACATCGCGTACGCGGTGAAGTCGCCGGACGTACGGATCATCAGCCCGATCCCCGGCAAGTCCGCGGTGGGTGTGGAGATCCCGAACACCGACCGGGAGGATGTCTCCCTGGGCGACGTGCTGCGCAGCCGGGCCGCCACCTCCGACCACCACCCGATGCTGGCCGCGCTCGGCAAGGACATCGAAGGCGGGTACGTCGCGGCGAACCTGGCGAAGATGCCGCACATCCTGATCGCGGGCGCCACCGGCGCCGGCAAGTCCAGCTGCATCAACGCGCTGCTGGTCTCGATCCTGTCCCGCGCCACCCCGGAAGAGGTACGCCTGCTGCTGGTCGACCCGAAGCGGGTGGAGCTGACCAGCTACGAGGGGATCCCGCACCTGGTGACCCCGATCGTGACCAACCCGAAGAAGGCGGCGGACTCGCTGCAGTGGGTGGTCCGCGAGATGGACATGCGGTACGAGGACCTGGCCGCCAACGGCGCACGGCACGTGGACGACTTCAACAAGAAGGTCCGCAACGGGCAGATCAAGGCGCCGCCGGGCTCGGAGCGGGTATACCGGCCGTACCCGTACCTGCTGGTGATCGTGGACGAGCTGGCCGACCTGATGATGGTCGCGCCGCGCGACGTGGAAGACGCCGTGGTACGCATCACCCAGCTGGCGCGGGCCGCCGGCATCCACCTGGTGCTCGCCACACAGCGCCCGAGCGTGGACGTCGTGACCGGTCTGATCAAGGCGAACGTACCGTCGCGGCTGGCCTTCGCCACCTCCAGCCTGGCCGACTCCCGGGTCATCCTGGACCAGCCGGGTGCGGAGAAGCTGATCGGCCGGGGCGACGGGCTGTTCCTGCCGATGGGGGCGAGCAAGCCGATCCGGCTGCAGGGCGCCTGGGTCAGCGAACCCGAGATCCACGACATCGTGAAGTTCTGCAAGGACCAGCGGGAGCCGGAGTTCCGCGAGGACGTGCTCACCGTCGCCGCCGAGACGAAGAAGAAGGTCGACGAGGACGTCGGCGACGACCTGGATCTGCTGCTGCAGGCGGTCGAGCTGGTGGTCTCCACCCAGTTCGGTTCCACGTCGATGCTGCAGCGCAAACTGCGGGTCGGGTTCGCCAAGGCGGGCCGGCTGATGGACCTGATGGAGAGCCGCGGCGTGGTCGGCCCGAGCGAGGGCTCCAAGGCGCGCGACGTACTGATCAGGCCCGACGAGCTGGAAGAGGTGCTGGCGGGGCTGCGCGGCGACGGGTGAAATCCCGTTACCGGTTGTTGACAAATCGGGCCGAGATGGTTTGTATCAACCTTACTCATCGGTAAGGTTCGGCCCTGGGGGCGTCATGAGTCGGCTCGGTTCCCGCAAGCTCGTCGTGCTCGTCGCGGTCTGCGCCGCGCTCGCTCTCTTCGGTGGGTACGCCACCGCGCAGCAGACTCCGAAACGCGGCCCCAGAGCGGCGGCCGCGCCGGGTGACGTGATCAGTGCGGAGCCGTTCACCGCGTACCTCGACCCGGCGAAGCTGATCCCGATCCAGGCCGACGCGTGGAAGATCCTCTACCAGTCGACCTCGGCGCTGGGCGAGCCGATCGCGGTCTCCGGCTCGATCCTGGTGCCGAAGAGCGCCTGGCCCGGCCCCGGTCCGCGGCCAGTCGTGTCGTACTCGATCGGCACCCACGGGATGGGCGACCAGTGCGCGCCGTCGTACAAGCTCCCCCGCGGTACGGAGCAGGAGGCCGGCGTCATGAGCGGCCTGTTGCAGCAGGGCTGGGCGGTCGCGGTCACCGACTACGAGAAGCTCGGTACGCCGGGCGTGCACACGTACACCGTCGGGATCTCCGAGGGGCGTGCGGCGCTGGACGCGGCGCGGGCGGCGATGCGGCTGCCCGGTGCCGGGCTCTCGCCGGACGCGCCGGTCGGACTGTGGGGGTATTCCCAGGGCGGCCAGTCGACCGCGTGGGCGGCGCAGCAGGCCGCCAGCTATGCGCCGGAGCTGGCGATCAAGGGCGCCGCGCCGGGTGGCGTACCGGCGGATCTGCTGAGCATCGTCGACGACGTCGACGGCGGGCCGTTCTCGGCGCTGATGTTCGCCGCGGCGCTCGGGCAGGACAGCGCGTACCCGGAGCTGGACCTGGAGAAATACCTCAACGACGCCGGGCGCGCCGCGATGGAGGACGGCAAGAACCTCTGCGTGGAGGAGGCCGCCGCCAAGTACGCCTTCAAGAAGATCTCCGACTACACCACCAGCAACCCGCTGGACACCCCGGAATGGCAGGCCCGGCTCACCGAGAATCGGCTCGGCGGCGACGTGAAACCGGCGATGCCGATCTACCTCTACCACGGGCTGATCGACGAGCTGGTCCCGTACGACCAGGCGGCGGTGCTGCGAACCGAGTGGTGCGGCAACGGCGCGACGGTGCAGTGGCAGGACTACCCGGGCGAGCACGTCACCGCATACATCGAGGCGGTGCCGGCGGCGACGCTGTGGATGGCCGACCGGTTCGCCGGCACCGCCGCACCGAACAACTGCGCCGGCCAGTAGTGCGGGCCAGCGTGTAGTGCGCCGCACAGCACCCGGTGGTGGTACGTGACGGGCGGGTACCCTCGGTGGGTGCCAGTGCCTGAATCCCGTACCCCGGAAAACCGCCGCGTCGCGCTGCTCACCCTGGGCTGCGCGCGCAACGAAGTCGACTCCGAGGAGCTAGCCGCGCGGTTGACCGGTGGTGGCTGGCAGGTCACCACCGACGGCGAGGGCGCTGACGTGGTGCTGGTCAACACCTGCGGCTTCGTCGCCGAGGCGAAGCAGGAGTCGATCGACACCCTGCTCGCCGCCTCCGACACCGGCGCCAAGGTGGTCGCCACCGGCTGCATGGCTGAGCGGTACGGCAACACCCTCGCCAAGGAGCTGCCCGAGGCCGACGCGGTACTCGGCTTCGACCACTACCCCGACATGGGCGCGCGGCTGGACGCGATCCTGGCCGGCGAGACGATCGAGTCGCACACCCCCACCGACCGGCGCAAACTGCTCCCGATCTCCCCGGTGGAGCGCTCCGGATCTGGTGTGGTGGTGCCGGGGCACGCGGCCACCGATGACCGTGCGCCGGCGCACCTGAAGGTGCTGCGGCAACGGCTCGACGCCAGCCCGGTCGCCTCGCTGAAGCTGGCCAGTGGATGTGACCGGCGGTGCTCGTTCTGCGCGATCCCGTCCTTCCGCGGCGCGTTCGTCTCGCGTACCCCCGACGAGCTGTTGGCCGAAGCGGAGTGGCTGGCGCGGCAGGGTGTAAAGGAGCTGGTGCTGGTCAGCGAGAACTCCACCTCGTACGGCAAGGACCTGGGCGATCCGCGGCTGCTGGAGAAGCTGCTGCCCCAACTGGCGGCGACAGCCGGCATTCTCCGGGTCCGGGTCAGCTACCTGCAGCCGGCCGAGACCCGCCCCGGGCTGATCGAGGCGATCGCCACCACGCCGGGGGTGGCGCCGTACTTCGACCTGTCGTTCCAGCACTCCAGCGAGCCGGTGCTGCGCCGGATGCGCCGCTTCGGCTCCACCGACCGGTTCCTTGAGCTGCTCGCGTCGGTACGCGAGCTGGCGCCGGCCGCGGGTGCCCGTACCAACGTGATCGTGGGTTTCCCGGGGGAGACCCGGGCGGACGTCGCGGAGCTGGAGCGGTTCCTGACCTCAGCCCGGCTGGACGCGATCGGGGTGTTCGCCTACAGCGACGAGGACGGCACCGAGGCCGCGACGCTGCCCGGCAAGGTACGCCGTGACACGGTCCAGCGCCGGTACACGAAGTTCGGCATCCTCGCCGACGAGCTGGTCACCGACCGGGCGGCCGAGCGGATCGGCGAGATCGTCAAGGTGCTGGTCGAGTCCGAGACCGACGGGGTGATCGAGGGCCGCGCCGCGCACCAGGCACCCGAGGTGGACGGCTCCACCACGTTGGTCGGCGCCCGCGCGCTGCAGGTCGGTGATCTGGTACGCGCCCGGGTGACCGGTAGCGACGGCGTCGACCTGGAAGCCGAGGTGCTCGACCCGTGACCACGCCGCCGGCCGCCACCTCCACCATGAACGCCGCCAACGCGCTGACCGTGTTGCGGCTGGTGCTGGTGCCGGTGTTCGCCTGGCTGGTGGTGGCCTCCGAGATGACCAACGCCGCCTGGCGGATCGCCGCGGCCGTCGCGTTCGGGATCGCCTCGGCCACCGACTTCATGGACGGCTGGCTGGCGCGGGCGTGGGACCAGGTGACCCGGTTCGGGAAGATCGCCGATCCGATCGCCGACAAGGCGCTGATCGGCTCCGCACTGGTGCTGCTCTCCGGGTACGGCATGGTCCCGTGGTGGGTCACCGTGCTGATCCTGGTACGCGAGATCGGCGTGACGCTGATCCGGTTCTGGGTGATCCGGTACGGCGTGATCGCGGCCAGCCGGGGAGGCAAGCTGAAGACGGGGCTGCAGATCACCGCGATCGTCTGGTATCTGCTGCCGCTGCCCGATCCGCTCGCCGGGGTGGCCTCCTGGGTGATGGCCGCCGCGCTACTGGTGACCGTGGTGACCGGCTTCGACTACGCGCTGCGGGCCTGGCGGCTGCGCCGCGACGCCGGGCGGTAGCGGGTGTCAGCTGGTGGCGTACCGGCCGCCGGTCCGAACGCGATGGCGCTGGTGGCGCGGTTGAAGCAGCGCGGACAGACGCTGGCGGTCGCCGAGTCGCTGACCGGTGGTGCGTTGGCGGCGGCGGTCGTCGACGTGCCCGGCGCCAGCGCGGTGTTCCGGGGCGGTGTGGTGGCGTACACGGTAGAGGTCAAACACACACTGCTGGGCGTCCCGGAGGCGCTGCTGGCCGCGCGTGGGCCGGTCGATCCCGCCGTGGCCGAGGCGCTGGCGGACGGAGTGCGGACCCGGTGCGGTGCCACCTGGGGGCTCGCCACCACCGGTGTCGCCGGCCCCGACGCGCACGGTGGGCAACCGCCCGGCACGGTGTGGCTCGGCCTGGCGGGTCCCGGCGGTGTGCGTTCGGCCCGGCTGCGGCTGACCGGGGACCGGGCGGCGGTACGCGCCGGTGCGGTCGGCGCGGCTCTGGACCTGCTCGCCGAGACACTCGATGAGCTGTGAGACCCTGTTCGGGAACTCCGGGTCGAGCGAGGCGGAGTCCAGGCGGCGATCCGGCAAGGCGGAGGTTTGCCCGGATACCGGGGTTGTATCCGGGTGAACCGACAACGCCGCCGGGCGTCGTCTGG
>JBOGDE010000073.1:0-19269 GCA_050701695.1 Micromonosporaceae bacterium
GGGTCGCCGCCCGCCGCGAGGCCGAGACGCTGCGCGGCGACGCCGACCGCGAGACCAAGCAGCTGCGTTCGGCCACCGCACACGAGGTCGCCGAGAACAAGGCGACCGCCGAGCGGGAGGTCGCCACGCTGCGGGCCACCGCGGAGCGGGAGATCACCCAGCTGCGCGCCAAGGCGATGCGTGAGGCCGAGGAGAAGCGCGCCGAGGCGGCGAAGCTCTACAACGACGCCAAGGAGAAGCGCGACAAGGAGCTGCAGAGCCTCGCGCTCGAGCTCGCCGAGCGGCGTGAGACCGCCGAGCGGGAAGAGTCCGAGCGGCACACCTCCGCGGTCGCCGCCACGCAGAAGCTGGTCTCGGAAGCCGAGCAGCGCGCCCGCACCGCTGGCGAGCGAGCCAAGGAGATCGAGGCGCGTGCCGAGGCCCGGCGGGCCGAGGCCGAGCTGTCCTCCCGCGAGACCATCGAGAAGGCCAAGGCGCTCTCCGACAAGACCGTCGCCGACGCGCGTGCCGAGTCGCAGCGGCTGCTCTCCGAGGCTCGCTCCAGCGCCGAGGACACCACCCAGACCGCCCGGCGCGAGGTCGAGGACCTCGGCCGGCAGCGCGACGCCATCACCGCGCAGCTGGGTCAGCTCCGCGAGATGCTCGGCGGCATCATGCCGGGCGCCGCGGCGGCGATCCCGACGGCCGACAACGGCAAGGCGAAGTCCGAGGACTCCGGCAAGAAGGACTCCGACGTCAGCGCCAGCAGCTAGCGGTGAGACCGGGCGGTGACGTCCGGGTGATTCGCCAGTGAGGATCGAAGAAAGTTACGAGTACGACTGCGTTATGCGTCCCGCCACGCCGAGGCACCTGAGCGTGGCGGGACGCGTCGTGTGAGGATGTGTCCATGTCGCAGAGCGCTGACCACGGCCTGTTCAACCTCGGCACCGGCTCCACCGGCAGTCCCGACTTCGAGCTGGCACTCCGGGGATACGACCGCAAACAGGTCGACCGGTACCTGACCCAACTGCTCACCGAGAACGCCGCGCTGCTCGCCGAACGCGACGACGTGTTCGGTCAGGCGCAGGGCCTGGCGGCCCAGGTACAGCAGCTGCAGGCGGAGCTGGCCGAGCTGCGGCGCCGGTCGGTCAACACCGACCGCGCGTCGTACCGGCACCTCGGCGCCCGGGTGGAGCAGATCCTCACCCTCGCCGAGGAGGAGGCCGACTTCCTCAAGAAGCGCGCCGACGCCGAAGCCTCCCAGCAGCGGGAGGAGGCCGCGACCATCCTCGGCAAGGCCAGCCACGAGGCCGGCAAGGCGCGCAAGGACTTCGAGACGGCGCTGGCCAGCCGGCGGGCGGAGGAGGAGCGCGCCGACGCCGACCGGCGCGCCAAGGTGGACGCGTACGTGGCGGAGAAGACCGCCCAGGTGCAGCGGCTGCACCGGGACGCCGAACGGGCGTACGAGGAGGCGGCCCAGCACGGCAAGAAGGTGCGCACCGAGGCCGAGGTACAGGCCAACAACCTGCGCCGTATCGCCCAGGACGAGGCCAAGAAGATCCGCGACGAGGCCGCCAACTACGCCCAGCAGCTGCGCGCCGACGCCGAGCAGCACGCCAAGACTCTGGTGACGACCACCGAGCAGGAGGTCGCCGAGCTGCGTACCGCCGCGAACTTCGAGGTGAACTCGCTGCGGGAGCAGACCGACGCCGAGCTGCACGGGCTGCGTGCCACCGCGGGCCAGGACGCGGAGAAGCTGCGTACCGACGCCGAACAGCACGCGCAGCAGGTGCGCGAGGCGGCCGAGCAGGAGGTGCAGCGGCTACGCGGAGAGGCCGAATCGCAGGCCGGCGAGATCCGCGCCCAGATCGAGCAGCAGACCGCGCAGATCAAGACCCAGGCCGACGAGCGTGCCCGGCAGACCACCGACACCGCGCGGCAGGAAGCCGACGGGATCCTCTCCGAGGCCCGCTCCCACAGCGAACGGATCGTCGCCGAGGCGCAGCGCAAGGTCACCGAGCTGGAGGCACAGCGTCGGGAGATCCGCCGAGACCTGCGGCAGCTGAAGGAGACCGTGGCCCGGCTCACCGGTGGCTCAGCGGCGCTGCTGGACGATGACCTCGACGACGAGCCCGACGCCGAGACCCGCGTCGAGCCGGTGGCCGCCGACGAGGTCACGGCGGAGGCCGAGGAGGCCGGAGCTGAACCGGTGCCCGAGGACGAGACCAAGGCCAACCGTGGCCGGCCGTCCCCACGGCAGGCTTCCGACGCGCGGGAGTCGCGCCCCCGGCCGTACCGGTCGCAGGCAATGAGCGCCACTCCTCCTCAGGCGGAGGACGCTGCGGACGACACCGGCGACGACGGCGCGGCCGGCGACCGGGAAGGCGACGAGCAGGAAGCGGCCGCGGGCTGGCCGCGCCGCGACTAATGACCGAGGGCGTACCGGATCCGGCGGACCGTGCTGCGGGACCCGCCGATGACGCGGCGGAGCCCGCGGACCAGACCGCGCCCGGGTCCACTGAGGAAAGCACCGAGCAGCCGCCACCGCCGTACGGGGAGCCGGGCGGGCCGCTGCGGCAGTCGCCGTTCCTGGTGGGGCTGCTGGCGGGGCTCGGGTTCGCGGTGGCCTATATCGGCTACCTGGGGCTGGAGCGGGTCTGGTCGTGGCTGGTGCTGATCGTGGTGGCGGGATTCTTCGCGATCGGGCTGAACCCCGCGGTCACCAGGATGCAGCGGTGGGGGCTCTCCCGGGGTGTGGCGGTGACCGTGATCGCCCTCGGCGGGCTGCTGGTTGGCTGCGGCGGGCTGCTCGCGGTGATCCCGCCCCTGATCACCGAGACCCTCGAATTCCTCGAAGCCGTACCGGGCTACCTGGACCAGCTGCGCGAGGCGGAGTCGATCCGGCAGATCAACGAGCGGTACGACATCATCGGCACCGTCGAGGACGCATTCACCGCGGCCAACGTCACGGTCGCGCTGGGCGGGGTGCTGAGTGGTGCCACCCTGGTGTTCGGCCAGGTGTTCAACGTGGTCACGGTCGCGGTGCTGACGCTGTACTTCCTGGCCGCGTTCGACCGGATCAAGGAGGGCGCGTACCGGCTGGTGCCGGCCTCGCGACGGCCCCGGGCCCGGCTGCTGGGCGACGCGATCCTCGACAAGGTCGGCGGCTACATGGTCGGCTCGCTGCTGATCGCCGGTCTGGCGGGGCTCACCTCACTGGTGTTCATGCTGGTCGTCGGCATCCCGTACGCGCTGGCGCTGGCGCTGCTGGTGGCGATCCTGGGCCTGATCCCGCAGGTCGGGGCCACTCTGGGCGGGATCGTGCTCACCCTCGTCGGACTCACCGTCTCGGTCCCGGTGGCGATCGCCGCGCTGGTGTTCATCGTGCTCTACCAGCAGCTGGAGAACTGGGTGATCTACCCCCGGGTGATGCGGCGTACCACCCAGGTCTCGGACCTGGCGGCGATCCTGGGCGTGCTGATCGGCGCCGGGCTGCTGGGCGTGGTCGGGGTCCTGATCGCCATCCCGGCGACCGCGGCGATCCAGCTGATCGTGCGCGAAGTGGTCTTCCCCCGCCAGAACACCCACTGAGCGCCCACCCACTGAGCGCCCACCCGCCGTGCGCCGGCCCGCTGAGCGCCGGCCCGCTGAGCGCCGCCGCGCGGGTCAGACGCGCTTGAGCAGGCCGTCGACCGCGGCGTTGAACTCGCGCGGCGCCTCCAGCGCGCTGAGGTGACCGGCGCCCGGGATCTCTACCAGCTCGGCGTCCCAGGCGGCGTTCGCCATCGCCTCGGACTCGGTACGCGCCATCAACGCGTCCGCCTCACCGCACACCACCAGCACCGGCACCCGCAGCCTCACCAGCACGTCGCGGGTCTCGCTCCGGGCGGCCATCGCGCGCTGCGCCCAGGCCACCGCGGCGGGCGGCGCCTGCAGCAGTTGTTCGCGTACGGTCTGCGCCAGCCCGGGGTCGGCGTCGGGGGCCAGTAGCTTGGGGAAGACCTCGGTGAGCAGCGGCTCGCTGCTGCCCGCCCGCTCCACCGCCTCGGCGATCCGCAGCCGGTTGGCCACCGCGTCGGCTGGGTCCGCGCTCGCCTTGGTGTTGGCGAGCAGCAGGCCACGCAGCCGGTCGGGGTAACGCCGGGCGAACGCCAGTGCGACGTACCCACCCATGGACAGCCCGCCCAGCACCACCTCGCGCAGCTCGAGCTGATCGAGCAGGCGTACCAGGTCGTCGACGACCTGGTTCAGGTCGGCCGGTACGCCGTCGAGCACGTCCGGCCCCGCCGACTCCCCGAAACCCCGCTGGTCGGGGGTGAGCACGTCGGCCGAACGGCTCAGCCCGCCCCGCTGCGCCGCCCACATCAGCGACGAGAGCGGGAACGCATGTAACAACACCAGCGGTACGCCGGTCCCGGACCGGGTGTACGCGATCTCCATGCCATCCATCTTCGCTGCTTCGGCTCCGCGGCGCGCGCGGACCCCCAGATCGCTCCGGGGTACGGCGGCACCAGCGGCGCACCGTCCGGATATGTCGGACGATATGGCGCTAATCTTTCTGGATTACGGTGCCGTATTAGATCATGCGAATCAACGGACAAAACTTACCGCTCCGCGTACCCTCGCAGAATTTCCTGGTAATCACTCGCGTTTTTCGCGCTTCAGGTGTCCGAAGCCCGCTTGTGATCTATTTGTGATTCCTATTAGGGTCGGCGCGGTCGACGTGAGGTCGGCGCGTTCGATGCCCCTGCAGCCAGAAGGAGCCTGCGTGAACAGCGGAAGGCACGTGGACCGAGCACCACGTCACCGGCGCCTCTCCGCCGCCTCGCTCCTCGGTCTGCTGCTCGCGTTCGGCGCCCTCGGCGTTGTCCTGAGCGGCCCCGCGGTAGGGCTCGGAGTGCTCGGCCTGACCACGACCGGAAATCTCGTCATCACCCGGCCCGGCACCGTCGTCGACGGGCAGTCGATACGCGGATACCTCCACATCAAGGCCGACAACGTACGGGTGCAAAACACCGAGGTGCGGTACGCCGGATACCACTCGATCCGGATTTTCGACGGCGCCGACGGCACGGTCATCGAGGACTCCGTGGTGCGCTGCGGAGCGGCGAAGACCAACGGCCTGGTGTTCGGCAACTACACCGCACGCCGGGTCCACGTGTACGGCTGCCGCAACGGTTTCCTCTACAGCCCCACCAGCCCGGCGACGATCGTCGACTCGTTCTGGAACGGCAAGCCGGTCAACGTCGGCGACGCGCTGGACGAGCAACCCGCGCCCTCCCCGTCGCCGACCCCGACACCGGGCGGCTCGCACACCGCCCCCGGCCCGTCGGCCAGCCCGACGCCACCGGCGGGCAGCTCGCCTCCGGCGTACGCCGGGTGGCCGAACGCGTCGAACACCGGCGTACCGTCCGGGAAGTCGCTGCGCGCCTCGGGCAGCATCACCGTCACCACCAACGGCCGGGTGCTCGACGGGCTCGCGATCAACGGGTGCGTCGACATCAAGGCCGACAACGTGGTGATCCGCAACTCCCGGATCGTCTGCAACCGGGACACGTTCGCGATCCGCACCTGGGACGGCAGCAGCAACCTGCTGGTGGAGGACACCGAGATCGACGGCTCGGGACGAGTGTCGGCGGCGCTGTGTTGTGGCGACTACACACTGCGCCGGGTGGAGATCCGCAACGTCGAGGACGGTCCCCGGCTGGCCAGCCGGACCCGGGTGTACGACTCCTGGATCCACCACCTGGCCCGGCTCCCGGGCAGCCACAACGACGCGCTGCAGACCACCGGGGCCGAGGACGTCATCGTGCGGCACAACACGCTGGAGGCGTACAACACCAGCACCGGCGACCCGATGAACGCCGCGATCATGCTGGGCTCCACCACAGGCCCCGCGGTGCGGAACATGCTGGTCGAGCACAACCTGTTCACCGGCGGCAACTACACCATCAACTTCCGACCCGATATCACCTGCTCGAACGTGGTGTTCCGCAACAACACCTTCGTCGACAACGCCCGGTACGGCCCCGTCGCCGGCCACAGCGCCCCCGGCATCACCTGGGCCGCCAGCAACGTCTGGAAAGACACCGGCAAGCCGGTCGCCTAGGGGTACGACGCCGTGAGGTCGTCCCCGATGGCGATGACGTTGTCGACCAGCGCGTCGACGTGGGCCAGCTCAGTGTGCGGGTTGATGAAGCACGGCCGGATCGCCAGCCGCCCGTCGACCACCGTCGAGGAGGGCACCGTAGCGGTGGACCCCGTCAGCTGCCGCAGGATCGCGCGGTTGACCGCGTCGTCGGCGGTGTATCGGAAGCAGACGACTGACAGCTCCGGCTGCAGCAGCAACTCCAGCCGTGGGTGCGCCCTGGCCCGATCGGCCAGGTGGCGCGCGAAGCCCACGTGCCGCTGGACCCGAGCAGCGACGCCCGCGCGGCCCAGCTCGCGAAGCACGGCCCACACCAGCACCCCGCGGCTTGGCGCAGACAGCTCCACCCCCATGTCCGCGTACGGCACTCCGATGCTGTCGAACTGCGCGACGGCGCTGTCCTCATCGGCGTGGAAGCTGCCCTCCAGATAGGCGGCCTCACCCTGGGTGAACGCTCGCAGCAGCGGCCCGGCATCACGCACGTACGTCGCCCCGCAGCCCAGGCCGGTGGCGAGCCACTTGTGCGGGTCGACGATCACGGAGTCGGCCTCGGCGACTGCGGCCAGCCGGGGGCGGAACCGCGGTGAGGCAGCCGCGATCAGGCCGTACGCGCCATCCACGTGGAACCAGGCGCCGTGCCGCCGCGCGAGTTCCAGGACGTCGTCGAGCGGGTCGATGGCGCCGGTGTCCGTGCTGCCGGCGATGCCCACCACGGCGACCGGGACGACGCCGTCCCGGCGATCCCGCGACATCGCCTCGCCCAGCGCGGCCACGTCGATGCGTTGCCCGGCGTCACAGGGCACCAGCCGTACGGCGCCCCGGCCCAGCCCGAGAACGCCGGCCGAGCGCTGGATCGTGTGGTGCGCCTGCTCCGAGGCGTAGATCCGAGCTGTCACGCCGCTCGGCAGCCGTCCTGGGACACGTCGATCCCGCGCTGCTCGTACGCCCACTGCCGGGCGGCGCCGAGCGCCACCAGGTTTGCCGTGGAGCCACCGCTGGATAACACGCCCTGATAACCGGCGGGTACGCCGCACAGGTCGGCCAGCCACGCCAGTCCGACCCGTTCAAGCGTGTTGAACGCCTGCACCAGATACCGCTGGCCACCGGCCGACCCAGCCGCGAGCCAGGCCGCCACGGCCGAGGTTGTCGGCCCAGTGGTAACGAAGCCACTGAACCCGGGCTCGCCGATCCGCGAGCCGTTGGGGGATCACCACCTGTGTGAGGTCGTCGATCACGGCGTCCAATCCGGCTCCGGCTTCAGGCAGCGGGACATCCAGCCGCTGCAGCCAAACCGCTCTGTCCGTGGCAGGGGGACGCCTAGGCCGTGGTGGCGGCGCGGCGGGCGCGGTGTTTGCGGGCGAAGTCCGTACGCTCCAGCCACCATTCGACGACCAGCAGGTTGACGATCCAGCTCAGCCAGTTGGCGATCCCGATCGCGGTCATCGCGACGTGGTCGCCGGCGTCGATGAACCCGCCGGCGGTCTCGGGCGCGTCGAAGAGGTGTGGGGCGAACAGGATCAGCATCATGGTGCCCCACAACCGGTTGAACACGATCGCGGTGGTCAGCGCGTAGCTGCGCAGCATCCAGCGGCGGTGCTCGACGTACCGGCGCTGGCGCGCCATCCGGTAACCGGCGATGGAGATCGGCAGCCAGAGCACCGCCATGGTGGTGTTGGCGAACTGGGACGCCAGCCCGGTGCTGGACAGCGGCGCGATCAGCAGTCCGCCGACGCCGGCCGGGAAGACCCCCGCGAAGAAGTACGCCCGCCCCATCCAGCGGTGCGCCACGGGAAACCGGCCCCGGAACCACGGCCACACCTGAAACGCACCGGTGACCAGTGCGATCGAGCCGAAGACGATGTGCGCCACCAGCACCGGGTAGTACCAGGCGAGCTCGTCGTGGGTCGGCACCCGGGACAGGGCACGGTCCCCGGTCAGGTACGGCGGCACCGCCAACGCGAGGAACAGCGCCGCGACCATCAGCAGCGGCACCACCCAGACCTGCCGCCACCAGCCGCGCTTGCGGGGGGTACGTCGCGGTGTGGTCGGCGGCGCCGGGGTATCGATGGTCGCAGTCATGGCGCCGACTGTACTAACGTCTCAGACACCTGTCTAGTACAGTTGTACAAGACGCTTGTGCGAGACGTTCGTGCGAGACGTTTGTACGAGGCCAGGTAGCATCCCAGGCATGGGAAACCGGGAAGCGCTGCTCGAAGGCGCCAAGCGCTGCTTCCGCGAGAAGGGATACATCCGCACCACGGCCCGCGACATCGCGCAGGCGTCCGGGGTGAGCCTGGCCGCGATCGGCTACCACTACGGGTCGAAGGAAGCCCTGATGAACGCCGCGCTGTTCGAGTCGGTCGGCGAGTGGGGCGAGCAGCTGGCGGCGAGGCTGTCCACGCTCGACCGCGACGCCACGCCCACCAAGCGCTTCGAGCAGGTCTGGCAGACGGTGATCGAGTCGCTGGAGGGCAGCCGTACGTTCTGGGCGGCCAACTTCGAGATCTTCGCCCAGGTGGAGCACTCCCCCGAGATCCGCGACTACTTCGCCGGTGCGACGCACCAGGCCCGGCTCGGGCTGGCCGGCATCCTGGGCGGCATCGATCCGGAGACCGACCCGGAGCAGGCCGAGGTGGTCGGTGGCTTCTACTACGCGCTGCTGATCGGCATCGTCGGCCAGTGGCTGGTCGACCCCAAGGGCACCCCGACGGGGGCCCAGCTCGCCCACGCCCTCCGGTACGCCGCGACTGGCGTACCCGCCGATTGAAGTTTCCTGGAGAGCCCAGCCGGGACTCAGCCGACCATCGGATCATGGCTGACCGGGCGTACTACAGACAGCTTGGGCGGATTGAGGGTGGAATAGGGGAACCGGGGCATCCTCGTCCCGGCTGGAGGCGTACCGATGGACGTGACCGCGGAGCTGGAGCAGGCGCGCAAAGCGCACCGACAGGAGGCGTGGGCCGAGGCGCTGGAGGGGTTCACGGCGGTCGACGCCGTCACCCCACTCGGGATCGACGACCTCGAACGGCTCGGCGAGACAGCCCAGGTACTCGGGCGCGGCACCGAGGCCGCCCAGGCGATGCAGCGCGCGTACCAGTGCCACGTCGACGCCGGCGAGATCAACGACGCGCTGCGGTGCGCCTACTGGCTGTTCGACATACTGGTGTTCCGGGGCGAGTTCGCGCACGCGGGAGGCTGGCTCGCCAGGGCCCAGCGGAGGGCCGAGTCGGAGCCGGACTGCCCGGGGCACGGCTACCTGCTGATTCCCGAGGCCGAGCGACTGGACCGCGCCGGCGACTACCCGGCCGCGTACGCCGCCGCCACCAGAGCGGCCGAGCTGGGCCGGCAGGGTGAGGACGCGGATCTGGTCACCGTCGCCACCCACATCCAGGGGCGGGTCCGGATCAAGCAGGACCGACTCGGTGAGGGGCTCGCGCTGCTCGACGAGGCGATGCTGGCGATCACCGCGGGCGAGACCACGCCCCGGGTCACCGGATGGATCTACTGCAGCACCATCGCCACCTGTCACGAGGTGCACGAGGTACGGCGAGCCCGGGAGTGGACCACCGCGCTCAACCTCTGGTGCGACGACCGGCCACAGTTCACCGGCGCGTACTCCGGGATCTGCCGGGTGCACCGCTCCGAGCTGCTGCAGCTCGGCGGCGAATGGCCCGACGCGGTACGGGAAGCCGAGCTTGCCTGCCGATACCTGACCCAGGGGTACGGCGAGATCGTCGCCGGAATGGCCTTCCACCAGCTCGGCGAGCTCCAGCGGCTGCGCGGGGAGCTCTCGCAGGCCGAGCAGAGCTACCGCCGGGCCAGCGAGTACGGCTGGGAGACCCAACCCGGCTGCGCGCTGCTCTGGCTGGCGCAGGGCAAGGTGGACTCCGCCGTGGCGGCGATCCGGCGGGCGCTCGGCGAGAGCTCCGACCGGTTGACGCGCTCCCGGCTGCTGCCCGCCTACGTGGAGATCATGGTGACGGCCAACGACCTCGTCGCGGCGCGGGAGGCCGCCACCGAGCTGGCGGAGATCGCCGACGCGTACCGTACGCCCGCCCTGGATGCCCGAGCCGGGCAGAGCCGGGGCACGGTGCTGCTCGCCGACGGCGACCCGGAGTCGGCGCTGCCGGCGCTGCGCCAGGCCTGGCGGCTGTGGCGGGACCTGGATGCCCCGTACGAGGCGGCGCGTACCCGGGTCATGGTCGGGCTGGCCTGCCGCGACCTGCACGACGAGGACACCGCGGTGATGGAGTGGGACGCCGCCCGCCAGGTCTTCGAACAGCTCGGCGCCGCGCCCGAGCTGAGCCGGGTCGCCGCGCTCACCGACCGGCAACCGACGCGGGAGCCGTCCGGGCTCAGCCCCCGGGAGATCGAGGTGCTGCGGCTGGTCGCGGCCGGCAAGACCAACCACGCGATCGCCACCGAGCTGTTCCTGAGCGAGAAGACGGTCGCCCGGCACCTGAGCAACATCTTCACCAAGCTCGGCGTCGGCTCGCGTACCGCGGCGGCCGGGTACGCCTTCGAGCACGGCCTGGCCGGACCGGCTACGTAGATCTACCCACTCTCCACAGCGGGATGGCGATTTCTCCCGACGCGATGCCTCACGGTGGCTGCGTAACGTCCGGATCACAGGACTTGTGGGAGGGAGGCGGCCGTGGACATCAGCTTTCCCGTCGTGGCGGGCGCCGTCTCCACCACGATCTTCGCGCTGAGCACGCTGCCGATGCTGCTGAAGGCGGCCCGTACCAGAGATCTGGCCTCCTACAGCCTCGGCAACATCCTGCTCAGCAATCTCGGCAACGTGATCCACTCGGTGTACGTGTTCCACCTGCCCGCCGGCCCGGTCTGGGTGCTGCACTCGTTCTACCTGGTCAGCACGGCGCTGATGCTCTTCTGGTACGTGCGCTACACCGCTCTCGGCCGGCGCCGCGCGCGGCCGATGCGCACAATTACCCATCCCCGGCGTACCCACCGGTTGGGCAGTTCTCCCGAAGCCGCCGTGCTCCCCGCCAGCACACAGTGAAGGCATCGCTCAGCACTGGAGGAGGAGCCATGCGAACTGGTACGGAGCACGTGGAGACAGTCATCATCGGTGCCGGACAGGCGGGGCTGGCGGTGGGATATCACCTGGCGCGGCAGGGCCGGCGGTGCGTGATCCTCGACGCCAACCAGCGGGTCGGCGACAACTGGCGCTGCCAGTGGGACTCGCTGCGGCTCTACAGTCCGGCCCGGTACGACGGGCTGCCCGGGATGCCGTTTCCCGCGCCGCCGTGGTCGTACCCCACGAAGGAGCAGATGGCCGACTACCTCGAGGCGTACGCGACGCGGTTCGCGCTGCCGGTGCGCACCGGGGTACGGGTGGAGGACGTGTCGCGGGACGGCGAGCGGTACCTCGTCAGCTACCGCGGCCACACCATCGAGGCCGACAACGTGGTGGTGGCCTCGGGGACGTTCGGGCGGACACCGTACCTGCCCGGTTTCGCCACCGAGCTGGACCCGGGGATCGTGCAGCTGCACTCCAGCGAGTACCGCAACCCCGCCCAGCTGCGGCCGGGTGCCGTGCTGGTGGTCGGTGGGTCGCACTCCGGCTCGGACATCGCGTACGAGGTCGCGGCCTCGCACGAGACGGTGCTGTGTGGCCGCGACACCGGCCAGATCCCGTTCCGACTCGAGAAGCCGATCGTACGCGCCGTCTTCCCGTTGCTCTGGTTCGCCTGGACCCGGGTGTTGACGACCAGCACCCCGATGGGCCGGAAGATGCGACCCGACGTACGTGCGCACGGCGGCCCGCTGCTGCGGGTCAAGCGTGCCGATCTGGCCACCGCCGGCGTGGAGCGGATCACCGCCCGGGTCTCGGGGGTACGCCACGGCAAGCCGCTGCTGGACGACGGGCGGGTACTCGACCCGGCCAACGTGGTCTGGTGCACCGGTTTCCGGCAGGAGTTCGACTGGATCAAGCTGCCAGTGACCGGTGAGGACGGCTGGCCACTCGAATCGCGCGGCGTGGTCGACTCGGCGCCGGGGCTCTACTTCTGCGGGCTGTCGTTCCAGCACTCGTTCAGCTCGATGCTGGTCGGCGGTGCCGGCCGCGACGCCGAGTACGTGGTGGAGCACCTCACCTCCCGCGCCCCGAGCCGCCGCCAGCCGTCCCTACGGGACCGCCCCGCCGCCTAGAACTCCCGGGCCGGCCGCTACTTCGGTGCGGTCGCGTGGGTGGGCTGGTACGGGGTGAGGGTGGCGCGGGTGCGGAGGTGCTTGCGGCGGATGCGGCGGAGCGTACCGACGGTGGAGCGCAGTTTGCGGGCCAGCGGCAGGCGCAGCCAGAGCCGGAACATCGGGAGCCGGCGGTACCGGGGGGCCGGGAGGCCGGCGAGCCGCAGCGTCGCCACCCGGCCCCACACGTCACCGCGTCCCTTCTCCAGATTCGGCTGCGAGGCCGGCAGCACCCCGGGGTCGGCGGGGGTGAGCGTCAGTACGCCGGCGGCGATGGCGGCCTGGATCATCCGCAGGCCGCGTTCGGTACGGGCCAGCACCAGCGACCGGCCCGGATCCTCGCCGTCCGGTGGCTCGTACCAGGGGTCACCGACCGCGACGTCGGCGAACTCGCCGGTGTGGTCGGCGCACAGGTGGCAGCGCCACTGCCGGTGCTTCTGCAGCACCTCGCCCCAGGACTGCTGGTACGTCAGCCGGTGCTCGGTGCCGTCGTCGGTGGTCGCGGTCGCCTCACCGGGCCAGCCGTTGCCGCGGTAGCGCAGCCCGGTCACCCGCGACGGGTCGACGCCCATCCGGTCCAGCATCTCCAGGGTGCCGCGCACCGACGGCGTACCGGCGCAGAACATCGCGATCGTCAGACCCAGCCGGGCGGCGAGTGCGGGCCGCAACCCGGCAGCGGCCGACGCGGCCGCCACGTCGCAGGGTTTGCCGATGAAGACGCACTCCCCCGGCGCCGACTCGATCTCGCCGAGACCCTCGGCGGGACTGGCGGGGGCGTACCGGGAGCCGGTCGCGGCCAGCAGTTGGTCAGTGTCGGTGGAGAGCTGGACCCCGTTCAGGTACGGCACGTCGGCGCGCGCCACGGTGTGCAGCACGCCGTGGAAGCCGGCCGACTCCAGGCAGTACGCGGCGAGCGCGGTCGCGACGCCGCCGCTGGAGCCGGCGTACCGGATGGCGGGGTCGGTGGCGTGGCCCTCCCAGACCGCGAGCACCGGGCCCCACGCTTCGCGCAGCTCCGGCAGGCCGCCGACGTCCGGCGGGTGGCTCAGGCCGACGCCGGGGCAGGCCCGCAGCGCGTCGTCGCCGCCGCGCCCGTTGATCGTCACCAGCGGCAGTGGGCGGCGCCCCTCGTCGGCCACGTCGACCATCGTGAAGTCCCCCGGCGCCAGGTACGCGCAGACCCCGCACCCGGTGCAGAGCCGCCGCTCGGCGACCTCGGCGATGGAACGTACCCGTGGCATCAGGGGATCCGGCTGGTGGCGGCCCGCTGCCGGGTCAGCGCCACGATCTGGTCCAGCTGCGCACTGGCCGCGGTCAGCACCTCGGGTAGCCGCCGCGCCAACCCGGCCGCGGTGCTGGCGCGCTGCCGCCAGCCCGACCACAGCAGCTCGACCACCTCGTCGGTGGTCTGGTTGCGGGCGTCGGCGACCCGGCGCTGCTGCCCCAGGCAGGCGAACACCCCACGGGTCTTGCGGCTGTACGCGATCGACGCGGTCGGCACCGCCTGCGACAGCGCCGCGATGGTGGCGTGCATCCGCATCCCGCAGAACCAGTCGGTACGCCCGATCAGCCACTTCGCCTCGCGCGGCCCCAGTCCGGCCGGCGCCAGCCCGACCCGGCCCGGATACCGGGCGGCGAACTCGCGGGCCAGCCGGCCGTTGGTCTCGGTGTCGTCGTCGACCCCGCCGGGGGTGCTCACGTGGGGGATCATCAGCACCCGGGCTCCGTCCCCGACCAGCAGCTCGGTGAGCCGGCGTACCACCAGCGCCAGGTCCGCGCGCAACCCGAAGTCCCGGCCCCGGGTGACCAGCAGGCCGGAGACGTTGAGCCCGACCACCGGGCCGGTGCCCGCGGCCAGGAACTCCTCGATCTGATCGGCCACCGCCGGGGCCGGCGCCGAAGGGACCAGCCCGAACGCCACGTCGACCCCTTCCCGGTGCCGGGAGCGGTCGTGGTCGGCGCCGAGCAGCTCGACCATCGCGGCGTAGCTGTCGGTGTCGCGTGCCCACGCCGCGGCCGCACCGCGCAGCAGCCTCGCCGCGTCGGCCCGGGTACGCGAGTTGCGGAACGGGCCGTACGTCTGCGGCAGGAACACCAGCGGCTTGCCACGCAGCAGCGCGATCCGTTTCGGCCAGGCGACGGTACGGAACCGGGCGTGGCCGTACAGGTCGCAGAAGCTGTCCCCGCCGCTGATGTCGAGCACCGCGTCGGCGGCGTCGATCAGCCGCAGCGCGTAGTTCGGCGCCCCGGCCCGCGCCGCGAACCACATCGCACGGTAGCTCTCCGGACGGTGCCAGCGGCGCGAGTCGCGGGCACCGGCGAGCCGGAAGCCGTCGCGTTCGCGTACCCCCCAGCCGTCGTCGAAGACCGTGATGTCGGCGTCGGCCACCCGCTCGCGCAGCCCGGCGATCACCGAGGCCCGCAGCGCACCCACCCCGAGGTTGCGCTCGGCCCCGGGCACCCCGAACAGACACACCGCCAGACCGTTCACAGGTCCACCACCGCCTTGCTGATCGAGTAGGCCTCGGCGTACCGGGAGCGGCATTCCACGCCACGTACCCGGGCCAGTCCGGTGAACAGTTCGTCATCCCACCAGTCGCGGGACTTCTGGGACGGGTAGCTGGCGTGCAGCAGCTCCACCTTGCGCCGCATCAGCTCCTCGGTGAGGGGTACGTAGAGCTGCCGGCGCCCCAGGTCGCCGTCCCACTTCGGGATCTCGTACCGCAGGCAGAGGTGGTCGCGGTACGCGGTGGCGACCAGCTCGGCGAGCGTCCGGTGATCCTGGTGCGCGTCGTCGAGCGCGGGTGCCAGCACCAGCTCCGGGTCGAAGCTGGCGGCGGCGTCCTGCAGGATCTGCTTCGCCTCCCCCCAGTACGCCGGTAGCCGGCCGTCGGGCAGCTGGTGCGCCTCGAAGGTCACCTCGGCGTCGGGCAGGAACCCCCGCGCGGCGCCTCGCGCCTCCTCGACCCGCTCCTCGGCGCCGGTGAGCAGTACGTAATGCACGCGCAGCCCCGGGGTCGCGGCGGCCAGCCGCAGCAGGGTGCCGCCGGCGCCGATCTCGATGTCGTCGGGATGTGCCCCCAGCACGGTCAGCCGGTTCACATCGTCTATCCACAGTGGAACCACCCGGATCACCACGCCGCCGCGGGCAGGCCCACGGCGTCAGCGCTGGGCCCGGCGTCAGCGGTGGGCACGGTGCGGCGGCTGGCGTCCCACAGCATCCAGGGACAGCTCCCCCGCTGGTACGCCTCCTCCAGCTGCGCCCGCTCCTTGAGCGTGTCGGCCGGGCACCAGAAACCCGTGTGCCGGTACGCGGTCAGCTTCCCCTCGGCGGCGAGCCGGCCGAACCCGTCGTCGACCAGGTCCTCGCCCTCGTGCAGTACGTCGAAGATCTCCGGGCGCATCACGAAGTAGCCGCCGTTCTCCCACTGCCGCAGCGCGGCGACCGGCCGGACCGTGGCGACGGTGCCGCCGTCGTCCACGTCGACCACGTGGTACGAGGACTGCGGCGGCACCGCGAGCAGGCTGGCGACCGCATCGGAGTCGGCGAACCGCGCGATCATCTCCGGCAGCGGGGCGTCGGTGAGCACGTCGGCGTAGTTGGCGAGGAACATCGGCTCGTCGGCGACGTGCTTGCGTACCCGCAGCAGCCGCTCCCCGATCGAGGAGCCGAGCCCGGTGTCGACGAACGTGATCCGCCAGTCGGCGATGTCGGTGCTGAACAGCTCGATGTGCCGGCCGCCGCCGGAGAGCGTGAAGTCGTTGGAGCGGGTCTCGTCGTAGTGCAGGAAGTAGTCCTTCACCGCCGAGGCGCCGTAGCCGAGGCAGAGCACGAATTCGGTGTGCCCGAAATGGGCGTAATACCGCATCAAATGCCACAATAGTGGCCGGTCACCGATCATCGCCATCGGTTTCGGCACGTTGGTGACGCCGTCGCGCATCCGCATGCCGTAGCCACCACAGAAGAGTACGACCTTCATCAGCCGGCCTCCTGCCCGTAATTCTCGATATCGAGTGCCGGGATCGGGAACACCAGGCGGCCACCCCAGTCCCGTACGTAGGAAAGCTGTGCGGTGATCTCGGTGCGCAGATTCCACGGCAGCACCAGCACGTAGTCCGGCCGATCGGCCGCGATCCGCTCCGGCGGGTGGATCGGGATGTGGGTGCCCGGCAGGAATCTGCCCTGCTTGATCGGGTTTCGGTCCACTGTGTACGCCATCAGGTCCTGCCGGATGCCGCAGTGGTTGAGCAGCGTGTTGCCCTTGCCGGGGGCGCCGTAGCCGACCACCGTACGGCCTTCGGCGCGGGCGGTGAGCAGGAAGTCCAGCAGCGCCCGCTTCACCCCGTACACCGCGTCGGCGAATCCGGCGTGACCGGCAAGCGTGTGCAGCCCGGCTTCCTGTTCGGCCGCGAGCACCGCTGTCACCGCGGGCGACGGCTCCGCGGCCCCCTCCGCCGCGACGGGCCGGGCGTAGCCGCGCAGCGAGCCGCCGTGGCTGGCCAGCTCGTCGACGTCGACCACGGTGAGTCCGGCCCCGGCCAGCGCCCGCGCCGCGGTGCGCAGCGTGAAATACGAGTAGTGCTCGTGGTAGATGGTGTCGTACTGGCGCTGCTCGATCAGCCGCGACAGGTGCGGGAACTCCAGCGTCACCACGCCGTCCGGCTTCACCAGCGCGGCCAGCCCGGCGACGAAATCGGCCAGGTCGGGTACGTGGGCCAGCACGTTGTTGGCGGCGACCACATCCGCGCGGCCGTACCGCTCGGCGATCTTCTCGCCGGTGCCGGCGCCCAGGAACTCCACCTCGGTACGGATCCCCTTGGCCTGCGCCGCCACGGCGACGTTGCCCGCCGGCTCCACCCCGAGCACGCCGATCCCGGCGGCGTGGAAGTGCTGCAGCAGGTAGCCGTCGTTGCTGGCCACCTCGACCACCAGGCTGTCGGCGCCGAGCCCACGGCGTTCGATCATCGCCTCGGCGTACCGCTGGGCATGCCGTACCCAGGAATCGGAGTACGAGGAGAAATAGGCGTACTCGGAGAAAATGTCCTCACCGGACACGTACGCCGGCAGCTGCACCAGCAGGCATTCCGGGCAGATTCGTACGTGCAACGGGTAGAACGTCTCGGGACCGTCCAGTTTGTCGACCGGTACGTAGCTTTCGCACAATGGCGACATCCCGAGGTCGACAAACGTCTCGTCGGGGGTGCCGCCAAATGGCCGGCCACACAGGCGACATTCCGGCATATCAGGCATCTGATCCAGCTCCACGGAGTGACGGCCGGCCGGCCTCGCGCCGATCGGGCACCGCCCACGGAACACCGCCCGATCCGCACCGTAAACGGCTGAGTAAGAAAACCGTCAGTACGGCCCACGCGCGGAATCAGAGCCTTAGTGTTCGCGCTGATCGAGCGCTGAAGTACCTGACCCCGGGGGTGGTAATGCGCGTCCTGGTCACCGGCCATGACGGTTATATCGGAAGTGTGCTGACGCCGATTCTGCAACAGGCGGGCCACCAGGTGGTCGGCCTGGACACAGGGCTGTTCGCAGAATGCACGTTCGGTCCACCTCCGCCGCCGATCGACCGATACCGGATCGACCTGCGAGACGTGAATCCCGCCCATTGCGAGGGCTTCGACGCCGTGATCCACCTCGCCGCGCTCTCCAACGACCCGCTCGGCAACCTCAACCCGCAGATCACGTACGACATCAACCACCTCGCCTCGGTACGGCTGGCGCGCGCCGCGAAGGCCGCCGGGGTGCCCCGGTTCCTGTTCTCCTCCTCGTGCAGCCTGTACGGCGCCGGCCAGGGGGACACGCCGGTCACCGAGGACGCCGACTTCGCGCCGGTCACCCCGTACGGCGAGTCCAAGGTGTACGCCGAGCGCGACATCGCGCCGCTGGCTGGCGAGGACTTCTCGCCGACCTTCCTGCGCAACGCGACCGCGTACGGGGTCTCGCCCCGGCTGCGCGGCGACGTGGTGGTCAACAACCTGGTGGGCCACGCGGTCACCACCGGCCAGGTGCTGCTGTCCAGCGACGGCTCGCCGTGGCGGCCGCTGGTGCACGTACGGGACATCTGCGCGGCGTTCCTCGCGGTGCTGCACGCGCCCCGGGAGCGGGTGCACGGGCGGGCGTACAACATCGGGGCGACCGCGGAGAACTACCGGATCCGCGAGGTCGCCGAGATCGTCGCCTCCGTGGTCACCGGCAGTACGGTGAGCTTCGCCGAGGGCGCCGGGCCGGACAAGCGTGACTACCGGGTGGACTGCTCCCGGATCGCCGAGGAGCTGGGGTTCGCTCCCGAGTGGACGGTCCGCCGCGGCGCCGAGGAGCTGGCGGCCGGGTACGCGGAGTACGGCCTGACCGCCGAGGACCTGGGCGGCTCCCGCTACCAGCGCATCGCCCGCATCCGCGAACTGCGGGCCTCGGGCTCCCTCGACGAAGAGCTCCGCCTTTCCGGGGTTGTCGGGGTATCGGCGGCCACCGAAACAACGGAAACCCCGGAAACCGTCTGCCCCGCCTGCGGCACACCCGGCGGCACCCCCGGATACGCTGCGGAGGAGGTGCCCGTACACAGCTGCCTGTTGGTGGATGACGCGCAGGCGGCGCGCGACTTTCCGCGAGGCGAGCTGCGGCTGGTGCTCTGCGAGGAGTGCGGATACCTCGCCAACCGGGCCTTCGACGAGGCGGCCACCGCGTACTCGGCGCGGTACGAGGACTCCCAGGCGTACTCGGCCACCTTCAACGGGTACGCCACCGATCTGGCCAAGCGCTGGGTGTCCGGGCACGACCTAGTGTCCTGCGCCAGAGATTCGCTTGTGAATTCCGGCGCCCAGCCGGCGCCTCGCGGCGTTGTCGTCGTCGCCGATCCAACACCGGGATCGACTCCTCCTCCGCCTTGCGAGCCACCACCTGGACACCGGACTTCATC
>JBOGDE010000074.1:0-18993 GCA_050701695.1 Micromonosporaceae bacterium
CCGCCACACCCCGCGGCGGTACGCCGAGGCGATGCTCGGGGTGTACGCCGAGGCCGCCGCCCGGCACCCCGCCGGCCGCTACCCGATCCTCCGTACCCATGCGGAACTGGCCGCCTAGACACCAAGGAGCGCCGTGTACGCCGACGCCGAACCCGCCGTGGCCGACACTCTGAAGGAACGGTTCACGGTCACCAGCCCGACCAGCTACTCACTGATCCTGGCGAGCGAGCCGGAGGAGATCAGTGCCGCGCAGCGGCTGCGGTACGCCGTATTCGCCGAGGAGATGGGCGCCGCGCTGGACTCCGACCGGGCCGGGACGGACGTGGACCCGCTCGACGAGTTCTGCGACCACATCCTGGTACGCGACGACACCACCGGGGAGCCGGTCGGCACCTACCGGATGCTGCCCCCGGACCGGGCAGCCGCGGCCGGTATCGCTCAACGTCACCGACGTCGAAGCGTCCAGCACGTTCCTCACCACCCACTTCGGATTCCGGGAAGAGATGTCGGCCGACGGGTTCGCCTCGCTCGGCCGCGACGACGCCGCGATGAACGTGATCTTCCTGCGCCGCGGGCTGAAGTCCCTCCCCGACGGCCTCCGTGACGAGCACGCCGCAGGGGTCATCGTCGCCCTGGTGGTCACCGACATCGTCGCCGAGGAGGCCCGGCTGCGCGCCGCCGGAGTCACCTTCGCCATGCCCCTGCAGGACGAACCGTGGGGCGAGCGGTTCTTCCAGGTGAAGGATCCCAACGGCGTGATCATCCAGCTCGTCCAGTGGATCACCCCAGCATGATCATGTAAGCCGTGCGGGCGCCGCGGATCTGGCCTGGGGCGCCCGCACGTAGGCTGGCCGGCATGGCTGTGCACCTGACGCGGATCTACACCAAGACCGGCGACGCCGGCACCACGGCGCTCGGCGACATGAGCCGGGTGCCGAAGACCGATGCCCGGATCGGCGCGTACGCCGACGTCGACGAGACCAACTCCGCGATCGGTGTGGCACTCGCCCTCGGCGATCTCTCCGACGAGGTACGCACGGTGCTCTCCGAGATCCAGAACGACCTCTTCGACGTGGGGGCCGACCTGTCCACCCCGGTCGTCGAGCAGCCGGCGTACCCACCGCCGCGGATCACCGAGCAGTACGTCACCCGGCTGGAAGGCTGGTGCGACGAGTTCAACGCCCGGCTGGGCAAGCTCGACTCGTTCATCCTGCCCGGAGGCACCCCGGGAGCGGCGCTGCTGCACCAGGCCCGTACGCTCGCCCGCCGTGCCGAGCGCTCCACCTGGCTGCTGATCGAGCAGGCGCCCGACGCCACCGCACCGCTGCCGGCGAAGTACCTCAACCGGCTCTCGGACCTGCTGTTCATCCTGGCCCGGGTGGCCAACCCCGGCGGCGACGTGCTCTGGAAGCCAGGTGGCGGCCGCTAGCCGGCGCCCAACGCCGGCGGGCCAGCCGCGCGGGGAGCGCTGCCGCTACCGGACCGTGATACGACGCGAGGCCGCCCCGGGCGGGGCGGCCTCGAGCCATGACAGGAAACCGTTGAGCGCGCTCTGGCGCATCGCGATGTCCAGCTGACCGTCTTTGGTGGCACAACGGAGCACGATGCAGTCGTCGGGTAACGCGAGCAGCTCCGTCTCGTCGGGGACCCGGCGGGATCGTACTTCCACGTCGGCGCGGGTGAGTACGTACCGCGGGCGTATCGAGAGGCTGAAGATCCGATGCCATCGCAGCTGGTGTCCCACGAACCGGCCGAGCCCCGGCGCCCACCCGCGACCCCGGTAGCGCGCCGAGAGACGTACGTTCATCACGATCGCGCCGCCACCCCAGACGATCAGGGCGCGGCGTACCAGCATCAGCGCCAGGATCGTGAACAGCGCAAGGACGCCGATCCCCAAGGCTGCCAGGAACCCCATCGGCGTCTCGTCACCTGGCTACTGGGCTACTGCCGCGGCGGCGGGCTGACAGGTCTCGGCGAGCACCGTCACGCCGTTGCTGTCAACCGACAGGAAACCCCCGTCAACGGTGTACGCCAGCTCCTCGCCGCCGGCCAGCTTGATCCGTACGGTGCCCGGGTCGGCGAGCTGACCGAGCAGCGGCGCATGGCCGGCGAGCACACCCAGCTCACCTTCGGTGGTCCGAGCGAACACCGCTTCGGCCTCACCGGACCACACCATCGCCTCAACGGCGACGACCTCGACGTGCAGCGTTTTCGCCACCTGAACCCCTCGTGAGCCTCGGACGGGAATGTCGCCGAGTGTAGCGGTCCCCGATGTCCCGACCACGCGAGGGTCGACGCTTTGTGACAAGCCTGAGCTTGCGCCTTTCACCACGGGAACGGGGAAGGCCGGGCGGCCCGTGAGGGCTGCCCGGCCTTCGCCGTTGAACGCTACTCAGCTCTTGGCGAGCTTGGCGGCGTTGGCCTCCAGGTCCTCCAGGCCACCGCACATGAAGAACGCCTGCTCGGGGAAGTGGTCGTACTCACCCTCGGCGATCTTCTTGAACGCCTCCACGGTCTCCTTCACCGGTACGAAGGAGCCGGGGATGTTGGTGAACCGCTCCGCCGCGTACGTGTTCTGCGACAGGAACCGCTCGATCCGGCGGGCCCGGGAGACGACCAGCTTGTCCTCTTCGGACAGCTCGTCCATACCGAGGATGGCGATGATGTCCTGCAGGTCGGTGTACTTCTGCAGGATCCGCTTCACCTCGGAGGCGACCGCGTAGTGCTCGGCACCGACGTACTCCGGGGCGAGGATCCGCGACGAGGACGCCAGCGGGTCCACCGCCGGGTAGATGCCCTTGTCGGAGATCTTCCGCTCCAGGTTGGTGGTGGCGTCGAGGTGGGTGAACGTGGTGTGCGGCGCCGGGTCGGTGTAGTCGTCGGCGGGCACGTAGATCGCCTGCATGGAGGTGATCGCCTTACCGCGTACGGAGGTGATCCGCTCCTGCAGCTCGCCCATCTCGTCGGCCAGGGTCGGCTGGTAGCCCACCGCGGACGGCATCCGGCCCAGCAGCGTGGACACCTCGGAGCCGGCCTGGGTGAACCGGAAGATGTTGTCGACGAACAGCAGCACTTCCTGGTTCTGTACGTCCCGGAAGTACTCGGCCATGGTCAGTGCGGCCAGGGCGACCCGCAGCCGGGTGCCCGGCGGCTCGTCCATCTGGCCGAACACCAGCGCCGTCTTGGGCAGTACGTCGGCCTCACCCATCTCCAGGATCAGGTCGTTGCCCTCACGGGTACGCTCCCCGACGCCGGCGAAGACCGACGTACCACCGAAGTTCTGGGCGACCCGGATGATCATCTCCTGGATCAGCACCGTCTTGCCCACACCGGCACCGCCGAACAGGCCGATCTTGCCGCCCTTCACGTACGGGGCGAGCAGGTCGAGCACCTTGATGCCGGTCTCCAGCATCTCGGTCTTCGGCTCCAGGTCGGCGAACGCCGGAGGCTTGCGGTGGATGCCCCAGCGCTCGCCGATCTCCAGCTTCTCGCCCTCGGCGAGGTTGAGGCAGTCGCCGATGGCGTTCCAGACGTGGCCCTTGGTCACATCGCCCACCGGCACACTGATCGACTCACCCGTGTCGCGCACCTCTGCGCCACGCACCAGGCCGTCGGTAGGCTGCATCGAGATCGCGCGCACCATGTTGTCGCCCAGGTGCAGCGCCACCTCGAAGGTGAGCGTCTTGACCCCCTCCGACAGCTCCACGGTCGCGTGCAGGGCGTTGAACAGCTCCGGAATCGCGTCCCGCGGGAACTCCGCGTCGACGACCGGGCCGATCACCCGGACAACGCGGCCGACGCCGGTCGCGGTCTTGTCAGCTACAGCGGTCATCACACTTCACTTCCTGCCGCGGCCAGCGCGTTCGCGCCGCCGACGATCTCGCTGATCTCCTGGGTGATTTCGGCCTGACGCGCGGAGTTCATCTGCCGCGTCAGGGTTCGCGCCACGTCCTCGGCGTTGTCGGTCGCCGCCTTCATCGCCCGGCGCCGGGCCGCCGACTCGCTCGCCGCCGAGTCCAGCAGCGCCGCGTACACCTTGGTGTTGAGGTACTTGGGCAGCAGCGCGCCGAGCAGCTGCTCGGCGTCCGGCTCGAACTCGTACGCCGGCAGCAGTCCCGGCGCCGCCTCGGCCTCCTCGACCTCCATCGGAGCCAGGAACCGCGCGGTCGGGGTCTGCGTCATGAGCGACCTGAAGGTGGTGTAGACCACGTGCAGCTCGTCCACGCCGAGCACGCCGTCGGGGCCGGGGCCCTCTTCGGTGTCGTCGGCACCGTGATCGAACGCCGTCACGAGCCCGGTCGCCACCTCGCGGGCATCCTCGAAGGTCGGCCGTTCCGAGAAGCCGGTCCAGGACTGCTCGACGTCGCGGTCCCGGAACCGGTAGTACGTGAGCGCCTTACGGCCCACCACGTACAGCACCGGCTCCTTGCCGTCGGCGCGCAGCCGGGACATCAGCTCCTCGGCGGTACGGATCACGTTGGCGTTGTAGCCGCCACACAGACCCCGGTCACTGCTGATCACCAGCACGCCGGCCCGCCGTACCGTCTCCCGGGGCTTGAGCACCGGGTGGTCGATGTTGGCGTTGGACGCCAGCGCGGTCAGCACGTCGGTGATCGCGTCGGCGTACGGGCGCGAGGCCGCCACCCGCTCCTGGGCCTTGCCCAGACGGCTGGTGGCGACCAGCTCCATCGCCTTCGTAATCTTCTTCATCGAGCGGACCGTCTTGATCCGACGACGCAGAATCCGGATTTGAGCGCCCATCTGCGACTACTTCTTCGCCGGCGGACGACGGTAGCGCTTGACCTTCTCTTTGCCCTCGACGCCCTCGGCCATAGCGTCGGCGTCCGGCTCGTTGATGTGCGGGCCGTGGTTCTGCTCGGCGAACATCTGCTTGAACTTGGTGATCGCACCGGTCAGCGACTCGATGGTGTCGTCATCGAGCTTCCCGGTGTCCGCGATGGTGTCCAGGATGCCCTTGTGCTGGTGCCGCAGGTAGCCGAGGAACTCGGTCTCGAACCGCCCGATGTCGCCCACGGGGACCTCGTCGATCTGCCCGGTGGTGCCGGCCCAGACCGAGACCACCTGCTCGGAGACCGGGTACGGCGAGTACTGCGGCTGCTTGAGCAGCTCCACCATCCGGGCACCGCGGTCGAGCTGGTCACGGGAGGCCTTGTCCAGGTCGGAGGCGAACGCCGCGAACGACTCCAGCTCGCGGTACTGCGCGAGGTCGAGCCGGAGCCGGCCGGAGACGTTCTTCATGCCCTTGACCTGCGCGGCGCCGATCCGGGAGACCGACGTACCGACGTTGATCGCCGGCCGGACCCCGCTGTTGAACAGGTCGTTCTCCAGGAAGATCTGACCGTCGGTGATCGAGATGACGTTCGTCGGGATGTACGCCGAGATGTCGCCCGCCTTGGTCTCGATGATCGGCAGACCGGTCATCGAACCGCCGCCCAGCTCGTCGGAGAGCTTGGCGCAGCGCTCCAGCAGCCGGGAGTGCAGGTAGAACACGTCGCCCGGGAACGCCTCGCGGCCCGGCGGCCGGCGCAGCAGCAGCGAGATCGCGCGGTACGCCTCGGCCTGCTTCGACAGGTCGTCGAACACGATCAGCACATGCTTGCCGCCGTACATCCAGTGCTGGCCGATGGTGGACCCGGTGTACGGGGCGAGGTACTTGTAGCCCGCCGGGTCCGACGCCGGCGCGGCGACGATGGTGGTGTACTCCATCGCGCCGTGCTCCTCGAGCGTGCCCTTCACCGAGGCGATCGTGGAGCCCTTCTGCCCGATCGCGACGTAGATGCAGCGCACCTGCTTCTTCGGATCGCCGGTGGCCCAGTTGTCGCGCTGGTTGATGATCGTGTCGATCGCGACCGTGGTCTTACCGGTCTTGCGGTCGCCGATGATCAACTCGCGCTGGCCACGGCCCACCGGGATCATCGCGTCGATCGCCTTGATGCCGGTCTGCAGCGGCTCGTCCACGGGCTGGCGGGCCATCACGTTCGGCGCCTGCAGCTCCAGCTCACGGAAGCTCTCTTCCGCGACGTCGCCGCGGCCGTCGATCGGGTGCCCCAGCGGGTCGACCACCCGTCCCAGGAACGCGTCGCCGACCGGCACCGACAGCACCCGGCCGGTCCGCTTGACCTTCTGGCCCTCCTCGATGCCGGCGAACTCGCCGAGGATCACCACACCGATCTCGCGCACGTCCAGGTTCAGTGCGACGCCGAGGGTCCCGTCTTCGAACTCCAGGAGCTCGTTCGCCATGGTCGAGGGAAGCCCCTCGACGTGGGCGATGCCGTCGCCGGCGTCGGTCACGACGCCGACCTCCTCGCGGGAGGTCTCCGGCGTGTAAGAGGAGACGTAGCGCTCAAGTGCGCTACGGATCTCCTCCGAGGAGATGGTCAGCTCGGCCATCGTCGCAGTCCTCGTCCCTTACTCGTTATGTCGGGTCGTCTATGTGTTCTGGTTACTTACGGCCCACGAGGGCCCCGCGTACCTGGTTCAGCCGGCGCAGCACGGTGCCGTCGTACAGGTCGTGTCCGATCTGGACGCTGATCCCGCCGATCACCGAGGGGTCGACGGTGACCTTCAGCGACACCTGCTCGCCGTAGATCCGGCTGAGATTCGCCGAGAGGCGCTCCTCGTCGGCGTCGGCCAGCGGCGCCGCCACTGTCACGTACGCTACCCGCCGTTCCCGGCGTTCGGCAGCGAGCTCGACCAGCCGGGCCAGCGAGGCGCTGAAGTTGCGCCCGCCGAAACCGGAGACCGACAGCTCCGTGAGCCGTACGGTGACCGGGTCGGCCTTGCCGTCGAGCAGCCCTCGCACCAGCTCGGTACGGCGGGCCACCGTCGCGGACTGGTCGGCGACCGCGCCGCCGAGCCGCTGGTCCCCGTCGACCACGTGGCCGAACCGGAACAGCTCGTCCTCCACCTCGCCGAGCGTGCCGGCCCGGTCGGAGCTGGCCAGCAGCGCCTCGACACCGAGCTGCTCGACGGCACCGAGCAGGTCGACCGAACTCGACCAGCGTCCGGCGACCAGGCCCGCCACCAGCTCGACCACCGGCGCCGAGACGCGGTCACCGAGCAGCGAACGGACCAGCTCCGCGCGGTCTTCCCCGGCGCGGGACGGGTCGGAGAGCGCCCGGCGCAGCCGCGGCTGGCGTTGCAGCAGCCCGGCGACGGACAGCAGCTCGTCGGCGGTGGTGACCAGGTCGGCCGGCTCCGCGGTGCGGGCCTGCTCGTCGAACCGCTCCCGTACCGCGGTGTACGACTCCCGGCTGGCGGCCTGCATCAGCGCGCCCCTCCGGCCGCGGGTTGCGCGTCCAGCTCGGCCAGGAACCGGTCGACGGTGCCGCGCTGACGCGCCTCATCGGCGAGCGACTCACCCACGATCCGGCCGGAGAGCTCGACCGCGAGCGCACCCACCTCACCGCGCAGCTGGCGTACCAGCGTCTCGCGCTCCTGGGAGAGCTGGTCGCGGCCGGCGGCGATGATCCGGTCCCGGTCCTCGGCGGCCCTGGCCAGGATCTCGTCCTTGCTGGCGACCGCCTCGGCACGCGCCTCGTCACGGATCCGGGCGGCCTCAGACTTGGCCTCGGCCAGCTGCTGCTTGTACTGCGCCAGCAGCTGGTTGGCCTCAGCCTGGGCTTCCTCGGCCCGCTTGATCCCGCCCTCGATCGCGTCCACCCGCGCCGCGAACGTCTCCTCCATCTTGGGGAAGACGAACTTCATCAGCACGTAGCAGAGCACGCCGAAAGCGATGGTGCCGACGAGCAGCTCCTGCCAGACCGGCAACAGGACGTTGCCGCCCTCTTCGGCTGCCAGTGAGATCGAGTACATCCAGTGCTCCTCTCAGAGCGGTCCGGCCGTGGTTAAAGAGCGATCGCGACCACGAAACCGAGCAGCGCCAGCGCCTCGATGACGGCGAAGCCGAACAGCATCCAGGTACGGTTCGCGGCCGCCGACTCCGGCTGCCGGGCCGACGCCTGGATGTAAGCGGCGATAACCAGACCCACACCGATACCCGGGCCGATGGCACCGAGGCCGTACGCGAGGGTCGCGATGTTACCGGTCATTAACTTCCTCCTGCAGTCATCCCGCGTGACCTCCACGCGGAGTATTGGTGGTGCCGGGTTGTCGTCGTCAGTGGTGCGCCGTCAGTGGTGCTCCGCCAAGGCTCCCTGCAGGTAGCTGGCGGTGAGCATGGTGAACACGTACGCCTGGATCAGCTGGATCGCGGCTTCCAGGAAGGTGATCGCGAGCGCCATCGCGAACGACACTCCGGAGGCGAGCATCAGCCCGAGGTTCGCACTGCCCAGCAGCGCGAAGCCGCCGAGCGTGAAGATCAGCAACATCAGGTGGCCGGCGAACATGTTCGCGAAGAGCCGGACCGCCAGCGTGAACGGCCGGAACACGAAGGTCGAGATCAACTCGACCGGCGCCAGGATGGGGTAGATCCACCACGGCACCCCGGGCATGAAGATGTTGTCCTTGAAGTACCTCACGGCGCCGTGCTTCTGGATCCCGACCCAGATGAACAGCACGTACGTGATCGCGGCCAGGAACACCGGGATCGCGAAGTGCGAGTTCGGAGAGATCTGCGCCAAGGGGATGATGCCGAACAGGTTGTTCAGCAGCACGAAGCAGAACAGCGAGGTGAGGTACGGCGCGAACCGCACACCCTCGGCGCCGATCACCTCTTTGGCGATGCCGTCACGCACGAAGCCGTACAACGATTCAGCAAGCCACTGCTTCTTGGTGGGCACCAGCTTTGGCGCGCGATAGGTCACCAGGAAGAAGACGATCCAGACCGCCACCGCGATCCACAGCAGCAGTGTGATCTTGGTGAACATCGGTCCCCAGACGGTGTCCCGCAGCCCTGGGATCAGGGAGACGAAGTTGAAGTCCTCGATACCCGGCGGGAACTCCGCAGCGAGAACCTCAGATCCGTTCTTCACCCGTACCATCCTTCGTCGCTAACCGAGGCGCTTCATGATCAGGTAGATCCCGGCGCCCATGCCCAACATCAAGCCACCCGACAGGCCCCACGGGGACCAGTCGAACCAGCCGTCGAGCAGCCACCCCACGACACCCCAGAACAGCATCCCCGCGCCGAGGTAACCCAGAGCAACCCATCCCGCGTTCGCACCGGGATCCTCTGAGGAATCCGGGCGTCTCCCGCTGGAATCGTCGCCGGCCATGACGCGCAGAGGCTATCAGGCGATAGACCGGGGGCTACGCGCTGCCCCACCGGTTTGCGACGGCGCATACTCCGAGGTAGCACGGCCGGAACGGAGCGTCCACCAGAGCTGTGCCAGCGGCCACGCAATGATCACCACGCCGGCACTCACCGCCATCGGAAACAGCCCCGGCCACCCCGCCCGCTTAGCCGCGAACGCCACTGCACCCAACATCACGATCTTCAATATGTACGTCAGCATCGCTATCGGTAACAACAGCCGCCGGTCCACGCTGTCCACCCAGACCACCACCACGGCCGACGCCAGGTACGCCAGCGCCATCAGCGCCACCCCGACGGCGGCTCCGGCGGCGGCCGCCCCACCGCGCAGATACCAGCTGAGCGGCACCGCCACGGCGGCGATCGCCAGGCACACCGCGAGGCAGGTCGGGACGTACCGCAGCCCGGAACGCATCAGACCGCGCCGGCCATCAGACCGCGCCACCCAGCAGCGCCGCGGCGAGCGGGCGTACCGCGGCGTCGATCTGGTCGGCGATCCGGGTGAACTCGATGTCGTCCATGCCGTACGGGTCGTCCAGGTCGTCGCCGGGCAGCGGGTCGGCGTCGCCACGCTCCACGTCGAGCTGGGAGACCAGGGCGACGCCGCGGGCGTACACCGCGTCGGGTTTGGCGGCGGGAGCGGGAAGGTCGGTGAGGTCCGCGGCGGACAGCAACCGGCCGAGCTCCCCCAGTACGAACACCCGGTCGGCGGCGCCGGGGCGCAGCGAGCGGACGAACTCCACCTGCTCGCCGGTCGCGGTCAGGATCAGGTCGGAGGCCTCGATGTGGTCGGCGGCGAGCTGCCGGGCCCGGAAGCCGGCCGGGTCCACGCCCCGGGTACGCAGCTGACGCGCCGCCGGCGGGTTCATCGGCTGCCCGACGTGCCAGGCGCCGGTGCCGGTGCTGTGGCTGAGCAGCAACTCGTCCACCAGCTCGTCACCGGCCAGCTCCGCCACCCGGGCCCGCAGCAGCCGCTCTGCCATCGGAGAACGGCAGATGTTGCCCATGCAGACGTGCAGCACCGCGAACGGCGGCATCAGGCGCCACCGTCGCCGGGCTCGTCCCGCTTCACTAGATCCGGTGCACCGCCGGGCTCGTCCCGCTTCACCAGGTCCGGTGTGCCGCCGGCCTCGGGCGCCGGGGGCTCCGGCGCGGGGCCCGGCTCGTCGTCGACCCCGACGATCTCCGGCACCACGTCACGCAGCTTCTCCAGCGGTACGGCACCCTCCCGCAGCACCCGCGGCACCTCCTCGCTGAGGTCGACCACGGTGCTCGGCACCGGATCCGGGCACTCGCCGGCCTCCAGGTAGATCGAGACCGAGTAGCCGAGCTGTTCGCGGGCGGCGTCGGCGGTGGTGGCCGGGGGCTGGCCGGTGCGGTTGGCGCTGGAGACCGCCATCGGGCCGGTCTCGCGCAGCACCTCCAGGGCGACCGGATGCAGCGGCATCCGTACCGCCACGGTGCCGCCGGTCTCGCCGAGGTCCCAGGCCAGGCTCGGGGCGTGCTCGACCACGATGGTCAGCGCGCCGGGCCAGAACGCCGCGATCAGGTCCCGGGCCGCCGGGGGCACGCTGATCACCAGGCCGTCGAGGGTCTTCACCGAGCCGATCAGCACCGGCGGCGGCTTGTCCCGGCCGCGTCCCTTCGCGCGCTGCAGCGCCTGCACCGAGTACGTGTTGAACGCGTCGGTGCCGATCCCGTACACCGTGTCGGTGGGGAGCACGACCAGGTCACCACGCTTGACGGCCTCCACCGCGGCGGAGATCCCCTGGTCACGCTCGGCCAACGTACGGCAGTCGTAGAGCCTCACGGTCGGCAAGTCTCCCACGTCGCGCCCGATCCGGCCGCACCGCCGGGTCCTGGGCCGAGTCACGGCCGGGGTTCGGGCCGGGTCACGGCCGCCGGCGGGCGATGGCGAAGCGGTGGCGGCCGGCCAGGTCGCGATGATCGGCCACCTCGGCGAACCCGGCGGCGGTGAGCAGCTCGGGCACCGCATCGCCGTGGCTGTCGTCGTGTTCGGCACCGAGCCACCCGCCGGGGCGCAGCAGCACCCGCGCCCGCGCGATCAGGGGCCGGATCACCGCCAGCCCGTCCGCGCCGGCGTACACCGCGTGGTACGGGTCGTGGCCGGCGACCTCGGCCGGCACCGCCACCCCTGCCGGGACGTACGGCGGGTTGGCCAGCACCAGGTCGACCCGGCCGTCGAGCCCGGCCAGCACCTGCGGCGCCACCGCGTCGCCGGCCACCACCGTCACCGGCTTCTCCCCCGCGCGGTGCCGATCCGCCGCGTTGCGGTGCAGCCAGCACAGCGCGTGCGGGTCGCGCTCCACGGCGTACACCACGGCGTCGGGGCGGGCGGCGGCGACCGCCAGTCCGATCGCGCCGGTGCCGGCGCACAGGTCGACCACCAGCGGCCGCGGGGTTTCGGCGACCGCGGCGAGCCCCCACTCGACCAGCAGCTCGGTCTCGGGTCGCGGCACGAATCCGCCCGGCCCGACCGCCAGCTCCAAACGGTGGAACCCGGCCGACCCGGTGAGGTGCTGCAGCGGCACCCGGTCGGCGCGTTGACGTACCAAATGAAGAAATTTCTCCATTTGTACGGTGGTAAGCCGGTCCACCGTCAGCAACTCGGCACGGGAACAGCCCAGTACGTGGGCGGCGAGCAGCTCGGCGTCGACCCGCGGTGAGGCCACGCCCGCCTGGTCAAGCTCGCGTACGGCGGCAACAATCGCCTCACGGAGTGGGAATTCGCCAGCCCGGCGGGGTCCGCTCATGATGTCCGACACACCATAATCATGCGTACCGGGAGTGGAGAGGGGACAACCGCGTGGCTGGGTCAGGCGCCGACGCCTCGCAAGGTGCCGTTCGGCTGGCCGAGGTCCGCCGGCTCCTGCTGGCCGGGCGGGCCGTCGAGGCAGCGGCGCTCGCCGAGCGGGTCGCGGCCGAGTCGACCGACCCCGCCGAGGTCACCGACGCCCTGCTGCGCCGGCTCGCCGCGCTGCTCAACCTCAACCGCAGCTCCGAGTACGCCGCCGCGGTGGACCGCGCGTTCGAGGCGATCCGCGGCTTCCCCGACCCGGGACGGGTGGGGGCGTTCCACGCACTGGCCGCCGTGGTCGCCCACCTGGACGGCTCACTGGAGCGCTGCGTCACCCACATGGTGCGGGCCTCCCGGGCGCTCGGCAACGCCGACGACACCAGCCCGGAGACCGCCAGCGCCTGGCACAACCTGGCCATCTCGTACTCCTACATCGGGTTCCACGGGCAGGCGCTGTCCGCGATGGACCAGGCCCGCCGGGCGGCCACCCGCGCCGGGCTGCCCGACGAGGTGTACCTGCTGCCGGAGATCCGGGTGCGGCTCGCGGTGTCCCTGGACCACCGGGGCGACACCGACGGTTGCGTACGGGTGCTGCGGGACGTGATGGCCGACCTGGCCCGCCGGATGCCCGACCCCGACCGGTACGCCGCGCTGCCCGCCTGCGACCGCAACTACTTCGGCTACGGTGCCGCCCGGCTGATGCTGCTCGGCGACAACCCGGGAGTCCAGATCGACCGCCTGCTCACCACCGACGCCGCCGAGTCGGTGTCCCGGGCGCTGCGCGAGCTGACCACCGTGTGCCTGACCATCCTGGCCGGCCAGCCGGCCCGCGCGCTGCAGCTGCTGGACAACCTGCAGGCACCCGACGAGCAGACCTTCGGCGCCGCCGAGATCCCCCGGCTGCAGGCGCTGGCGCACCTGGCCCTGGGCGACGGGGCTACGGCGCACACCGCCGACCGACTGGCGTTCGCGCTCACCGCCGAGGCGGCCGAACGGCTACGGGAGCTGTTCGTGGAAGGAGTCGCGGCCCGCATCGACCACGAGGATCTGCGCCGTACCGTCGCGCGGTACGCCGACGAGGCGCTCACCGACCCGCTGACCGGGCTGCCCAACCGCCGTCACCTGCAGCAGTACACCGAGGCGATGGCGCGGCGCGGAGAGGTCGGCGCGGTCGGGGTGCTCGACCTGGACGAGTTCAAGGCGGTCAACACCGTGCACGGGCACCTATCCGGTGACCTGGTGCTGCAGCGGGTGGCCGGGATCCTGGCCCGGGTGATGCGGCGGGAGGACTTCGTCGCCCGGTTCGGCGGCGACGAGTTCGTGCTGGTGCTGCCGCACACCTCGATGACCGAGGCGAAGGAGGTCGGGCACCGGGTGATCGCCGCGATCGCCGGTGAGGACTGGAACGTCCTGGTCCCCAACACCCCGGTCAGCATCACCGTCGGCTGGGCCGAGCTGGACGGCCGTACCGAGCTGGCCAGCTCCTTCGAGCTCGCCGACCGCGCGATGCTGCGCGCCAAACACGCCGCCCAGGCTTCCTAGCCCGTTACTTTCTCGACAGTTCGGTCTCGCCGGCGAGGCGGGCTTCGCGTTCGGCTTCCTGCAGGGCGTCGAGGACGCCGTCCAGGTCACCGTTCAGCACCAGATCCAGGTTGTACGCGGTGTAACCGATCCGGTGGTCGCTGATCCGGTTCTGCGGGAAGTTGTACGTCCGGATCCGCTCCGACCGGTCGACGGTCCGCACCTGGGAGCGACGCGTGTCCGATGCCGCCGCGTCGGCCTCCTCCTGGGCGGCGGCCAGCAGCCGGGCCCGCAGGATCCGCATCGCCTGTTCCTTGTTCTGCAGCTGTGACTTCTCGTTCTGGCAGGAGACCACGATGCCGGTCGGCAGGTGGGTGATGCGTACCGCCGAGTCGGTGGTGTTCACCGACTGGCCGCCCGGGCCAGACGAACGGTAGACGTCGACCCGCAGGTCGTTGGCGTGGATCTCGACGTCGACGTCCTCGGCCTCCGGCAGCACCAGCACCCCGGCCGCCGAGGTGTGGACCCGGCCCTGCGACTCGGTGGCGGGCACCCGCTGCACCCGGTGCACGCCACCCTCGAACTTCAGCCGCGACCAGACCCCGTTGCCGCCCTCGGGCACCCCGCGGGTCTTGACCGCCATCGAGACGTTCTTGTGGCCTCCCAGGTCGGTCGGGTCGGCGTCGAGGATCTCGGCCTGCCAGCCGTTGCGCTCGGCGTACCGCAGATACATCCGGAGCAGGTCCCCGGCGAACAGCGCCGACTCGTCGCCGCCCTCCCCCGCTTTGATCTCCAGGATCACGTCCTTGGCGTCGTTGGGGTCACGCGGCAGCAGCAGCTCGGCGAGCTTGGCCTCCAGTCCGGGCAGGCTGGCCTCCAGCTCTGCCGCCTCGTCGGCGAAGGAGGTGTCCTCGGCGGCCAGCTCCCGGGCGGTCGCCAACTCATCGCGGGCGTGCTCAAGGTCCCGCGAGGCGGCGACGATCGGGCCCAGCTCGGCGTACCGGCGGCCGATCCGGCGAGCGGTGGCCTGGTCAGCGTGTACGGCGGGGTCGGCCAGCCGCTGCTCCAGCTCGGCGTGCTCGTCGAGCAGGCTCGCCAGCCGCGCGGAGCCTTCGGTCTGTGTCGCCATGACGCGCTCCTCTTGTCACCGGGCCGATTGTCCTCAGGCCGGGCCCGATCTGTCGCCAGCCGGGTCCGAACACCACGACGCCCGCCCATCCCAGGTCGGAACGGGCGGGCGTACGCGAAGCTACTTGGACTTCTTGATGGCCTTCTGCACGTTGGCGTACTTGCGCTGGAAGCGGGCCACACGACCGCCGGTGTCGAGAATGCGCTGCTTGCCGGTGTAGAACGGGTGGCAGGCGCTGCAGGTCTCGACGTGGATCACGCCGTTGGCCGCCGTGCTGCGGGTGGTGAACGTGTTGCCACAGGCGCAGCTGACCTCGGTCTGCACGTACGCCGGGTGGATGTCGGGCTTCACTGCGGGTCCTCTCTCTGGTCGCCGGGTCGCCCGCCGGCCGGGGCCGCGCGGACGTGAACCGGAACCACACTTGCTGGACGGTCAACTCCTGACCGACGTATAAGTCTGCCACGCCCCCGACCTATTCCCGAATCCGCTCCCGCTAGTGCGGTGGCACTAGAAGGCCGCGACCGTCTCCGGGGCCCGCTCCCGCCGGCTGAACGCCCGGATGACGGGGTACGGCCCGTGCCTCGCGGTCGCCATCCGGGCCAGCAGGTCGATCACGGCGGCACTCGCCTCGGCAGGTACGTCTGGAGTCGGCAGGTCCACGCTGACCGCGAGGTCGTCGAGGTGCACCACCAGCTCCAGCAGCCGCGTCATCAGGAAGTCGTCGAGGGTCAGGCACCACATGTCCCGCAGCTCGATCACGCGCTCCGGCGGCTCCGCCGGCAGCGTCACACGGAGCCGGCTCAAGCAGGCGGCGGCGGTCTCCGCGAGCGCCGACGGGCCACCGCTCGCCGTCGTCTCGCCGCGGTCGCGTACCGCCACCATGTCGGGGTGATCACGTGGCTGGTCGAGCCACCAGAAATTGTCGAGCAGCGCGATCGGGACACCGGTGGCGGGCGGCTCGCCGGTGATCTTCTCGACCTGGGTCAGCCCGCGCGAGAGGTGGCCGGCCAGGCCACTGACCCGTAAGTCGGGCAGCGCGCTGGGCCGCTCCCAGCCCGCCGCCACCGCCGGATGCCGCAGCAGCTCGACCACCACCGCACCCGTACCCAGATAGGCATCCCGGATCATGCGCTTGATCCTGCCAGGGACGCCGGAGCATTGGACACCTGCTTACGAACCGGCCGGCGGATTTCGTAAGCAAGCGTCCAATGCCTCTGCGGGTGAGTACGGCCGGGGCGGGCTTCAGGTGAGGCGGACCGTTACCTCCCGGGTGGTGCCGTTGACGGTGACGGCGAGGGTCACCGTGCCGGCGCGCAGTGCGCGGAGCTGGCCGGTGGCGGGGTCGTACACCGCGATGTGGCGTTCCTTGGCGCCGGCCGGGTCGCCGATGTGCAGGTTGGCCGAGCCGGACCAGGCGGCGCTGACCGGGTAGCTCACCGGCACCTGCCGGCCGTGCTGGCTGGCGGTCGCGGTGACACTCGCGGCCCGGCCCACCGCAAGCTCCGCCGGCGCGGTCACCGCGAGCGCGTCGACGTGCGCCTTCAGCTCCACCCGCATCCAGTCCCGACCCGGGGTGTACGGGTGTGCCCTGGTCCACTCGGCCTCGCGATCGGTGACCGGGTCGACGCCGACCATGGTCCAACCGGCGAAGCCGCCGTCGGCGGGCGCCGCCGCGGGGGCCTTGCCGCAGTTGCCGTTGATCACGTACGGCACACCGTCGGAGTGCCGCGCGTGGAAGACCCCGACGTGGGCGTTGATCATCGCCGCGCCCTTGCCGGTACGCAGCCGGAAATCGGCCAGCCACTGCTCCACCAGCGCCGCCTCGCGCCGGTCGGAGAGCAGGCTGCCCTGCTGCGGGGTGGGATCCCGCGGCGGATGGTGGAAGAAGATCGCCACGGAGCCGATCTCCGGCTTCTCGTCGGCGCCGGCGAGCGCGCCGCGCAGCAGCCGCAGCTGGTCCAGGCCGAGCACGCCGGTGGCCGAGTTGAGGGTCACGAACCGGGTGCCCTTGTGGTCGAAGACCCGGGTGGTGGCGCCGAACTCGTCGCGGAAGTTGGCGATCGGGTCCGACGGCGGACCGCCCATGATCTCGTGGTTGCCCGGCACGTAGTACCACGGCACGGCATCACCCAACTCCTCGGTGAGCAGCCGCCGTGCCAGGTCGAAGTCGGCCGGCGCCGCTTCGTCCACGAAGTCTCCGTTGATGATCACGAAGTCCGGGTTCGCCGCGCGTACCTCCCGCAGGGTGCGCCGGGCCGACTTCACGATGTCGCTGTCCGGGTCGCGCGCCACGAACTGCGCGTCGGAGAGCACCGCGTACCGCCAGGGCGCGCCGTCGACGGTGCCGTTGGTGACCACCACCGGTGCCTTCACCACCGGTGCCGGCGGCAGCTGCACCGACGGCGGTGTCCGGGCCACGATGTCGTCGATGATCACTTCGCTCTGGTACTGGGTGTCGGCGCGGATCTCGGCGACATAGAACCTGCGGATCTTCACCGGGTACGCCACCCCGGCCGGCACCGCCAGCTCGAGTTTCCGCCAACCGTGCCAGGTCACGAACGGCCCGCGCAGGATCACACTCTGCCCGTCGCGGTCCAGCAGGTGCAGGCTGGGCCACTCGCCGGTGCCGTTGCCGTACACCCACATGGTGAACGCCTGCGGCTGGCCCGGCACCTCGATCGGGGCCGGCGGGTTGGCGTACGCGGCCCGGGTGGAGGTCGACCGGGTGAAGTCGTACGACATCCGCAGCGCCGGACCACCGTCGTGGCCGGTCGCGGGCGCCACCGAGCCGGCCGCCCGGGCCTGGGTGAACGTCCAGGACCCGGCGTCGCCGAAGGTCGCGGCCGGCTGGTCCTCCAGCCCGACCGTCACCGGTACGGTGGCACGCCGTCCGGCCACCTCCACGGTCACCAGCGTCGCCCCGGCGGGCTTGCGGGCCCGTACCGTCAGGGCGCCGTTCTCGCCGGGCCGGATGTCCAGCAGCGAGGTGTCGTAGCGCAGCGTCGCGTCGCCGGGTTCGATCGGCGCGTCGTAGCCGGCGGCGTCGTGGCCGACGATGCCGAACTCGCCGGTCTTCGACTGGTCGGCGAGGCTCACCCGGGGCACCGTCGCCTCGATCCGGGACAGCGGTCCGAGCACCGCCAGGTCGAGCTGGCCGGCGGCCTCGTTGCGGGTGGCGGTCACCCGAGCCTGGCCGGTCGTGCCCGCGGTGAACACGCCGTCGGCCGACACCGATCCGGCGCTGGCCGGCGTGGCCCGCCACACCGGCGCCCCGGCGGCGGGGCCGTACGTCTCGTCGTAGCCGGCGGCGGTCAGCCGGCGGGTCAGGCCGGGGAAGACCCGGTCCGGGTGGCCGCCGGGGCGTGGCCCGGTGGTGGGGGCGTCCAGCGGGTCGATCGCGGTCTCCACCCAGTAGCCGCGCAGCGTACCGCTGCCGGCCGGTGCCATGATCGCCAGTCCGTTCGGTACGTCGCGCTCCCCACCGTCGGCGGGTGCGTTCTCCACCTGCAAATCGGTCGACCCGGGTTCCCGGGCCACCATCGTGGACGAGCCACCACCGTCGAGGTTGAGCGCGCTGTGGGCGCCGAGCTTCTTCATCATCACCGCGAGTTGGTCCAGCGACACGCCGTTCAGCCCGTCGAGCCGGCCGTCGACGGTGAGCAGGTACATCGTCCGGCCGTCGGCGGAGAAGCCGACCGCGGTACGCGGATGCACCGCCTTGTTGGTGAACGTCTGCGGCTTGCCGTCGATCACCAGCACGTCCCGGCCACCGACCGCGGTGACCAGCTCACTGCCGTCGGAGGTACGCGGCCGGTACGTCACCGCCACCTGGTCGCCGACCGCGAGCCCGGCGAGGGCGTCGGCGCCGGCCTCCCGCCCCACCAGTACGACATCGGCGGCGGCGATCGGGCCCTCACCCGCCTCGGACTTCACCGAACTCACCACGCCGTCGGTGACCACCACCTCGGTCACCCGCTCCGCCCCGGAGACCACCCGCGCCCGGCTGAAGCTACCCCACAGTTTCGTGTACACCCCGATTCCGCCGGCGGGAATGTCGGGACTGTTGAGCCGGGTGAGCGCCACCGGGCCGTCCGGCAGTGTCGCGGTGCCCTCGAACTCGACCTGCAGAATGTGGCCGGCCCCGGCGGCGTCGATGCCGACCGCCTGGTTGAACTCGGTCCAGGTCCGCGACGGGGACTTCACCAGCTCGCCGTCGTCGATCGCCGGGCCGAGCGGCGCGTCGGAGTTGTTGATGTCGAAGAAGTCGCCGTTGACCGCGGCAACCGCACG
>JBOGDE010000075.1:0-18902 GCA_050701695.1 Micromonosporaceae bacterium
GTCCCGGGCGTGAGGCATCGAGGGAGTCGGCACCCTCGCAGCCGCCTGGACTCCGCCTCGCTCGACCCGAGGTATCACGACAGCCTCTGAGCGGTCACGCACCGCCCCCGGGCGTGGGGACACAGCTCGGTGAGGGCGAGGCGGGCGCGGCGCTGGGCGGGGCCGACTGCACGGCGGGGCACCGCGGAGGCTCGGCCGGGCGAGGCCACAACAGGACCGTCAGGGCGAGCGCGGTGGCGATCACCAGAAGCGAGAGCCACGCCACCGTGCTGGTCAGGTGCGAACTCCACGCGGCCGACCCGGCCGGGGTGCCTGCGACGGCCGCCGACGCGGCCCGGGTGCGTGCGGCTGTGGCCGGAGAGCCTGCCACGGTTGCCGACCGAAGGTCGAACGCGGGCGCGGCGGTGACGGCGTACTGCTCCTCGTCGTCCAGGAACCGCCGGTACGTGCCGAGCGCCACCTCACGGGCGTAGGCCATATCGTCCGGCGCGATGTCGGAGAGCCTGTCACGGGTGACGAACCCGTACACCAGCCGCAGTGGCCGGCCGTGCTCGTCGCGCGCCGCGCCCCCGGCCACGTCCCCGGCGGTGACCAGGTGCGTGGCGTACCCGATCCAGAGCCGCTGGCCGCCTCCGGTGACGGTCTCCACCACCCGGGCCCGCTCGGACCCGGGGCCCGCCACCTCCTCGAGCACCCCGTAGTCGAGGGCGTCAACCAGGAAGTCGGGCGCGAGCAGGATGCTGTGGTCACGGCGCCGCCCGGACGCGACCAGGAACGGCCACCCGGAACTCGGCATCTCAGTCCTCCCCGGTCAGTCGCGAACTCGGCAGTCGGCCCTCGAGCACGTCCACCCGGCTCTGCAGCTCCCGCAGCACCCTGCGGCGCGCGGTGCGCAGCTCCTCCATCCGCTCGTCGACCTCGCCGAGCTGCTGGTCCAGCCGCGCCTGACGATCGCCGCTGGTACGGCTCTCGGACCGGAACAGCTCGACCGCCGCGTCCCCCAGGAAGCCGACGTACGGGGCGAACGCGGTGAGCAGCACCGCGGCGCTGTGGGCGACGTACCCGCCGAGTTCGCTGACCGCCGCCGCCGGTCCGACCCGGGTCTGCCGGCGGATCTGCTGCAGCGCACTCTGCAGCTGCGCCCGGTCGAGGGAGCGCTCGATCTGCTCGAAGACGTCCGGTACCACCGCCGACAGCGGCATGTCGACGTTGGTGGGATGCATCTGGCCGTACGGGAGTTTGGTGATCCGTCCGTCGGGGTCCAGCTCGGCGAAGTCGGGCCCGACCGCGCTCACCGGGATCAGCCGTACCACCCGCGACGCGCTGTGTGCCTCGACCAGATCCCGGAAGCCGGAGTTGGTCATCAGGTACTTGCGCACCAGCCGCAGCCGCGAATCCTCGTCCACCTCGATCTCGCGCAGCAGGTCCCACTTGGTGATGACGAACGTGACCGGGGCGGACGCCAGCATCATCAGGCTGATCATCGCGGTCAGGCTCTGCTGCAGCCGCAGCTGTCCCTCCTGGTGGCCGTCCAGGCACTGCCGTACCCGGTAGCCGTCGATGATCCCGATCAGCCCGTGCGCGGAGTCGATCCGCTGCAGCAGCTGCGCCTGGGCCGTCGAACCGGGAGCGGGCACGTCGGTCAGCAGACCGCCGGCGTACTCCAGGTAGTCGATGCCCATCACGGTGTGTACGTTCCCGGAGGCTCCCCGGGTGCGTACGGTGAACGTGAAGTCCCTGGTCTCCGCGATCGTGGTGCCGGACGGCCAGTCCAGGCTCGGGTCGGCCACCTCGGTGAACACCTGGTTGAGGCGTACCACCTGGTCGTACGGCGCGGTCAGGAAATAGCTGCGCCCCGACGGGGTCTGCATCTGGTTGTACATGCTCGCCAGCAGCAAGGTCTTGCCCGCCCCCCGCGGCCCCAGCGCGACCACCCGGAACGTCGGTACGCCCGCGTCCTCCGGCGACACGACGGCCGCCGGCTGTTGCCGCCGATTCAGCAGCACGACCCCGATCACCACCAGCACGGAGGCGACCAACACCACTGCGATGAAGATTCCCATGGCACTACTTCCGGGGAGGGGTCGAATGGACCGGCGCGGTCTGCGTCGGCGGTGGTGCCGCCGGGGGCGTCGGTGGTCGGGTGGCCGGCGGCGGGTTCTTGGGCGGTGCCGCCTGCTGCGACTGCGTTGCCTGCGACTGCGCCGCTCGGGACTGGCCGTGAGGCTGCGCTGCCTGTGTCGCCTGCGGCGCGGAGGTCTGAGGCTGGGTGGTCTGAGTCCGTGAGGTCTGAGGTTGCGACACCTGCGTCGGTGTCCGCTGCGGCGGCTGGGTCTGCGGTACAGACGGTGCCGCCTGCGTCTTGGGCGTCGCACCCTCCGGGGGAGCCGCGCCTGTTGGCGGAGCCACGCCCTTTGGGGGAGCCGCGCCCGTTGGCGGAGCCGCGTCCGGTAACGGCGTGCCCCGCAGCGCCGCGGAGTTCCTCGCGCAGCCGTCCGCCAGTGCCTGCGCCTGTTCGAAGGTGTAGCCCGTGCTCTTGTGGGCGCCGCTCAGGAACTGGCACTCGTTGCTGGTGGGGAGGCTGTCGCTGCCTCGACCGTGCCGTGCGCCGCCCAGGTTGACCTTGACGGTATTGACGTTGGACGGGCTGAAGTTCTGGTTCTGGGTGGACTTCTGATCCGACTTCGCGTTGGCGTTGGCTTCCGGGTTCGCAGTGGCCTTGGGGTCGGATTTGACATCGGTCTTCTGATTCGCGCTGGCCTTGGCGTCGGATCCGCCGGGCTTGCCGCCGTCGCCTGGTGCGGCGTTGTCCGGCTTCGTGCTCCCATCACCCAAGAGACGCCGCGCGCCTATCTTCCCGGTTTCGTTGAAGAAGCCCTTTGCGGTTTCCTTCACGGCGAACTTCCCGGCCTCCACCGGGGTAGGGATCGAGCCGGTGATCGCCTTCCCCACGCCGACCGCGACCGCCCGGCCGATCCCCGCCGTGACCTGTTGCCCCACACTGGCGGGCACAGCATGTGCGGTGTCGGCCTGCTTCCTGGCGTCGTCGGCAGTGATCTTGTTTCCGGCCGCCTTGCCGAGCTCGGCGGCCCGGTTCTCAATGGTCTGCCGTACCGCCGAGGCCCGGTGGGCTGCCTGGGTCTTGGCTTCCCGTACCGCCTTGGATTCCTTTACTACGTCGCGCGGGTCCATCACTCTCCCCTGCCGTTACGTGTGGTGCCTCAGCTCCGGCTCGGTTCTCCGTCGGACTGGCCCGCTCGGGCCGACACCAGCTCCAACTCAGCGCTCACCAGCGCGCCGCGGCGGGCGTACTCCCTGACTTTCGACTCGTCGCCGCTGCTGTAGAGCGCTACGGCGGTATCCAGCCAGTCGCGGTACGCGGTCAGCAGCGGCAGGTCGGATTCGTCCGGCGCCGCCTGGTCCGCGTACACCCGGAGAAATTCCAGGACGCCGACGCGAAGCGCCGCGGCATCGGTGTTGCCGACCTGTTCGGATGCGGCCTCGATGACGGCTTGCGCTGTCCATGCGCCGACCTTGATCATTCCTACGGTGTTCACTGCGCTACCTCTTTCTGATGTAGGCCATCACCTGGGATGTGCGGTACGGACCGACGTACGAGCTACCTCCCGTGCGGCGTGGCCGGGGGCGGAGGCGCTGGCGGCGGCGGTGCGGGTGGGGACGACCCGGTGGGTCGCGTGGCCGGGGGTGGCTGGGCGGGCGGCTGACCCGGCGGCGGGGTGTGCGGTGGCCGTGAAGCCGTGGGCGCTACCGGCGCCGACGACTGCCGCGAATGGGCCGGCGCCGGGGATGGCGTCCCACCGGGTGCCGGAGCTGGCGCCCTACCCGGTGGCGAGATCGGCGTAACCGGCTTCGACGGCGCGCGAGGTGTCGACGATTTCGCCGGTGATGCCGGGGCCATTGGCTGCGACGGCTGCTGGCGCGTGGGCGCGCCGGCCGGCTGTCCCGCCTTGCCGCCTTCCTGGGCGGCCTGACCACGGGCCTGCCGGCTGAGGTCCGCGAGGCTCCCCGACGTCTTCCAGCCGGACAGCTCGGAAGACTTCTCGTACCGTGCCCGCGCCTCCTGCCCCACCGGGGTGGACTTGAGGGCGGTGTTGTATTCGGCAGGATCGTGGAGGCCGGCTGCGGGCAGCTCGTAGGGGGTCTTCCACACCGGAACGCTCGGGTCGGCGCCGCGTTCCACTGGCGGCATCGGTACGCCACCCGCCACCATCAGGTCGCGCGCCACGGTCACGCAGTTGTGGTTGTAGAAGTTGTACGTTCCCGGGTTGGCCTGGAGCTGCTCCGCCGTGGAGAGGATCTTTGCGGCCTGGCCGGCACTGATCGGATAGGTGTACGCGGCGTCCTGGTGAGGTTGGTGCTTCACGTCGCCCGTCTTCTCGACACCGTCGCCTGCGCGCAGGTCTCCCCTGCTCGACACCGGGTTTCCCATCGGGTAGTAGCCCAGGTCGACACGCTTCCCGTCCGGAGCGGCGACGGTCAGCCAGGCATGGCCGGTACCGCCAAAGGGCAGGACGTTGGTCATCGGGTACTCCCGGTTCGCGCTCCATCCCGAGGTGTCGAAGCGGAGCGTCACTGTCCACCGCGGGTCGCTCATGTCCCTTCCTCCCCACGGCGCGAATGGCCGGACCTGGTGATGTCCCAGCCCGCGCCCGACAGCGCGGACCCGACGACGTCCGCGGACTCCCGCGGGTGGTCGGAACCGCAGAACTTCACCTGGGCGGCGCAGCCGGTGGCGCGCCACCGGGCGGCGGTGAGCTCGGCATTGCCGGTCGGCGCCTGTTTCGATACCGCGACCATGTCGTTGGCGGTGTAGCCGGCGACCTGGAGTACGTACTTCTCCGGCTCGGGCTGGTCGTCCAGCTCCGTGGAGAACGCCGCGTGGCGGGGGTGCAGCAGCACGTCCGCGACCGGGTCCCGGAACCGGCAGGTGCCGTCGTCGCAGATCGCGCCGCACAGCGGGTACGGGTCGTGAGTACGCGCCATCAGTTTCGCCGCACTGTCGATCAGCGCGCGCCGCGCCGCGGTGGCGCCGAGCCACTGCCGCGTGCTGCCGGCCCGCTCGGCGACGGCGTCGCGGGCGCTCATGGTGATCGCGTCCAGGTCGGTGGCGGACCACTCGCCCTGGGTGGCGCGGCGGGAGACGACCAAGTGCATCGCGTGCACCGCGAATCCGTGCACCCGCGCGTCGAGGTCACCACGCTGGGGGGTACGCGAGGCCACGTACGACACCACGTCCGGCCACACCACGTCGAGACCGTCTGGGTGGGAGATCGCGGTGTTGAACAGCCGGCCGGCGAGCAGCCGCCCGGCGGGGTCCTCGGCCATCTGGCGGGCTTCCCGGCACTCGCCTGAGCTGCGGCACACCCCGGAGCAGAACTGGTTGTCCTCGAAGTACGCCGCGATCGCCGGCTGCGACCGCCAGGCCGCCATCGACCGGGCCACGGCGTCGTCGTCGATCGCGGTCGCGTCGTCGAGGTTCTTGGCCTTGCGTACGGCGACGATCACCGGGGTGTGGTCGCCTTCGCTGAACACCGCGGCGCGGCCGACCGGAAGGGTCGCCAGCATCTTCGACTGCTCGTCGTCCATCGACATCGTCGCCGCCATCGCGGTCCGGTCGTCGCCGGCGACCAGGCGGTGCGCGATCTTGAGGTTGGTGTTCTTCAGGACGTCGGGCGCGAGCCGTACCGGCACCTGGTCCGCGATCACCATCGCCTGGCCGTACGCGCGGACCTCGGAGAGCATCTGGCTGAACGTCTCCGCGAACGCGCCCTGCGGGTCGGCGTTCCAGGAGTCGGAGGGCTTGTCGGTCTCGGCGAGCAGCCGGTGGGCCTCCTCGATGACCACGATGTGCGACAGCTTTCCGCTCTGCGGCGCCGGCTGCCCAGAGCTGGCCGCGGCGGCAAGCCGCGAGGCCTGCTCGGCGCGGCGGTGCTCGTACAGCCGAATGAGCAGTAGACCCATCACGAACGCCTTGTCCGCGTCGTCGCCGAGCCCCTCCAGCTCGATCACCGTCGGGGCGCTGAGCAGCTCGCTGACCGGGATCGACCGTTCCACGTCGAGCATCAGGCCGCGGGTGCCGCGGCGCAGTGCGTTGAGCCGGGTGGTGAGGGACGCGGTGATCTCCTGGGTGGACTCCGGCTTGTAGCCGAGCGCCGGCACGGTGCGCTCCACCGAGGCGACCAGCTCGCCGAGGGTCGGTACGTCGGGCGACACCTCCGACCGGCCACCGCGATGGTCGCCGGTAGTGAAATCCCAGCCGCGCTCGGCGTACAGCTGGACCAGGCACTGCTCCAGCACCTGCGGCAACGGGATCCACATCGCGAAGCTGGCCATGAACACGGCCTTCAGCAGGTCGAGATGGGTGGACACGTCGATGCCGTCCGGCACCTCGAACGGGTTGATCCGCAGCGGCGCCACCTGTTCCCGTCCGAGCGTGAACACCCGCAGCTTCTCGCCGATCCCGGGCCGGCCGAGCAGCTCGCGGTACTCCGTCTTCGCCGGCTCGATCACCAGGAACGGGATGTCGGCGTCGGATGCCTCGGTCAGCAGGTGCATCAGCGTGTTCGTCTTGCCGGATCCGGTCAGCCCGGCGATGAACGAGTGCCGGGTGAGCTGGTCCAGGTCGATCCGGTACGTGGTCCCGGTGGGCTTGCGCTGGGCGAGCACGTCGCCGATGGTGACCGCCCGCGACGGGTCCTTCGGGGCCTGGCGGGCGACGGCGAAGGCGGGCGCGGGGCGTACCGCGAATCCGGGGGTGTCCAGCCGGGGGAGATGCGCGAACGAGGCGAGCTGGCGGGTGTCGAGCAGAGTCTGGTTCAGGTACGGGTGCCGCCACACCCGCGGTCCCGGGGGCGCGGGCTGATCCGGCAGCGCCCACGCGGCGGCGAGCCGGGCGGCGTCCGGGCACGGGACCACGCGCAGCCCCAACTGGGGCAGCTCAGCGCCGTCGGAGAAGACGCTGCGCCAGGCGGCGGCGAGCCGCAGGTAGCTGGCGTCGTCGCCGAGCAGGTACACCCCGGTACGCCAGCCGCCGACGGCGAGGGCCCGGTTCAGCGAGGCGACCATGCCTTCCAGCTGCTTGGCGTACGCCTGGGTGAGCGGCTGGTCGGTACGCGCGTGCTGTGCCGCGGACGCCGTACGCAGCTCCTCCAGGGCGCTGTCCCGCAGTGCGGTGAGGCGGGTCTCGCCGACCGGCTCCGCGAGCGCGACGACGGCGAAGGTGGCGCCGTGCAGGCCGCGCAGCAGCCGGTCCCACGGTGCCTCCCCGTTGACGACCTGGCCCCCCGGTACGCCGTGCACGATGGCCGCCTGCGGGAACGCGCCGAGCGGCTCGCCGCCCCCGACGTCGACCCGGTCCACCGACGGGTAGCTGCCGTCCAGCAGTGAGGTCAGTACGTCGTGCTGCCGTTCCGGGGCCGGCCCCCAGGTGCCGATCTGGAACCGTACGCCGTCCGCGCCGCCGACCACCTGGAACGCCAGCGGGAGCCGTTCGCCGGCCAGCCCGGTCAGCAGCGCCTCGGTGGGGAACGGCGTACGCGGATCGGTGGCTGCCTTCGCGTCGGCGAAGCCGACGCCGCGCACCAGGTCGAGCCGGCGCGCCTCCGGCGGCACCGCATCCCAGGTCCCGGGGAACCGGGTCGGGTCCAACGACCGGCCGGCGAGGTAGTCCAGCGCGTCCGGGCGTACCACCGAGCTGGTCACGACGTCACCTCCGGCAGCGGGGTCCGGGAGACCCGGTCGAGCAGGCAGATGCCGGGGTTGGCGTCGGCCATGATCACGCGGCGCCCCCGGCCGGAGCTGTCGATGAGGATGAACGCCGTCTCGGGCATCCCGAGCAGCTCCTGCGGCTCGACGACGAACTCGTACACCCGGCTGGAGGAGTTCGAGGTGCTGATGTTGTCGGCGGTCGACCAGCTGCGGTTCCCGGTCCAGGTGTGGCCACGGGAGTCGTTGAGGCTCTGACCGCGCCCGGGCATCCCGGAGCGCTTCTGCTTGCTGCCGGTGCCCTGGCTGGTGTTGGCGCCGAAGCTGTCCCCGCCGCCGTCGGTGAACGCCTTGCCGACCTGCCAGGTCACCTGGTTGACCACGAACCGGTGGCCCCGGCCGATGAGCTCGGCGGCCAGGTTGGCGTCGCGGTGGTTGTACATCTTCATCAGGCACACCGCGCCGCCGGTGCCGACGGTCCGCTCCAGGTCGCCCTGCGGCTGGTCCAGCAGCAGCACCAGCCGTACGCCCGCCAGCCGCGCCTGCTCGGAGAGCAGCCGCAGCGGGCCGGCGCCGACGTGGTCGGCGCCCGCCACGAAGACGTACCCGCCGAGGGCGCGGGTGTCCATCGCCTGCCGGGCCAGCTGCACCAGCAGCCGGTCGAGCAGCTCCCTGCGGTCGTCACGGCCGCCCTCGGTGGCGATCAGCGACATCGCGTCCCCGGTCCACAGCGGACGCGGCTGGCCGGTGCCGGGCGCGACATCGTCCAGCACGTCGAGCTGGCTGCCCAGGAACCGCAGTTGCCGGCTGGTCCACTCGTTCTGGTCCATGTCGCCGATGTGCGCGTCCACCAGCCGGCTGACCTCCTCGGCGGAGAGCCGGTCGTCGCCGGTGCCGCGGCGTAGCACCTGGACACCGGCGGCGAGCCGGCCGAAGGTGGCCGCGCCGTCCAGGCTCTCGATCACCCGCCGCAGCACGTCGGTGATCAGCGCGCGCTCCTGGCGGTCTGCGCTGTCGGTGCGGCCGATCACCGCCCAGGCAAGGCATTCGGCCAGGTCGCGGCTGGCCACGCCGCCGAGCAGCTCCAGGTCCGAATCAAGATCAAGACCTACCTGGCGGGTACGCCAGCCGCCGGCCCGCGCCACCTGCAGTAGCCCGCCGCCCACGTCCTGTCCGGTGAAGTCGAGCAGCGTGATGCGCTCGCCGCGCGGCAGCACCGAGGTGCCGAGCGTGACCAGCAGGCTGGCCCACCCGTGGCGGTACGGGTCGCCGCCGAACACGTCGACCCGGGTCGGCTCCGAGGTCGGGGCCACCGGATACCACTGTGGACCATTGGCCAGCCGCTGCCGGGCCCGGTTCGCCTCCGCGGCCTGCGCCGCGTGCAGGTGAGCCGCCTGTTCCCACTGCTGCAGGGCCTGCCGGTGCCGTTGCTGCTCGGCGGCGCGGAACGCCTGGTACGGCTGCTCGAACCGCTCGATGTTGCGGGAGGCGTACCGTACGGCGGCGAACGCTCGGAGCAGGTTGAACGCGAGCAACGCCAGCGCGACCAGCACGATGATGCCGTACATCTCGCCGACGGCGTCCTCGATCATCACCCCGTACGTGACGAAGCCGAACCCGACCAGCACCGCGAACGCGATCCGGCGTACCAGCCGGCCCACCGCCTTCGAGCGTGCCGTGTGCAGCGCGCTGCTGTCCGGGGGCGGCGGCTCGGTCCACACCGGCCGGGGAGCGGGGGGTACGGCCTCGACCCGCTCCGGCTCCGGCGGTGCGGCCGTGGCCTGCCAGCCCCACCGGGCGGGCGGCGCGAACAGCCGGGGCGCCAGTAGCCGGGGCCAGTCATCGGTGGCGGCGGGCGCCACTGTGCCGTGGCGAACCGTGCCGTGGCGCACCACCGTGCCGGATGTGGCGGCGGAGGGCCACTGGTGCGTGCTCCGGGGTCGGGCTTCCATCTCGTACCTCCTCGGTCCGCGACGTCACCAGTCGGCGATGGCCGTGGCGTCGAACCCGAGCAACCAGGCGCCGACCGCGAGCCAGATCAGGAAGAAGATCAACTTGAACAGTGCGCCCACCACGCCCCAGCCCTGCCGGGCCGGCCGGGGGGTATGCCGTGGGCCTGCCGCGACGAAGCGGCGGTGCGCGTCCGACGCCGCCGACGACGCCCGCATGCTGTCCATGGAGGCCTGGTACGCGGCACGTGCTGAGGCCTGCGCCGCAGCCTGCTGCGCCTGCTGGGATGCCTGGAATGACGGGTTGGTCACGGTCGTCTCCTGACGGGTACGGGATCCGCACGGCGGTCCCTGAGGAGCTGGACGGATGGAGTCTCAGGCGCCCCGTTGGCCGGTTGACACGCCTGGACAGAACTGGACAGGACTGGACGGCGCCGGCATCGCCGGGCCGTGCCGCGGGCGCCGGCTGAGCGTGGTACGGGTGGTCGCTGTCATGCGGTGAATCGTGTGCCGGCACCGGCCTGCCGCACGTCCGTGGCACTACTCAGTGCGGTACTCATTTCCTGAGTACGGTGATCAGGTACGGCAGCGCGCACGGTGCACCGCCGACGATCCTCAAGAGGTGCACGACGCGGCACCCGTACCCGCCTCCACCGTGCGGGTGAGAGCCCACTTTCCGGTCACCTGGAGTTCTCCGAAAGCTTGTAAGCTCCCGGGCACTCGACCGCCACACCTCTCTGGGGAGCCACCATGACTGAGTTCGCTCGGCACTTCTCGTTCACCCGCCGCACCGACCGTCCGTCACCGCGTCCCGACGGTGTGGCCCTCACCGACGAGTCCACTGTGGCCGGAGCGGATGCCGAGACGGAGACCTCCGGTGGGCCGGCCATCGGTGTGGCGTCGGTCCCGGTGGCGGACACGGTCGAGGCGGCGGACTCCGAGGCCGTGCAGGACGCCGACGGGGAGGGTGCCGGCGGGGAGGGTGCGGAGCTCGACTCGGACACGCCGACCGACGAGGCCGCCGCGGAGTCGGAGGCGGCGTCAGAGGAAGAGTCCGCGGTGGCTGCCGAGGACACCGCACCTGACGCCGAGGAGACCGTGGCAGCGGCCGAGGGCGCCGCGGGTGACGCCGAGAACGCTGTAGCGGAGACCGAGAGCGCCACGGACGACGCCGATGATGCCGAGACCGACGGTGACGGCGTCGCGGTCGCCGAGGCGGATGCTGAGACGGCGGTGGAGGCTGAGCCGGCGGAGACCGAGACGGTGGAGGCTGAGGCGGCGGCGGAGGCTGAGCCGGCGGAGACCGGGACCTCGGAGACCGAGACGGTGGAGACTGAGGCGGCGGATGCCGAGGCCGTCGCGGCGGATGCCGAGACCGAGACTGCGGAAGCCGAGACGGTGGAGGTGGGGGATGCCGAGGCCGCGACGGCGGCTGAGACGGGGACGGACGAGGTCGAGGTCATGGCCGGCGACAGGGCCGACGTGGAGATCCCGGTCTCTGCTGAGTTCTCCGTGACGGGGAGCGTGGATGTCGCTGCGGAGCCGGAGGGCGTCGCGGTAGCGGAGTCGCAGGACGTCGAGGACACGGCGGTCGAGGACGCGGTTGACGAGGACGCGGTTGACGACGAGGCGGCCGACGTCGCGGAGTCCGGTGACACGGCCACCACTGACACGGCCACCACTGAGGAGGTCGCGCTCGCGGACGAGACCACCGAACTGGCAGACACTGACGCCGTGGACGACGCCGAGACCGTGGATGACGCCGAGACCGTGGACGGCGCCGACGCCGTGGACGAGCCCGCCGCGCAGGCCCCCGTGCAGGCCGCCGAGCCGGTCGGTGCGGAGCCGGCCGCCGGTCCGGTGGCGCGGCGGGGCGCGACCACCGTACGCGACGAGGTGATCGAGAAGGTCGTCACGATCGCGACCCGCAAGGTACCGGGGGTCCACGAGCTGGGTCGGGAAGCCGGTCAGGTGATCGGCGCGAACGCGCTCGACACCGAGAAGGGCGTCGCGGTACGGCTGGACGGCGAGACCGCCACCATCGGCATCACCCTGGTGGTGGCCTTCGGCAACCGGGTATACGACGTCGCCAACCAGGTCCGCGAAGAGGTCGCCGACACCGTCGAGTCGATGCTCGGGGTGGACGTGGTCTCCGTCGACATCGTGGTCGAGGACGTACACATCCCGGACGCGTAAGACGCTGTGCGGCGCGCGACACCGGCTACCGTGCGGGTGTGGGCAAGCCGCTGAATCTGCCGTTCGATCCGATCGAACGGGCCGCGCAGCGCTGGGACTCCGAGTTCGGTCCCAGCGCCGCGATGAAGGTCGCCACCTCGATCATGCGGGTGCATCAGCTGCTGCTCGCCCGGTATGACGCGCTGCTGCGGCCGTATGAGCTGACCTTCGCGCGGTACGAGGCGCTGGTGCTGCTGGTGTTCAGCCGGCGCGGCGAGCTGCCGATGCGGGTGATCGGGGAGCGGCTGATGGTGCACCCCACCAGCGTCACCAACATCGTTGAGCGGCTGACCCGGCAGGGCTACGTACGCCGTCGCCGCAACCCGGCCGACGGGCGCGGTGTGCTGGCGGCGATCACTCCCGAGGGGCGTACGGTCGTCGACCGCGCCACCAAGGACCTGATGGCGGCCGGATTCGGCCTCGAAGGGCTGGACACCGCCGAGTGCGAGCAGACCTTCACCATCCTGCGCAAGCTGCGCCTGGCCGCCGCCGACTTCGTACCCCCGGAGTAACCCGGTATCCCAGGGGACCGGTCAGCGGAGGGTGGACAGTTGGGCCGAAGTGCCGACCACGATCAGGATGGCTCCGGGCTCCAGCTGGGTGTCGGGTGCGGGGTTGGTCAGGAAGGGGCCGTCGTCGCCCTTGCGGATCGCCAGCGGCCGCGCGTTGTCGCCGTCGGCGGGGACGATCTCCTGCAGAGTACGGCCGGCCAGCCGCGACTGCTCGGTGATCTCGAACTGCTCGATGCGGTAGTCCAGCGACTCGTCGTGCATCACCCCGTCGAGGAATTCGGCGACGTGGCGTTGCAGCGCGTAGCTGGCCATCCGGCGCCCACCGATCAGCTGCGGGTTGACCGCGCGGTCGGCGCCGGCGCGCAGCAGCTTGGACTTCGAGCCCTCGTCGCGGGCGCGCGCGATGATCCGCAGGTCGGGGCGCAGCGCGCGGCTGGACAGCGCCACGTACACGTTGTCGGCGTCGGTGTCGAGGGTGGCGATCAGCGCCCGTGCCTTGCCGATCCCGGCCGCGTCGAGCACCCGGTCGTCGGTGACGTCGCCGACCACGTGTGGGTGCTCGATGCCGGCGAGCCGGTCCGGGTCGCGGTCGATGACGACGAGGTCCCGCCCGGTGGTGGCCAGGTACGTCGCGCAGGCCCGGCCCACCCGGCCCCAGCCACAGATGATCACGTAGCCGACGGTGCCGGCGACGAGCACCAGCCCGACAGCGAGCAGCGCCAGCCTGATCCGCCGGACGGTCTCCACGAGGGGACTGTGTCATCCGCCGGCGGTGCGGGTGCCGGTGCGGCCGGGGGTGCGGCTCAGGCGGGCACCGGTTCCGGCTCGGGCTCCGGTTCGTTGGTGGTGGGCCGGGAGACGGGTCCGGTGACGGCCGCGGTCTGGGCGATGTACGCGCCGGCGAGCACCACGGCGCCGCCGATCATCTGCGGTACCGACAGCGACTCGCCGAGCGCCAGCCAGGCCACGCCGGCGGCCACCACGACCTCCAGGCAGGCCACCGCACCGGCCACCGGTGCGGAGAGCCGGCGTACCGCGGAGATCCCGGTCAGGTACGCCAGCACCGTGGCGACCAGCACGATCCACGCCACCAGGAACCACGCCGGCGCGGTGCCGGAGCCCAGCGGCAGCGCCGTGCCGAGCACCGCCCAGTCGATCCGCCACGGCTGGCTGATCACGGTCAGCCCGAGCGCGCCGAACAGCAGCCCGTACGCGATCACCGCGCGGGGGTCGACCGGGTTCTCATCGCCCCGGTCGGCGAGGACGAAGTAGAAGGCCTGGCAGCAGGCGGCGCCGAAGCCGAGCAGCAGCCCGATCGGGTCGAACCGCATTCCGGACCACACCTCGACCACCAGCGCGAGCCCGGTCACCGCGAGCACCACCCCGATGGCGGCGCGCGGCGAGACCTTGCGGCGGGCGCCGTACTTGAGCCACAGCAGCACGATCACCGGCCCGAGGAACTCCACCAGGATCGCCACCCCGACCGGGATCCGGGACACGGCGGCGAAGTAGAACGCCTGACAGCCGGCGATCGCCAGCAGCCCGTACGTCACCAGGAGCTTCAGGTTGCCGCGTACCACGGCGCGGTGCTGGATCAGCAGCGGCAGCAGCACCAGCGCGGCGCCGGCGACCCGCAGCCAGGTGACCTGCAGCGGCGTCACACCAGCCACGATCAGCGGTTTGGCGAACGCTCCGGAGCCGCCGAACGCGAACGAGGTGACCAGCGCCAGGGTCAGCCCGAGGCCACGGTGTCGGTAAGGAGTGCTCACGCCGCCACATGTTACGGGCCGGGTAGGACGGAACCCACCTGTTATGTGGCGGACGCCACCCGGCCGGCGCTATTTACTTGGACGTCCTACTATTTTGTGGAGAGGTCGCCGGAGGGAGCCCTGATGAACGCCGAGCAGAACGGCCGGGAACGCTGGCAGCAGCGCTACGACGCCGCCCGCAAGCGGGACGCGGACTTCACGACGCTGTCCGGCGTCGAGGTCGACCCGGTGTACGGCCCCGAGCCGGGACACGAGCCGCCTGGCTTCGACCGGATCGGCTGGCCGGGCGAATTCCCGTACACCCGGGGGCTTTATCCCACCGGCTACCGGGGACGGACCTGGACCATCCGGCAGTTCGCCGGGTTCGGCAACGCGCAGCAGACCAACGAGCGCTACAAGCTGATCCTGGGCGCCGGGGGCGGTGGGCTGTCGGTGGCCTTCGACATGCCGACCCTGATGGGGCGGGACTCCGACGACCCGAAGAGCCTCGGCGAGGTCGGGCACTGCGGCGTCGCGATCGACTCCGCCGCCGACATGGACGTGCTGTTCTCCGACATTCCGCTGGAAGACGTCACCACCTCGATGACGATCTCCGGGCCGGCGGTGCCGATCTTCGTGATGTACCTGGTCGCCGCCGAGCGGCAGGGCGCCGACCTGAGCAAGCTCGACGGCACGCTGCAGACCGACATCTTCAAGGAGTACATCGCGCAGAAGGAGTGGCTGTTCGCGCCCGAGCCGCACCTGCGGCTGATCGGCGACCTGATCGAGCACTGCGCTCACGAGATCCCGCGCTACAAGCCGCTGTCGGTCTCCGGCTACCACATCCGGGAGGCCGGCTCGACGGCCGCACAGGAGCTGGCGTACACCCTGGCCGACGGTTTCGGGTACGTCGAGCTGGGGCTCTCCCGCGGCCTGGACGTCAACCACTTCGCGCCGGGGCTGTCCTTCTTCTTCGACTCGCACCTGGACTTCTTCGAGGAGATCGCGAAATTCCGCGCCGCGCGCCGGATCTGGGCCCGTTGGCTGCGCGACGTGTACGGGGCGAGCGACGAACGCGCCCAGTGGCTGCGGTTCCACACCCAGACCGCCGGGGTGTCGCTGACCGCGCAGCAGCCGTACAACAACGTGGTGCGTACGGCGGTCGAGGCGCTCGCGGCGGTGCTGGGCGGGACCAACTCGCTGCACACCAACGCCCTGGACGAGACGCTCGCGCTGCCCACCGACGAGTCGGCGGAGATCGCGCTGCGTACCCAGCAGGTGCTGATGGAGGAGACCGGCGTGGTCAACGTCGCCGACCCGCTCGGCGGCTCCTGGTACGTCGAGGCGCTCACCGACAAGATCGAGGCCGAGGCCGAGGCGATCTTCGCCCGGATCAAGGAGATGGGGGCCTCCGAGAAGCACCAGATCGGGCCGATGACCTCCGGCATCCTGCGCGGCATCGAGGACGGCTGGTTCATGGCGGAGATCGCCGAGGCCGCCTTCGTCTACCAGCAGGCCCTGGAGAAGGGTGAGAAGAAGATCGTCGGGGTCAACTGCCACACCAGGACCGTGGAGAAGGAGTTGGAGATCCTGCGGGTCTCCCACGAGGTCGAGGTGGCGCAGAAGCAGCTGCTGAGCCGCCGTCGCGCCGAGCGGGACCAGGCCGCGGTCGACGCCGCGCTGGCCCGGATGGTGGCGGTGGCGCGTACCGACGAGAACATGATCCCGGCGATGCTGGACGCCGCACGGGTGGAGGCGACGCTGGGCGAGATCTGCGACGCGCTGCGCGCGGAGTGGGGCGAGTACCGGGAGCCCGCGAGGTTCTAGGGTGGCTGGGTCTTGACAGCCGTACTGAAAACCTGACAAACCTATCCCGGCGGGGACCCCCCACTCTCTCCTACGGAAGGTGAGTAGAGACTCATGAACTTCCTTTACGCCGTCGTCGTCGGCGCAGTCATCGGCGGTGTCGGTGGCTACGTGCTGCGTGGCAAGCTCGCCAACGCGATCTGGCTGGCTCCGGCCCTCGCCGTCGCCGGCGCGGTGATCGCCTCGGTGCTGGCCCTCTTCTTCGGCCAGGACCCCAGCTACGGCTGGAAGGAGGCGACCGTACAGGTCGTACTCGCGCTCGCCGGGGTGGGCGTGGTCGCGTACCTCGCCAGCCGCGGCGGCAGCGACGCCTCCAGCGGCGCTTCCAACGATGCGGCCGACTCCGCCGCGTAGTACAGCTCTGACACGGCCGTCCCGGGTTGTCCGGGACGGCCGTGTCGTGCCACTGGCGCCGCCGGTCCCGCCGCTGGTGGGCGTTGGCGAGAAGAGCGGGCAGCACCGCGTCACCGCTGGGGCGGCGCGGGGTGCAAGACTGGGCGGATGAGCACGCAGATCCACGACAGTGAGGCGGGGGTATGACTGGGCCTGATCCCCGGGCGGCTGCCGCGGCGTTCACCCGCGGCGCGGTTGACCTATCAGCGCTGAAGGCGCCCCCGCCGGCTGCCGCGGCGGCACCGGGCTCCGACGGCAACGGTGGCCCCGCGCCCGGCCCCGGCGGCGTCACGGTCATCGACGTCACCGAGGCGACGTTCCAGAGCGAGGTGCTGGAGCGGTCGCTGCACACCCCGGTGGTGATCGACTTCTGGGCCGAGTGGTGCCAGCCCTGCAAGCAGCTCTCCCCGGTGCTGGAGAAGCTGGCCGTGGAGGCCAACGGCAGCTGGGTGCTGGCGAAGGTCGACGTCGACGCCAACCAGCGGCTCGCCGCCACGTTCCGGGTGCAGGGCATCCCGATGGTGTACGCGGTGATCGGCGGCCAGCCGGTCGACGCGTTCAGTGGCGTACTGCCGGAGAGCCAGCTGCGGCAGTGGCTGGACGCCCTGATGGGCGCGGCCCAGCAGGCGGGGTTGTCCGGAGCACCAGCCGACGGAGCGACAGCCGACGGCGGGCCAAGCGCGCCCGCCGGCCCCACCGACGGGAAGCTGGACGCGGCCGAGGACGCCGTGGCCACCGGGGACTACGCCGGTGCCGAGCAGCTGTACACCAGACTGCTCGCCGAACGTCCCGGCGACGCCTCGGCGGAGGCCGGGCTGGCGCAGGTACGGCTGCTGCGGCGTACCGAGGGACTGGACCCGGACCAGGTGATCGGCGAGGCCTCGGGCAAGCCCGGCGACGTGCGGGCGCAGACCCGCGCCGCCGACGTCGAGGTGCTCTCCGGGCTCGCGGAGCAGGCGTACGCCCGGCTGGTCGAGCTGGTACGCCACACCAGCGGCGCGGAGCGGGAGACCGTCCGGACCCATCTGGTGTCGTTGTTCGCGATCGCGGCCCCCGACGATCCCGCCGTGGCGCAGGCGCGCCGCAACCTCGCCAACGCGTTGTTCTGACAGCCGCCGATGCGCCGGATCGCCGTCTTCGACGCCCCCTCCAACCTGGGACTGCGCCCGCCCAGCGTGGGCACCGTGCCGGGCTGCGCCAAGGCGCCCGGGGCGCTGCGTGACCACGGTCTGGTGGCCCGGCTGCACGGCGACGACGCCGGCTGCCTCACCCCGCCCCGGTACGACCCGGAGGGCTGGCGCCCCGGCGACGGTGTCTGCCAGGCCGACAAGATCGCCGACTACACCGAGCGGCTCGCCGGCCGGATCACCGCGCTGCTGGAACGCGGTGACTTTCCGCTGGTGCTCGGCGGCGACTGTTCGATAGTGCTCGGTGCCGGGTTGGCGATGCGCCGGCGCCGCGCCTCCGACCGCGGCCGGTACGGGCTGGTCTTCATCGACGGGCACTCCGATTTCCGGCACGCCGGCAACGCCGAGTACATCGGGGCCGCGGCGGGGGAGGACCTGGCGCTGGTCACCGGCCGCGGGCAGGGCGACCTGACCAACATCGACGACCTGCGCCCGTACCTGCGGGAAGAGGACGTGGTGGTGCTCGGCATCCGGGACTCCGACGAGTACCGGATGGACCTCAAGGCGGCCGGCATCGTGTTCCGTACCGTGCCGGAGATCCGCGCCGAGGGGCCCGGCCGCAGCGCCGCCTGGGCGATCGAAGAGCTGGGCGCGGTCGAGGGATTCTGGGTGCACGTCGACGTCGACGTGCTGGATCCGGCCGCGATGCCGGCGGTGGACGCGCCCGACCCGGGTGGGATCGCGTTCGTGGAGCTGGAGCAGATGATCGCCGACCTGGTGACCCGGCCCGCCTGCCTCGGCATGGAGGTCACCGTCTTCGACCCCGACTACGACCCCGACGGCCGGTACGCCGCCGACGTGGTCGACACCCTGGTGGGCGGGCTGCGCCCGGTCTGGTCCCAGAGTCAGCAGGGGCTGGACGCCACCGCCGAATCCTGACGCCGGGTCCTGATTCGAATGCGCTGCGTGACCCGGATTGCGAGCAGGTCACTTAGGGGTACGCCGTTCACTTAGGGGTACGCCGTGCCGCCCACCTCAGCGCGTTGCGGCGCCGGAGTTCTAGGCTGGTGGATGGAAGCCCCGCACGTCAGAGTCGACGCGCACCGGGGTGGTCTGCGGAGGTCGGTTGTGGCCCGAGGGAGTGAGCACCCTATGACGCGGCGTCGTGCGACGGACAGCGCGAGGGGCGAGCGCACCGGTGCGCCCGCGACAGCCCCGAATTCGGCAGCTTCGAATACGGCGGTGAAGCCCGGCGCCGCGGGCCGGCGGGCCGGCGTACCCGGGGGGCCGGACGGCACGGTGGAGCGGCCGCTCGCGGCGGACCTGGCCACCGCCGCGGACCTGGAG
>JBOGDE010000076.1:0-18877 GCA_050701695.1 Micromonosporaceae bacterium
GCGCCGGCCGGCCACACCGCGACGTGGCCGGCGGCCAACCGTATGTCGGTGTGGTGGCCGAAGACCAGCTGCATAAACGTCAGTACACCGATCTCGTGGGCGGTGTCGGTGGCCGAAAGTGTCAGCACACCGTCGGCGTAGACCTCGTAGTCGATGTTGGCGCCGTCCTGCGTGACGACCAGCCGGAAGTGGTGCGGGTTGTCGTCACGCAGGTCGCCCTGTGGCACCACGTCCGCGAAAGCGGTAAGCGCCGTGCCGAGATAGAACTCGTCGCTGTTGGTGTCGAAGCCCACGTTGACCGCGTTGGTCTCCTCCGCGGCGTTGAGCGCGGTGAACAGGGTGCTGGAGTTGCCCGGCACGCCACCTGAGCGCATCCAGTCCGCGACCCAGCCCGTGGCGGCCGCAGTGCTTACCACCGCCCGCAGGAGACCCACCGCCACCCCCGTCGTCGTTGCGATCACCGGCGGCAGCCACTCGGCGAGCTCGCCTTTGGCCCATGTCTGCGGGGACAAGTTCAACCCCAGCCGCATCGGCTCGGTGCCGGCGGCCGGCTCGCCGTGCACCGACAGCGGCCCGTCCTCCAGCGGCCAGTACGCGACCGGGTCGGTGCCGAGGATGTACGTGCGCGGCGCGGACGGCGCCGGCGGGACACCCTGCCCGAGGCGGCGCATGATCCCGGCCGCCTCGACGGGGGTCCACACATCCTTGCCGGGTTTGTCCCACCGCTGCGGCCACGCGGCCACCTCACCGAGGAAACGCACGTCGGCGCCCACGGACACCCGGATCGGGGTGTTCCGGCCGATCTTCCCGAAGTACGGGCCGGCCGGGTTGCGGGGGGAGTACCGGCCGTCGGTGTTGTTCAACGTGAGCGAGCAGGTCGACGGCTCCACCCGTGAGCCCTCGTCGGTGCGGCCCCGTTTGATGCTGACCGGGTCGCGGGTGTACACGTGCGGGGTGATGTCGGTCCACACGCCGTCGAGCAGGAGGTCGACGGTGAGGTCGAGGGGGTCGTCGGGGAAGGCCATCAGGATCCCAGCACGACCTGGACGTTGCCGCCTTGTGTGCGGACCGAGCGGCGCAGCAGCTCCACGAGCAGGTCGTCGAGGCGGGACCCGCCGGAGCGGATCTCGATGACGGTGGCGCCGCCGGACGACCGGCCGGCTGGGGTGATCCGCTCACCGGCCTGCAGCAGCGCCATGGTCTCGCTGCCCGGTGCGCCGGGGACGATGCCGCCGGTGTGCAGCCGGGGGATGCGGAACTCCTTGCCGCCGATGATCGGCACCCAGCCGGGGACGGTGAACCCCTTACCGCCGATGGTGGAGTTCCAGATCCGCTTGATCCCGTTGAACGCGGCCCTGAACGGCGCGGAGATGAAGTCGGCGACGGTCCGGAACGCGCCCTTGATCTTGCCGGGGATGGTCTTGAGGAACTCCAGCGCCGAGTTGGCCAGTGACTTGATCCCGGACCAGGCGGCCGACGTCTTCTCCTTCACCCAATTCCAGGCGGCCCCGATCGCGGCCTTGATCTTGTCGAAGTTCTTCACGATCAGCACGACCAAGCCGACCACGGCGGCGATGACCAACCCGATCGGCCCCATCGAGATCACCCACGCGAGCGCCACCTGCGCCGCGTGCAGCAGCGCCTTCGCGCCGAGCGCGGCCCACGCGACGACCTGACGCGCCGACTGCGCGACCGCCGTCGACGCGGTGGAGACCATCTGCACGGACATGGCCTTCAACGCGGGAATGATCGTGTTGTACAGCCCGGACCCGAGGTCGCCGATGCCCATCCCGAGGGTGAGGAACCCGTCGAACAACTCCCCCTTCATGATCTGCGACACACCGAGGGAGGTGTCCTGGACACCGGTCATGGTGTCCCGGAACCCCATCGCCTTGGTGTCGATGTTGTCGGCGGCCTGACCGGCCCGGTCGTAGGAGTCGGCGGAGTCGCGGACCGACTTGGACGCCCGGCCGACGTCGCCCTCCATGCCCTTCGCGGCCTCGCCCACCTTCGCGAACGACTTCTCAAGATCAGAGCTGTCCCCGGCGAACGTCAGCGTGACCTGATTTTTCGACGCCACTACTCCACCTCGATCCCGGTCTGGCGGGCGGCGCGGATCAGTGCGGTCTCCAGCACCTGGTGGAACCGTTCACGGTTGCGGAAGAACCCCTCGTAGATGTAGCGGCCGTCTCTCAGGAACGGGCGGTCGATGCTGCGACCCCGGCCGACCTTCCCGCCGAAGTCCAGCCACGGGTAGTAGGGGGCGCGGGTCCCGCCGCCGACCACACGCACGGCTGTCCGGGTCGAGCGGGCCTTCACCGACCGCCGCGCCCGGCCCGACTTCGACGGCACCCGGGGGCGGGCGTAGTCGACGATGACGTCGGCGGCCTCGTTCAACGCGATCCGAAGTATCTTCGGCAGCTCCGAGTCGAGCCGCTTCAGGTCCCGGGAGAACTGCTTCAGCCCCTGCACCTTGATCGGTTCAGCGGCCATCACGACACCCCGAGCAGGCGGGCCATGACGACACCGGCGGCGGGGCCGGCGATGGCGGCGACGCCGAGGACAAACCACCGCCAGTGCTCCAGCGAACGAACCCGGACGTCCATGGCCTTCGTGTCGGACAGGCACTGCGATGTGCCCACGGCCAGATCCCGGCGAAGATCGGTGATGTCCTCGCGCAGGGTGTTCATGGCCGGGTCCACAACCGACGCCAGGTGGTCGACCTTGCGGCCGATGTCCTGCATCTCCCGGTACATCTCGGTCGGGGTGATGATGACCGAGGCGGCGGGTGGGGTGATCCCGTCCATCATTTCCCGCCTCCCGCCTTCAGCCGCTCCAGCTCCTGCCGCTGCGCCTTGCGGGCGTAGTACACGCCCCACCGCACGAACTCGTCGTTACCCATCTCCTGGCGCAGCCGGCCCACCGTCATCCCCAGCTTCGCCGCCAGGAAGAACTCCAGCTCCGTCTCCGGGTTCGTCTGGAAAGGACTGGTAGGCGGCCTTCTCCGCCCCGTCCGTGAGACCCGACAGCTTCCGGATCTCGTCCACGACCGGTTCGAGCTCACCGGCCGGGGACGCCTCCTGCCAACGGCCGGCCTCGGTTTCCGTCAGCGACGGGTCGACCAACCCGAACGCGAGGATCTTCCGCTCGACCACGGCGGTCCCCTTCGCCTGCTGCACCGCGAACACCTCCCCGCGGGACAGCCCCCGGATGCGGATGGTGCCGATGCCGGGGACGTCGAGCTCACCCTCGGGTACCCGAGGTTTGAACAGGGTCTCCTTGTCGACGCTCATATCTGGTCCGCGCTGTTCACCGCGTCGGACAGCTGCATCTCGCACGACCACATGACCATGTCGGCGACCGCGTTCGTCTCCACATACGAGTTGATGATGACGTCGACGATGTCCTGCGGCAGCCCGGACCCGGTGCCCTCGGGTCGGCGGGTGAGCACGACTTCGGTGCCGATCAGCGGCTCGATGGTGGCCCGGGGCCCGGTGGCGCCGTTGTCGTAGATGCCTGCCATCGTCGCGGTCCCGTCGCCGAGCCCGCCGGAGTAGACGTGGTCGTCTTTGCCGTAGGTGGTCACGTCGTGGGTGTCCGCCGAGCGGGTCAGCTCGGAGGTGTTGGCGAACGCGGACAGGTCCGTCGCGCCCAGCAGAATCACCGTGTCCTTGCCGTGAACGAATGCCATGTCAGGCTCCCTGTCCTGCGATATCGAGGTCGAACAGCGCCGCCAGGTAGTCGGTGCCGGCGATGCGGACAATGTCGAACTCGGCGCGCATCACCCGCACCGTGTCGAACGCGGTGTAGGTGCCGGACTCGACAACGGCTTTCACCGAGGAGGCGCCGGAGCCGTCGGCGTAGGCGGCGATCAGGTTCCGCGACGAACGGTCCGACGCCTTCCCCACGACCACCACCACCGGCAGGGTGAGCCGGTCCATGCCCCGGCCGTAGGTTTCGTCGAAGTTCAACTCGTCGGGGTAGGAGACGATGGCGGCCGGGGGTGTCACCGCCGGCGGCGGGTACGCGAACACGCGCAGCCCGGCGATGGTGTCCAGCCTGGCCGCCACCGCGTCCATGGCGTCGCCCAGGTCCATCAGGCGGCGCTCCACGAGCGGACGAACTTGCCGAGCGCGACACCGACGTCGGCGTCGACCCGGGCCAGCAGCCGCAGCTCCGACCCGAGCTCGGGGGAGCCGGCCACCCCGTACGGGGAGTCGCGACGGGCGTGGAACCGGGACGCCTGCAGTAGCGTGGCCTCCTTCACCGGTGCCGGGACGGCGGTCCAGCCCCACCGCGCGGTCACGGTGACGCCGTGTTCGTCGCTGGTCGGGGTCACCGCCGAGTCGGTGTCCACCACCAGCCCGGTGTAGGGCTTGCCCTTCTGCGCGGCGTTCACCGGCTCCAAGGTGAACACGGTGATCGGTCCGCCCTCGACGGTCACCGTCAGCCCCGTCAGGTCCTGCACGTCGTCCAGCTCCACCGTCCAGCGGCGCGGCCGCCGGTCCCAGCAGGCGGTGAACAGCCGCTCCTCCGCGGCCGCCACCTGGCCGAACTGGCGGTGGGTGTGCAGGTCCACCGCCCGGGAGGCGGCCGCGACGGCCAGCGCAAGCTCCGCGTCGTCCGCGGTGTCGCCGATCCGCAGGAACGACTTCAACTCGGCGACGGTGGCGTAGTCCGGTTGCCATACCATCCCCGCCTCCTCCCCGCGGGATCAGGCGGCGTTGGCCTGGGCCAGCGCGTACGCCTTACGGTTCTGCACGTTCCCGTCGGCGCGTTCCCACGCCACGTACTCCACCTGGCCGAAGTTGGCCCGCGTGAACGGGTTCACGATCATGGTGAAGTCCGCGACCCGGCGGATGGCGTATGCCTCGGCCAGGTCGCCCAACACCGCGAAGCGGGCGTTGAGGGTGGTCGAGTTCGGGAACCCTTGGTCGATGGTGACCGGGTAGCCGAGTAGCTCCCGGGCCGGCCGTTCACCGATGCCGGCGTCGGCCTGCTTGTCGATCAGCGGCCGGCCGGCGGTGTCGAGGATGGCGCGGATCCGCTGCCAGGTGTGCTTGTTGAACGCCCACATCGCGTTCTGCTCGTACGACGGGTCCAGCGCGGATTCGATGTCGAGGATCTTCTGGTAGGTGATCGCGTTGCCGGCGGCGAGCACCACGTCGGCGGTGAGCCCGGCGTGGGCGATCCCGAACGGCAACGCCGTCCCGGCGCCGGACACCCAGTCGGCGGCCTGCTTGCGGGCGATCCGGGTCCCCAGCGCACGGGCCAGCAGCGCCTCGATGTCGAACTCGGCGTCCTGCAGCAACTCCACGGACACTCGCAGCCCGGCGTTCGCGTCGGCACCCGTGGACGTGTACTTCCACGCCTTCATGGTGATGGTGCCGAACACCAGGTCGGTGCCGGTGGCGAACGCCACACCCTCCGCGGTGATCGCACCCACCGACGCGGTGTCGTCCACCGACGGGTACTCGACGTCGCCGCCGCGTTCGGTGGAGAACCCATCGACCACACCGGACAGCCCGCCGTAGGACTTGAGCACCTCGACCAGCTTCTGCCGGAACTGCGGTGACACCAGGAACCCGCCGCCGGCGTCAGTGCCGACGCCCTGCGCGTTGATCAGGTCCTGGTTTGGCTGCCCGCTGCGCAGGTAGGCGTTGAACGCCTGGTTGTAGCCGTCGTCACGGTGGGGCTGCCCGGCGTGGACCAGCGCGGCCAGATCGCCGGGGACCGGCGTCTCGTACGCGTTCTGCCGGGCGCGGATGTTCGCCGTCCGGCGGGCCGCGACCAGCCCCGACTCCAGCCGCTCGTAGCGGGTTGCCTCCTCGTCGGACAGGGTGCGGGACTCGGCCTGCGACGAGATGCCGCTCATCTGTTCGAGGATCTCGTCGACGGTGGCCGGAATCGGCGACGGGTCAGCCGCCGGCGCTGGGGCTGCGGTCACCGGCGCCGACGGGGCCGGGGCGGGCCGCGTCTGGGTTTGGGTGCGTGCGGGCATGATCTGTCAGCCTTTCTCGGTGCCGGTGCGGGTGGACTTCTTCGGTGGTTGCCTGCGTCGCAGCTCGCACTGGTGGTACCGCCACGCCTGGGACAGGGTGAACGGCTGCCCGTCGACGGGAAGCCCGGCCATCTCGACCAGCAGGTCCGCGTCGGTGGCCTTGTCCACCCAGTCCGCGTAGACGCCCTTGTAGTCGTTCCAGTCGTCGACGGTGGCCGTGGCCGGGTCGGGGGGTTGCGGTGCCGTAGCCATCACGCGGTCCTCTCCAGGTGGTGGACGCGTGCCCGGGCGGTGACCAGCCGGGCACGTTGGGAATGGTTCGATCCGGTGTCGTCGCCGGTGACCACGTCGTCGGCCAGGCCGGCGTCAGCGGCCTCCTCGGCGGTGTACCAGGTCTCCGCGCGCATCGCGTCCCGCCAGCCGGCCACCGTGCCGCCCGCGCGGCCCGCGTAGATCGACGCGATGTTGTCCGAGAGGCGGCCCAGCAGATCCGCGGTGTCCAGGTGGTCCTGCTGGTTGCCGATGGTCAACGCCAACCCGTCGTGGATCATCAGCTCCGTGTGACGGTTCATGGTGCGGGTGTCCCCGGCCTGCAGCACCCACGACGCCGCCGACGCGGCGATGCCGTCGACCACCGCCTCCACCCGCGCCGGGTGGTCGAGCAGCCCGTTGTAGATGGTCAGCCCGTCGTGGATCAGCCCGCCCGGTGAGTTGATGTGCAACTCGATCACCGGGGCGTCGATGCCGCGGAGTTCGCTGACGAACTCCTGCGCGCTGATGCCCCACTCGCCGATGACGTCGTACAGGTCGACCACGGCCCGGTCGCCGCCGTCCTGGTTACGCACCGCGTACCAGGTGCCGCGGTCGCGGTTGGCCGGCGCCCGGTGGTGACTGAGCAGCCGGGGAGGGAGAAGCTCACGGATGCCGTTCATGCGGTCACCTCCGCGTTCTCCCTTCCCGGTTCCAGCTCCAGCTGGTCGGGGGTGTCCAGCGGGGGCAGGTTACGGATCTTGCGGGCCTCGTCGACGGTGAGCAGCCCGGCCTGCAGCTGCTGGATGAGGAGCTGGATCTCCTGCTCCGGGGTCGGCCGCTCCAGCCCGGCGTACTCGAACTCGACGAACCGGGGCCGGGCCAGCAGCCGGGACAGCCGCTCCTCGATGCGCCTCGTCCACGGCAGCAACGTGAACCGGGCCAGACCTCTGTTTTGCTCGGCGACACCGGTCCCCCACGACGTCTGCTTCTCGGTCTGCATCAGCAGGTGCGGCGGTACCCCGGTCCACCGGGCCACCTCCTCGATCTGGAACTGGCGGCTTTCCAGGAACTGCGCCTCCTCGGCGTTCATCGTCCACGGCGTGAACTTCAGCTTCCGGTTGACGAACGCGACCTCGCCGGCGTTTTCCCAGCCGCCGAGCTTGCGGTCCAGGCCCTCCTTGATGGTCTTCGCCTCGTCGGCGTCGACGTCCTCCTCGGCCGAGACCAGCCCGGAGATCAGGGCACCGTTGCCGAACATGCGCGCGGCGGCCCGGTCGGCGGCGATCGTCGTCCCCAGCGACTGCCGCGCCACCTGGATCAGCGACATGCCCCGGTGCCCGGCCACCGTCGGCCCCACGATGTGTGTCATGGTCGCCGGGGTGAACTCCCGCAACGTCCGGTCGGTCAGCCGCGCCTTGTACACCGGGAACGGGCGCGACGCGGTCGGCGGGTCCACCTGCACCGCGCCGGGGTGCACCGGGATCAGGTGCGCTATCCCACCGGCCTGGTTGAACACGTGCGCGAGGAACGCGTTGCTGTGCAGCACCAGGTGCAGGACGACCGTTTCCTTCCATTCGAACGGCGTCGGGCCCACCGGCCCGCCCGGGTCGTCCAGGAACGAGCCCACCTGCTGCCGCTCCCCCGGTGAGATGTCCCGGTAGGTCTTCAGCGGCAGGGACGCGATGGTGCCGGAGATCAGCGCGCACGCCCGGTACAGCGCCGGAATCCCCAGCGCCGCGCCCTCACCCACCGACACACCCGAGAATGTGGGCGCGACGCCGAACCACTCGGCCAGCGCCGGGTCACTGACCGACAGGTCGGTGTTCTCAGACGGGCGCGACCAGGGCAGGTGCACGAGGCGATCGTAGCCTTACCACAGCCCAAACCTCGCATTCCGGGGGAACGCGGCGCCCGGCTTGTAGATTCGGACAGATATGGCGCTCGCAGCAGGACCCAAACCCCGCACCGTCGCACCACTGCCGGCGGCGACGGGGGACCCCGCCACCTGGATCGAACACGCCACCGGGCAGCCCCTCTACCCCTGGCAACGCGGCGTCCTGTCGGATCTGACCGCACCCGGGCGCCCGCGCGTCGCCTACGTCCAAGTCCCCCGCAAGAACGGCAAGACCCGGCTGGCCGCCTGCCTCGCCCTCGCCGAAGTGTGCCTCGGGCAACGCCGCCACATCTACGCCATCAGCGACAGCGAACGGAACCTCAACAGCGTCCTCATCCGCGAGCTGCGCGACCTCATCGGCGGCTCACAGCACCTACGCGACTCCATCCACATCTACCAGAACCACCTGGAGATCCCCGAGACCGGCAGCTTCATCGAGACCAGGCCGAACAACTTCAAGGCATCCCAGGGCATCAACCCGCACCTGGTCCTCTTCGACGAGGTGCACCTGCAGCGTGACGATCAGATCTGGTCCGGGATGCAGATGGCCGGCGCCGCCCGCCCCGACGCCCTCATGTTCGGGATCACCACCCCCGGCTACGACCTGACCGGCCTCGCCCACGGCCTTTACACGGCGGTCAAGGCCGGCGACCCCACCCTCTACGGACGCATCTACGAATCCGACCCGGCCGCCGGCCTCGACGACCGCGGCGCATGGGACGCAGCCAACCCCTGCTACCACCGTCCCGGGTTCGCCGACGCCATGGCCTTCGACCGGACCCGTCTACCCGAACACGAGTTCCGCCGCTTCCGCCTCGGCCAGTGGACCGCCACCGACCAGGCGTGGCTCCCACACGGCGCCTGGGCCGCATGCGCCGACCCCGGCCGCGAAGTCGACGACGGCACCCGCGTCTGGCTCGGGTTCGACGGCTCCTACTCCGGGGACTCCACGGCGCTGGTCGGCGTCACCGACGCCCGGCACGTTTTCGTCGCCGGCGCGTGGGAGAACCCCGGCCGCCCGGGGTGGCGGGTACCCCGCGGCAAGGTCGAGGAGACCATCCACGAAGCGATGGCCCGGTGGAAAGTGCAGGAACTCCTGTGCGACCCGCCCTACTGGGGCCGCGAGATCAGCGAATGGGCCACCCGCTGGCCCGGCAAGGTGCTGGAGTTCCCCACCTTCAGCCGAGCGAGAATGGCGCCGGCCTGCACCTCGTTCTACGCCGGGATCCTCGAACAGACCCTCACCCACGACGCAGACCCCCGGCTCGCCCGGCACATCGGCAACGCCGTGGTCAAGACCTCGCCGCAGGGCGACTACATCACCAAGGTCGACAAGGACAGCCCGGCGAAGATCGACCTAGCGGTCGCGTCGGTCATCGCCTACAGCCGGGCGTCGGTGGCCACCAGGAAGCGGTCACCCGCCGTCGTGCTGTAATGGCAGGACGTGAGTGACCCTCAAGTGAGTGCCAAAAATCGAGAGACAGCGGGTTGCCGGAACGTCACCTTCTGAACTTTTTCAGTCGGCTTGTCCGTTTCTTTTGCGTTGTCGGTTCGACTTCTCGACGTTGTGCGTGATGCACAACGCCTGGATGTTCGACGCGTCGTTGCCGCCGCCTTGGTGGAGCTCGACGATGTGGTCCTTGGTGGCCGGCTTGTCGCAGCCCGGCATTGAGCACGTGGCCGGGATAACGGCTGCGCGGTAGGTGGGGTCGCGGTAGGCGGCGCGTTCGGGGCGGGCGTTGCGTGCCTTATCCCACGCCTTCTGGTGCCCGCGGCAGCGTGAGCGCCTGGGGCCTGGGATGGCCAGGTGCGGGCAGCCGGGTTCGAGGCACGGGGTGTTGGTCATTCGTCGAGGGAGCCGAGGACGGTGCGCAGTGCGGCTTCGAGGGCGGCCTGGTCGACGGTGGGGAGTAGGGCTGCGAGCGCGGCGGCGAGCGCTACTTCGTCCAGGTCGGCGTGGGTGTCGTTCCAGATCCGGGGGAGTAGGGCCGCGTTGGCCAGCAGGGTGGCCACCTTGAATGTGCCCTGCCCGGTGGCGATGGTGTGGTTCATGAGTTCGTCGATGGTCATATCGTCGTCTCCTTGTGGTGGTGTGGTGAGTTCGCCCATGACGGCGCGGGCGTAGTGGCCTGGGCATTCGGTCTGCGCCCCCGGGACCTTGCCGTGGCCGCGGACGTCGGAGCGGCCGGGCCATTCGGGCAGGAACCGGTCCCGATACCAGCCCCGGAACGCGTTGATCATGGCGTCGGACAGCGGTTCGTGGTTGCCGAGCAGCAGCAGCACTCCGACGTATTCCCGGTTGGCGTTCGGGTTGCCGGGGCTGGCGCAGTGCGCGCCGATCATGTCCCCGTCCCACGACGTGGAGCGCAGCATCCACACCCGGCCGGCCTGGTCGATGGCCAGGTTGTAGCCGATGTCCTGCCAGCCCTTGCTGAGGTGAAACGAACGGTAATGGCGCAGCCGTTCGGCGATGGCCTCTTGCCCGGGGTCGCCGATGCGGTCCTGTGTCGTGCCGGGCCAGTGCACGGCCACCCCGCGCAACGAGATGCCCCAGAGGGTGGCGCCGGACGCTGCCGTAGACGTCCACACGGACCGCGGCAGGTAGGTGGTCATCGGTTGAGCTTGGTGAGCAGGTCCAGCGATGACAGCCGGCCGACCGCGGCGCCGGTGGGCACTTCGGAGTATCCGCCGGCCAGGTAGTTGGCCCGGGTCGGCGGCACGGCCGGATCGGCGACCCGGGCGACGACCGCGGCGGTCGGGGTGACCTTGCCGCGGATTCCGAGCACGGTGAGTACGAGCCCGGTGGCGAGTATCGCCTGCACGAGTGTGGTTTCGACCTGCACGCCCAGCGGTGCGAGGTCGGCTCCCCACACGGCGGCGAGGGTGACAGCGGTGCCGATCAGCGACCGCACGTAGACGGGTTCGACGGCTGCGAAGTGCCGCAACCAGGTGACGATCTTGCTCATTCGGTGCGCCTCTCTGTGGCTGATCTTGCTTCGGGACCACGCTTTTGGGGAGGGGTAGTGGTAGTGGAGGGGCTAGGGCCATGTGCCGAACATGACCTGGCGTGTGGCAACGGTCATGGCATTTGCTATGCGGTTTGCCATCGTGCTTCGGCGCCTTTCCGTCCCGCTTCGGATCGGACGGCGCGTAGCCGTTCCCGGGAATCGATGACCTGTTCGCGGCTGCGGTTCCATTCCAGGTAGTCGTGGATCGAGTACGCGTCGCCGAACGGAACCTGGATCCACATGCCGCGGTCGACCAACTCGACCAGGGTCCGACGCCGGAACGCCGGGACCAGCCTGGGCACCATCGCCGCGTCGATAATCCCGTCGGTCAGATGCCGTGCGCTGTAACAGATCCCTGACACGTGCAACCGGAACGCGGCGTCGGACAGCCCGGCCACCTTCGGATGGTCCGGGAAGCCGTCGTCGATGGTCGGCCATGCCACGGCTCACCGCCCCTTTCCGAATCGTTCCCGGGTCAGTTCACGGTCGAGCTCGTCGACCGGTCTCGGCGGCGACCCCGATTGGCCGTTGGGCTTGCCGAAGGGGTCGCAGCGGGGGCAGCCAGTGAGTCGTGGTGTTTCACTCTCAGCCCACTTGCGGGCGCCGTCCTCGGTCCAGACCTTGATGGGTTCGCCAGTGGTCATGTGATCGCAGTCGTGGCGGTGGACGTAGCGGCCGTTGGCGGCCCACAGCAGCGGCGGTGTCCAGGTGCCGTGCAGCGGTGCGGGGGTGCCGGCGGCGGCGTCCGGGTCGTCGGCGGTGGTGTCCCCGGTGCCGGTCAGGGGTTGCCATTCCCAGCGGGTTTCCTGGCGGCGCGCCCACCATTCGACCAGCCACGCCCAGCCGTCGACGACCAAGACGGCGACGATGCCGCCGATGACGGCGATGAGCAGCGTGTGCCAGTAGGACGGGCCGTTGTCGATGTAGGTCATGTCGCCTGCAATTCCGGGTCGTCGGGGTGGACGGGGCCGACCGCACGCCGCCACGGCATGGTGAGCGCGTCGTAATGGTGCCGGGGGATGAGATCGCGGACTACCAACGCCCCGGCGGCGTCCCAGCCGGCTTCCCTGGCGGCGGCCCAGGCGGCTTGCCCGGCGGCTTGCCCGGTGGCGGCCCAGGCGGCTTCCCTGGCGGCGGACCAGGCGGCGCCCCTGGCGGCTTGCCTGGCGGCGGACCAGGCGGCGGCCCAGGCGGCGTTCCTGGCCGCCCAGCCGGCGATCAATGCCGTGACCTCAGCCGGGACGAGCAGCCCAATCCGCTCGATCAGCGCCGCCACATGCTCCCCGTTCGGCCCCAGCGCCTCATGCGCGGGCCGTTCACCCACCACCCGCAGGTATAGGCAGGCCCGTTTGTGCGGAAACGCGCTAAGCCCGTGGAGCACTTCGCCTACCGGCTCCACCAGCAGCAACCGGCACGGCCACGAGCCGCCGGTCAGGGTCGCAGCAGGCTCCACGGACACCGACAGGTACGTCACCGGCTCGTTCGGCACCATCACCGTCGAGGACGGGTGCGTGATGACGGCGCCCGTGCCCATCACGGCTGCGTAGTCGATGCCGCCGGTGTGGAAGTCGGTGCCGTCTGGTCGGACCGCCTTGTAATGGGTAGTCATGGCGTCGCGCCGGTGATGATGACCCGGGTGTGGCCGGGGATGGCTTCGCAATACTCGTCCGGGTCGATGGCCAGCTTGCGCAGCGCCCCGGCGCGCCAGTACGCGAGGGCGGCCACGTCGAGCAGGGCGTCTCGGACGTCCCAAGGCTTCGGAATCTCACCGCCGAGGGTGGACAGGTACGCCTCCAGCCACGCCTTCGCCAGCGCCTGGTGGTCCCACTGCTTGCGGTCGGTGCCCCGTTTCGTCTCGACCACGCCGACGCCCGGCACTTCGGTGCGGGTGGTGCGCGCGGTCCGCATCAGGTCCGCGACCGCCCGTTCCAGGGCGGCCTCGCAGCGCTGCAGACCCGGCCGGGCATCGCGCAGCCGGGCCAGGGCGTCGCACATGAACCCCAGCTGCAGCCCGTCGACGTCGAGGAGTTCCTGGTCGAGGATGACCGCGGCCCCCTCCACGTTCGTGACGGCCTCGGTGATCCGCACGGCGGTCATGGCAGCCCCTCTCCTTCGACCTTGGCTGTGAACTCGCGTACCTGGGCGGCGTCCCCGGAGCCGATGTCGATGGCGTAGACCTGGGCGAACGCGTCGGACACGGCGGGCAGCTCCCAGCCGCGGTGCGCCGCCAGCGCCGCCAGATCGACGCGGGCCTGCTGCGCATCGGTCATGTCCGAGCGCACGAACGTGTGTTCGTCCGGGTCGGGCTCGTCGGTGGGCAGGCACAGCGCTTGCAGCAGCACCGTGCGGAACGCCACCGACATCGCCTTCGGGGTGGCCTTGTCCCCCGCGTCGAACGCCTCCCCCGGTGTGACGGCGGCCATGCGGTCCCCACCGGGGCCGTAGAAATGCCACCGGACGCGGACCTGGGCGTGGCCCATGCTGGTCTGCCGCTGCCCCACCGTGACCGTGCCGTAATCGACGTCCACCCCCACCGGGGTGACGATCACGCGGTGTTTCCTCAGCGCCGGCCCGACGGCGTTCACCACGGCGTCGACGCCGCGGAACGAGTACCCCTGCTGCTCGTTGCGGCCGGTCTTGCGGACGGCCTGCACGTCGGCCATCACAGCGGCCAACGCCTCGAACACCGACGGCACCGCGGTCACGGCTCGTCCACCAGGGCGCGGGCCAGGGCGGCGACCTCGCGGGCCTGCCGTTCGGTCACGACCACGCCACGCGGCCCGGCGCGGCGGATGCTGTACCGGGCCTTCGGGTAACGGCGCCGATGCCCACGGACGGCGTGAACGATCACAGCGACCATGCCGGCGAACACCAACAGCCCCGGCCACGCGATGCTCACGAACTCGGTCACGGCTTGCGGGTGTCTCGGCGCGCCTTGACAACAGCGAGCACCATGTCCTCAAGGGACCGCTGGATGGCTGCCGTCGACCGCTCGGCCTGGTCCTTCACTTCCAAAACTGGGGAGCCGGCGTTCAGTCCGGACTCGGTCAGGTCGAGGGCGTTACGCAGCCACCGCACTTCGGCGAGCAGCGCGTCACGTTCGGACCACCACGTCGGCCCGAGCGTCACACCGTCGCTAGTCACCTTCCCGTAGTTGGGGAAGATGATCTCTGCGAACAGGTCGTCGACGGACTGGACGAGCAGCGCCTCAATTTCGGCGGCCGTCTCCATGATCATGTCTCCTGTCATTGCGGGTTTCCTCTCATGCCGGCACCACGGACAAGGCGACCGATGCGATGACGGTGAGCAGCGACGCCAGCCGGGCCAGGGTGATCAGGCAGCCCTGCGAGCTCGACGATCCGCCGCCGCTGCCGCTGGTGGTCGAGGCGCGGGCCCGGTACATCTGCTGCAGCTCGGCGTCGGACAATCGCCGGCTCCACCCGTCCTCCCGCGGGTGCGGGCTGTCGTTGCTCATAGCGTGTTGTGGTCGGCTTCGCGGGTTGCCGGCGTGGACTCGGCCGGTGGCGGCTCGGGCGGCGGCGCCGGCTCCGGTGTGTCCTGCTTCGACTTGCTCATGGCGTCGCCTCCGCCGAGCTGCTCGTGAGCTTGCTGCCACGTGACGTTCAGGTCACCGCGGGCCGCAGCCTTGAGGCTCTCCAGGTAGTCGCGGCGTTTCCGGTCGTGTGCAGCGAACCGGGCCGTCAGCTCCTCCTGCTGCTCGGTGTATTCCTCAAGGTCCTTGAGCGTGGTCGTCATCGGCTCGAACCGGTCCAGGGGGAACAGCGCCCCCTGCTCGCCGATCAGTTCCAGGAGGGCACGGGCGCGGGCCTGGTTGCGCTCTTCGTCGATTCGGTGGTCCGCGGGCGGCTCATTCGCCTCGGATTCCATGTCCGGAAAGCCCGCATTGAGTAGCTCAGACCAGGTGTCAAATTGCGTCAGCGCCGACGCAATTTGGCTGTCCGTTTTGTACGTCCTTGCGGCCTGCAAACGGCGCTGAATCTCCCGCTCGGACAGCTTGAATCCGTGGGCCTTGGCCACCTGAATCAGACGGTTAGTCACGCCCTTGCGAAGTTGACTACCGCCCCGACCGCGCTCGTCCGGAGCAATCGCATCCGGATCGCGCAACAGCCGCAGACCCCACAGCCAGCGCTCCCGGATGCCCTTCACGTCGGCGGCGTTGATCGCCTTTTCCTGCCGCATGTACTGGGTGATCTTCATGCCGTCGCCTCAGCCCTCTGTCGGTAGAGCCACAGCTCGACGTCCTTCGCGTAGAACATGTAGCGGCCGTAGGGGCCGGGGAGTTTCTGCGCGACGGGTAGCTCGCCGGCTTCGGCGAGGCGCTGCACCTTCCGGAGGTGTAGGCCGAGGAGGGCCGCAACCTGCACGGTTGTGAGCAGTTGGTCGGTCTGTGTCACATGGGCGACGATGGCATAATGTCACGTGCGCGTCAAGGATGCGCACGTGTGTTTCTGTGCGCCGACGCGGGACCCCACCGGGTTACATGCTTGACGCGCACGCGACATGTGCTGCATGATGCGGGGATGAGCGAAGCAGCAGCGGTGCCGGGCTGGACGCTGGGATGGCGTCTACAGCGCTCCCTGGACTGGGCCGGCGTCTCGGCGCAGGAGATGGCCGACGAGCTCGACGTCTCGCGCGGGACGATCAGCAGGTGGTGCAACGATCACGGCACCCCGCCACGGTCGATCTACGTGCGGGCGTGGGCGACGCGGTGCAAGGTGCCGATGGTCTGGCTGCAATACGGGGACGAGGGGCTCCCGCGGGTGGACTCGAACCACCAACCTGCCGGTAGGGGTGTTGAACCGCCGAGCACCCTTCAGATGCGGGCCGCGTTCCGCAAGACCATGCGTCGAAGCGGTCACGATCGGATGAGAATCGCGGCCGACTCATGAGTAACGTGCTGCCGATGCGCTATACACCTGATCTTCCGATCACGGGGGAGACGTTGCGCTGGGTCGACGCGATCGACCGGTGGTCGGACTGGATGCGCGCCGAAGGGCTGCGCCGGCGGACCGTCGAGCACCGCCGATACCAGCTCACCGTGCTCGGCGAGGCGCACCTGCGGCGGAACCCGTGGTCGGTCCGCCACGACGACCTGATCGAGTGGATGGCCTCACAGGAGTGGGCGCCGGAAACTCGCAAGTCATACCGGGCGGCGCTGCGCTCGTTCTACGGCTGGGGGAAGCTGGCCGGCCACGTGCGCCGGGACCCGGCCGCCGACCTGCCCCCGGTGCGTGTTCCCAGGGGAACGCCGCGGCCCGTCGCCGAGGGCAGGCTTGAGACAGCTATAGCACACGCCTCGGACAGAACCCGGCTGATCCTGGTGCTCGGCGCGTACGCCGGGCTGCGCCGGGCCGAGATCGCCGGCCTGTGCTGGGCCGACGTCAGCGACGGGCAGCTTCGCGTCGTCGGGAAGGGCGGCCACGCCCGCATGGTGCCGATCCACCCGCTGCTGCACGCCGAGCTGGCCACCGAGCGTGCGCGGCGCGAGGACGGACGGTTCGGCACGGGCTGGCGGTACACCGCCCGTCCCGACGGCCCGCACGTGTTCCCCGGACGCTACGGGAAGGGTGCCACACCGGACAGCATCGGCAGGGCCGCCGCCCGCGCGCTCGGCGGCCAGGGCGGTCACACCCTGCGACACCGCTTCGCCGCACGCGCCTACGACGCCACCCGCGACATCGGCGTCGTGCAGCAGCTGCTGGGCCACGCCAGCCCGACCACGACCGCGGTGTACGCCCGCGCGGACCGTACGGCCATGCGGGACGCGGTGAACGCGCTGTGACCGCCGCCGAGGTCATCACCGAGATCACCTACCCCGACCGCGGCCTGCTGGACTCGCCGGTGCTGTGGATGGCCGCGGGCGCGATGCTCGCCGGTGTCCTGGTCGGCGTGGTCGCCCTGGCCGCCGCCGTGGTGGGGCGACTGTTCCGCACCGGCATGGATGAGGACACGGCGGGCACGGCCGGCTGGGAGCTGACCGGTCACCCGCGGATGTAGTCCACGTACAGGAACGCCGGTGCCGAGGCTGCCGCGTTGAGGCGGCCGGTGCCGGTGCCGGCCGACCGGATCAAGGTCAGGTGGAACGTCTTGTTCTCGGTGGCGTCGGCGGTGTACTCGGTCTCGGTGCTGTACGGGAAGTTGGCCGTCGTGTGCGCCCGGTAGCGGCGGAAGTCCAGCGCGGTCCCGGCCACGGTGTCCTCGCGGATCCTCACCAAGAACTCGTCGGCGGCGACCGTCGAGGCCAGGTCGCCGTGCCAGCGGACCCGGTAGATGCGGCCCTGCACCACTGGAGCCACGACCGACTGCACGGACGTTTCGGTGGTGGTGACCCCCGCCGAGTTGGCGGTGCGGATGTCGGTGGCGATGCGTTCGCCGGGGATCTTCCCGGCGATGATGGTCTCCCCTGCCAGCGGCATGCCGACCTCCTTAGAGTGCGATCCTGGCGGGCTGCCACAGCCGCACGGTGGCCCCGGCCGGGTGGGCTTTCACCACGCCGTTGACGGAGCGGGTGACGGTGAATGTCTGCGGGGACGCCTCGGTGACGATGTCGGTGACGGTCATCCGTTCCCCGCCGATGTAGATGTCGAAGCCGTCTTCGGCGTTGTCCCCGGTCCATAGCGGGCCGCGGGTGGTGGCCACGTCGAAGGTGGTGGCGGTGGTGGTGATGCCGGCCTGCAACTGGGAGCCGTCGGTGTCGTACTTGGAGCCGGCCGCGCCGGCGGCGGAGGAGTACTCCGCGACGGTGTACACCGTCGCGGGGGCGGTGTTGATTTCGATGTCCCAGGTGAACGGGGCGAGGGTTTCGGTGAACCCGAGCGCCAGCACCGGCACGTCGTCCGGTGGGAGCCACGCTGGCAGGCCGGTGACCACGATCAGGTCCCCCTGCTCCAGGGCGGCCAGCTCGGCGGTCAGGACAAGATCTGAGGCGATTGGCGGGGTGTGCAGCCCCAACCGGAGCCGCGGGTAGCGGGCCTCGTCGACGGTGCCCAGCGCCAGCAGCCAGGAGGCGTGGTCGGGCAGGACCCCGTCGGCGAACACGTTGAGGGTGACCTGCGTGTCGTAGACGCCGACCCCGGCCGGCGGGTCGGCCACGGACAACGGCCCGGCGGCCAGGAACGCCCGGGCCTCCCCCGACGCCGGCCGTTTCGCGGTGATGTCGTTTCTGGTGTTCCGGTCGTCGTCGACCGGCTCCGGCAGCCCGAAGAACACGCCGTCGCCGTAGTCCAGGTCGAGCGGCGGCGTCTGGTTGTACAGCGACGCCCGGGTCCGGTAAGCCAGGCCGAGGGTGGTGCGGGGCTCGTAGAGGATGCCGTGGTCGGCGGTGGCGCACTCGGCCATCAGGTCCAGTGGTGGGTGGACACCCTGCGGCCCCATCGGGGTCGTGATATCGAGGTCACCCACCGATGTGAACGGGATGCCCTGCTCGGCGCAGAGCCGTTCGATCCGCCGCCCGGCCGGCTCGCCCTGGTGCCCGAACGCGGCGGCAACCGCGTCGGCCAGCGGGGGCGCGGCGCCGGCCGGCCACACCGCGACGTGGCCGGCGGCCAACCGTATGTCGGTGTGGTGGCCGAAGATCAGCTGCATAAACGTCAGTACACCGATCTCGTGGGCGGTGTCGGTGGCCGAAAGTGTCAGCACACCGTCGGCGTAGACCTCGTAGTCGATGTTGGCGCCGTCCTGCGTGACGACCAGCCGGAAGTG
>JBOGDE010000077.1:0-18753 GCA_050701695.1 Micromonosporaceae bacterium
GTGCTCGCCCGCGGCGCCGCGCCACCGCCGCCCCCGATGCCGAGCGCCACCGCGCCGACCGCGGCCGCCGATACGATCGCGATCCCGGTGGCCAGCGCCGCCCCGCGCCTCACCGGTCGTTCCGCTTCTGCCCGCGCGGCTGGTACTGGCGGCACTTCTCCATGGCGGCCTCGAACGCCCCGGCTTCCGCCTGGTCGACAGTCACATCCTGCCTGCCGTCCGGGTCCGGATCCGGGAACTCCGGCACCCCGTTCTCCCGCATGCACTTGGCGAACTTGCGGGCCAGCTCCAGGTCCTCGGCGCTGAGCTTCGGCGGCGCACCCCCGTTGGGCAGGAACTTCCGGCAGGCGCGCATCGCCTCCTCCGCCTTGTCCGAGCCCTCGCCGTCCGGGATTCTCACCAGGCTGCCCCCGTCGCCGTCGGTCTCCGGGTCGGGCATCTGCACGCCGTGCTCCCGCATGCACTTGGCGAACTTGCGCATCTGTTCCTTCTCCGAACCCGGTGCCCCGCTCGCCGCGGTGCCGTTCCCGCCGGCGGTGGGGAGTCCGTCACCGCCGGCTGGCCGGTTGTCGAACCACCACCACGCGCCGCCCCCGGCCAGTGCCAGCGCCAGCACCACGGCCAGCGATGCCACCACCCAGCTCCGCCGCGCCCGTACCGGCTCCACCGGCTCGATCGCGCCGATCTCGGTCTCGGCCCCGGCCGGCTCCGGCTCTGTCTGTGCCTCAGGCGTTTCCTCTGGTACGGGTGCCTGGTCGTCTGGTACGGGTGCCTGGTCGTCAGCTTCCGAACTCATCGCATGCTCCGTTCGTGATGTCTGGTCATGGCGACCAGTGCAGCCGGCGGGGGATAAGACCGTCGTCAGGCGAATTCCTTATCCCGGCCTTATCCCGGACGGGGCACGATGGGTGGGGGCGTGGGTATGCGGTGCCGGCGGAGGGGGACGGGTGCGGGTCCTGGTGGTCGAGGACGAACAGCTGCTCGCGGACGCGGTCGCGGAAGGGCTGCGCCGCGAGGCGATGGCGGTCGACGTGGCCTACGACGGGGACGCCGCACTGGAACGCCTCGCCGTCAACGAGTACGACGTGGTGGTGCTCGACCGCGACATGCCGGGCACCCACGGCGACCAGGTGTGCCGTACCGCGGTGGACTCCGGGGCGTACCCACGGATCCTGATGCTCACCGCGGCCGGCGACATCGGGGACCGGGTGGCGGGGCTGGCCCTGGGCGCCGACGACTACCTGGCCAAGCCGTTCGCGTTCGCCGAGCTGGTGGCGCGGGTACGGGCACTGGCCCGGCGTACCCGTCCGGCGCTGCCGCCGGTACTGGAGCGCGCCGGGATCCGGCTGGACCCGAACCACCGCGAGGTGTACCGGGCCGGCCGGTACGTCGCGCTCGCCCGCAAGGAGTTCGCCGTGCTCGAAGAGCTGCTGCGCGCCGAGGGCGGCGTGGTCTCCGCTGAGCGGCTGCTGGAGAAGGCCTGGGACGAGCACGCCGACCCGTTCACCAACGCGGTACGGGTCACGATCATGACGCTGCGCCGCAGACTCGGCGACCCACCGGTGGTCGAGACCGTGCCGGGAGTGGGGTACCAGATCAGATGAGCGAGACTTTGCGGCTGACCCTGCGGGTACGCCTCACCCTCTGGTACGGCGGGATGTTCTTCCTCGCCGGGGCGGCGATGCTGCTGGTGACGTACCTGCTGGTGGAGCGGGCGCTGGAGCACCAGGCGCCGCCCGAGGGGGCGGTGATGGTGCGGGATAGCGTCGACGGCGACAAGTTCACCCCCAACGAACTCAGGGACCTCGAGGATCAAGTGGTACGCCGCGAGGTGCAGCTCTACGAGAACACCCTGAACGAGGTGCTCACCCAGGGCGGGATCGCGCTCGGTGGCGTCGGGGTGATCGCGATCGGATTCGGCTGGCTGATGGCCGAGCGGGTGCTGCGGCCGCTGCACCGGATCACCGACACCGCGCGCCGGGTGGCCGACTCGCATCTGCACGAGCGGATCGGGCTGACCGGCCCCAAGGACGAGCTGAAGGAGCTGGCCGACACCTTCGACGCGATGCTGGAACGACTGGACCGCGGCTTCGCCGCGCAGCGCCGGTTCGTCGCCAACGCCTCGCACGAGCTGCGTACCCCGTTGGCGATCAACCGCACCCTGCTCGAGGTCGCGATGTCCCACCCCGCCGCGTCGGCGGATCTGCTGCAGACCGGCGGTACGCTGCTCGTCGTCAACGCCCGGCACGAGCGGCTGATCGACGGACTGCTGACGCTGGCGCGTACCGAGCACGAGCTGACCGAACGTACCTGGGTCGATCTGGCCGAGATCACCGGGCGCGTGGTGGAGCAGGCGCGGCGGGAGGCCGCCGATGCCGGGGTGGCGGTGCGCAGCGAGCTGCGGGTGGCGCCCACCAGCGGGGAACCGGTACTGCTGGAGCGGCTGGTGCAGAACCTGGTGCAGAACGGGATCCGGCACAACCACCCCGACGGCTGGGTCAGCGTGTCCACGTACCGCACCCGCGACCAGGTGGAGTTCGTGGTCGAGAACACCGGCCCGGTGGTCCCCGGGTACGAGGCCGACGGGCTGTTCGAGCCGTTCCGGCGGTTGTCCGGGCGGGAACGCGTACACAGCGATCGTGGGGTTGGTCTTGGTCTTTCCATTGTGCGCGCGGTGACGCGGGCGCACGGCGGCCACGTCACCGCCGAGCCCCGTGACGCCGGTGGCCTGCGGGTACGCGTCACCCTCCCGCTGGCCACCCCGCAGCCCACCCTGACCGGCGCCGCGGCCGGGTCCGGGTCGGATCTACCGGCCGGCGTGGCGCCAGGGCCCCACCTGGAGGTCAAACCGGTGCGCGGCTGACAGCCAGGGGCGGGCGCCGACGCGGTCCTCGGCGCTGCCGTACCCTCTGTGGCTATGTGGGCGTGGATTCGGCGGCGGGCCCGGGTACGGGCCGCGCGGGCGCACCTGGCGGGCGTGGCGAGTGCCGAGATGGCGATCGCCAGTGCCGCACCCGAGCTCGAAACGGTGTCCGCGGTGCCGCCGGACACCACCGCCGCGGCGTTCTTCGACGTCGACAACACGATGCTGCGCGGCGCCTCGATCTACTGGCTGGCCCGCGGCATGGCCGCCCGCAACTACTTCACCACCCGTGACCTGGCTGAGTTCGGCTGGAAGCAGCTGAAGTTCCGGCTCAACGGCGAGGGCGCCGGCGACATCGCCGCCGCCCGGCAGGCGGCGCTGGCGTTCATCGCCGGCCGCAAGGTCGAGGAGATGCGCGAGCTCAGCGAATCGGTGTACGACGAGCTGATGGCGCAGCGGATCTGGTCCGGCACCCGGGCGCTGGCCGAGCTGCACCTGGCCGCCGGGCAGCGGGTCTGGCTGGTCACCGCCGCCCCGGTCGAGGTGGCGCAGCTGATCGCGCACCGGCTTGGCCTGACCGGTGCGCTGGGTACGGTCTCCGAGATCGACAACGGCGTCTACACCGGCTACCTGGTCGGCGACCTGCTGCACGGTGCGGCGAAGGCCGAGGCGGTCAAGGCACTCGCCGAACGCGAAGGGCTCGACCTTCAGCGGTGCGCGGCGTACAGCGATTCGTTCAACGACATGCCGATGCTCACGACGGTGGGCCGCGGCGTGGTGGTCAACCCCGACTCCGACCTGCGGCGCGAAGCCAAGCGGCGGGGCTGGGAGATCCGGGACTTCCGTACCGGCCGGAAGGCGGCGAAGGTCGCCGTACCGTCGGTGGTGGGTGCCGGGATGGTCGCCGGCGCGGTGTTCGGCGTGTTGGCGCTGCGGCGGCGGCGCAACAGCCGGTGAGCCGGCCCGGCCGGGGGACGAGCCAGGCGGAGGCGCCCGAGCGTCAGCCGGGGGCTTCCCGCGGGCGGCACCGGCACCCGGCGACCCGGCGGCTCTCGCTCGGGATCGGCCTGGTGGTGGCGCTGGTCGCCGGCATGGTGATGCTCTGGCTGCCGACCCCCGGTGGTCAGCGCGACCCGGCGGCGCCCGCCGCGAGCGGCCCGCTGCGGCTGACCGGTGCCTGGCCGCGGGCGAAGGTCACCGAGGTGTCGACCACGCTGGCCGACGGAACGTCGTACACCCCGCTGCTGTTTGTGGCCGCCGACCGATCGGTGGGCACCGCCGCGACCCAGGACGGCGCCCAGCAACGGCTGCTGCTGCTCGATGCGGGGCGGCCGCGGCAGCTGCACAGCCTGGACGAGGGGGCGCGGCCCGGCTTCAACGCCGTGGTCTCCGACGGGAAGCGGCTGGTCTGGGCGGAGACCCTGCCCGGCGACGCGGGTGTCGCGGACACCACGTTCTGGGTGGCCGAGCTGTCCGGCGGCGCGCCGCGCAAGCTCACCGGTGACACCGGCGACGTGATCTTCTTCGGCTCGCAGTACGACATCCAGCTGGTCGACGGGCGGCTGTGGTGGGCGGCGCAGCCGCCCGACGCGGGCCCCGGCAACATCGTCACGGAGCTGCGGTCGGTGCCGCTGGACGGCGGCGAGGTGGCCAAGGAGCGCATCGACGGCGGGTACGCCCTGGCGCAGTGGCCGTGGCTGGTGACCATCGGCGGCGCCGACACCGGCCCGACCAAGGTCCGCAAGGCGACCGGTGGCGCCCCCCGGGAGGTGCCGGCGGGAAGCGGCGAGATGGTCACCTGCGGAGCGGTCTGGTGCCGGGTGATCGTGCTCGGCAACGAGGGCGTGGCGCGGCTGGACCTGATGCGCACCGACGGCTCGGGGCGGCGCCGGATCGCCGGCAGCGCCGCCACCCCGGCGGTCTTCGACGTGATGCTGGCCGACCGGTTCGAGCCGCTCACCGCCGCCGCGCGCAACGGCTCCGCACAGGACCAGCGACTCCTGCTCTACGACGCCAAGACCGGGCGTACGGTGATCGTGGCCGACGCCATCGGTATGGTCCGCGGCCGCGACGGCTTCCTCTGGTGGACCAGCGGCACGGGAGAGACCCAGCGCTGGCAGGTGCTCGACCTACGCTCGCTGCGCTGAGCAGCCCTGCGCTGAGCGGCCCTGCGCTGAGCGGCCCCAGCCGCGCCCCGCCGCGGCTCAGCCTAGGAGCCGCGCCGCAGCTCAGCCGAAGATGCCGTCGCGGCGCAGCAGCACCTGGTAGAGCGTCTGCTGGATGGTCTCCCGTACCTGGTCGGCGAGGTTGAACACCGCCATCGGGTCGTCGGCGCTGGCGGCGAGATCTCCGGTGTGGATCGGCTCGCCGAACTCGATCAGCCACTTGCTGGGTAGCGGGATCATGCCGAGCGGCCCCAGCCACGGGAACAGCGGCGTGACCGGGAAGTACGGGATCTCCAGCAGCCGCGCCAGCGGCGTGATGTCCCCGATCAGCGGGTACGTCTCCTCGGCGCCCACGATCGAGACCGGGATGATCGGCGCCTTGGTGCGCAGCGCCGCCGACACGAAACCGCCGCGCCCGAACCGCTGCAGCTTGTACCGCTCCGAGAACGGCTTACCGACGCCCTTGAATCCCTCCGGGAACACCGCCACCAGCTCGCCGGAGTTGAGTAGCCGCTCGGCGTCCGGGTTGCACGCCAGGGTGGCACCGGACTTGCGGGCCATCTCGGCCAGCAGTGGCGTACTGAACACGAAGTCGGCGCCGAGCTGCCGCAGGTGGCGCCCGGACGGGTGCTCGTCGTGCACCGCGACGGTGAGCATCAGCGCGTCCAGCGCGACCGTGCCGGAGTGGTTGGCGACCAGCAGCGCGGAGCCATCGGCGGGAAGATTCTCCACCCCGGTGACCTCGACCCGGAACCAGTGCCGGTAGAGCAGCCGCAGCAGCGGCACCATCACGTTGCCGGTCAGGTCGGCGTCGAACCCGAACTCGTCGACGGTGTAGTCACCGGTCACCCGGCGCCGCAGGAACGCCAGCAGGCTGGCGATCCGGCGGTCCCACTCGTCCGGCTCGGTGACCGCGACGGCGGGGATGGTGCCCGGCTCGACCGCCTTCAGATGCGGGGTCTGTGCCGGGCCGGCGCCCAGCTGCTCGGGGCGCGGGATCACCGGCTGCCGGGGGTGGCGCTTGCGCGTGCTCCGGGGCGCGATCCGGGCGGTGGGGCCGGCTCCCGGTGCCCCGCGCTTGTCGTTGAGACGGATCACCTCGCCTGACATCAGCTGTCCTCCCCTGGGTGCCGTGTCGTGGCCCCCGCGGTGGCGGGCGCGAAGCCGCGCCGCGCCTGCCGGATCTGGTCGACCAGTAGCCCCTCCATCGCGGCCACATTGTCCGAACTGATCACCGACGCCAGGTCGTGCCCACGTACGAAGTCGTCGAAGGCGTCGGCGGTGGAACGCGGGCGGAAACCGTACTCGGCGAAAAGCCGTGAGGTGTCGACCACCCGGCCGTGCTTGAGGAAGTCGAGCTGGTCGAGCGAGAAGTCGACCAGCCCGCTGCGCTTGGCCAGCTCGGCGAAGCCGTACAGGCCGAGCTCCGGCACCGGCACCGGCACCCGCCCGGCCCGCCGGATCGCCTGGGAGAGCAGCAGCACGCCGTCGCCGGCGACGTTGAACACCCCGGGATGCTCCTCGACCACCGAGCGGTGCAGCACTTCGAGCGCGTCGTCGACGTGTACGAACTGCATCCGCGGGTCGTACCCGAGCGCGGTGGGCACCACCGGCAGTGAGAAGTAGCGGGTCATCGCGGTGTCGGCGGTGGGGCCGATGAACGGCGCGAACCGCAGCACCGTCACCGCCGCCTCGGGGCGGCGCCGGGAGAAGCCCCGCAGGTAGCCCTCGATCTCGATGATGTCCTTGGAGTAGCCGCCGCGCGGAGTCTGCCGGGGGGCGGTGTCCTCGGTGAACATCGCCGGGTCGCGGGGCGAGGCACCGTACGCCGCGACGGAGGACTTCACCACCAGCTTGTGCACCGCCGGGGCATTCTGGCAGGCGGCGAGCAGCTGCATGGTGCCGATCACATTGAGCTCTTTGGCCGCCGACCGCCCGTTGCCCCGGGCGGCGGAGCCGAGCACCGCCATGTGCACCACGGTGTCCACGGCGGAGTCCACGATCACCTTTGCGATCAGCGGATTCTGGATGTCGGCGCGGACGAACTCCAGCTTGTCGCCGAGCTCCCGGCCCGCCTGGTCGCGGGGCCGGGACAGCCCGGCCGGCGAGGCTTCAGCCGCCAGCAGGCCGGCCAGCTCGTCGGCCGGCGGGCTGGTGTCGACCGCCACCACCCGCTCCACCGCGGGATCTGCCGCCAGTCGGGCAGCCACCACCGCGCCGAGATAACGGCTCACACCCGTGACGAGTACGGTCCTCGAACCGGTGGCCTCTGGTGGCATCGCGCCTTCCTCGAGTCGACGAAACTGGCCGATGTCGGACGTCGAGCGGGCCCGGGCGCGGGCGCTGGCGGGCGCCCGTACGGGTTACTTGCCGAGCTTGCGACGCTGGACCCGGGTCTTGCGCAGCAACTTGCGGTGCTTCTTCTTCGACATCCGCTTGCGGCGCTTCTTGACGACCGAACCCATACCCTCAAACCCCTTGCGTTACCAGCCACGCCGGCACTCGGCCGATCCGGCCGTGGACGTTGACGTGGGAAGTCGACTGACGAACCCGTCCAGGGTACCGGTGCCGCCGCCGGCAGACCCAGCCCGGGTCCATACGGTGGTCTATTTGGCCCGGAAGAGGTTAACTGAGTCCGTGAGTGCACGGATCACGGTGCCGACGGGGTCGCCGTACACGAAGCTGATGGGTCTTGGTGTCTACCGGCCGTCGCGGGTGGTGAGCAACGCCGAGATCTGCGAGCGGATCGACTCCAGCGACGAGTGGATCCGTACCCGGTCCGGGATCATCGAGCGGCGCTGGGCCACCGAGGACGAGACGGTCATCGGCATGGCGGTGGCGGCCGCGAACGACGCGGTGAAGGCCGCCGGGATCGCGCCCGGCCAGGTCGGCTGCCTGATCATGGCCACCAGCACGTACCTGATGAACACCCCCGCCGGCGCGGTCGAGGTGGCCCGCCAGGTCGGGTGTACGAACGCCGCCGCGTTCGACATCAGCGCCGCCTGCGCCGGCTTCTGCCACGCGGTCTCGCTCGGCAGCGACATGATCCGCGGCGGCACCGCCGAGTACGTGGTGGTGATCGGCGTGGAGAAGCTGTCCACGTTCACCGACCGGGAAGACCGTTCGACCGCGTTCATCTTCGCCGACGGCGCCGGTGCGGTGGTGCTCGGTCCCTCCGAGGAGCCCGGCATCGGGCCGGTGGTGTGGGGCACCGACGGCGAGCAGGGCGACGCGATCACCCAGAACAAGGACTTCGTCACGCTGATCAACGAGGGTGAGCCGGGCTACGTACGGATGGACGGGCAGCGGGTGTTCCGCTGGGCGGTCTACTCGATGATCCCGGTGGCTCGCCAGGCCCTCGCGGCGGCGGGCGTGACGCCCGAGGACCTCGGCGCGTTCATCCCGCACCAGGCCAACCTGCGGATCATCGACGCCATGGTGCGCGGCCTGAAGCTGCCTTCGTCGGTCGCCGTGGCCACCGACATCGAACACCAGGGCAACACCTCGGCCGCGTCGGTGCCGCTGGCGATGCACGCGATGCTGGAGTCCGGTGCCGCCCGCAGCGGCGACCTCGCGCTGCTCATCGGTTTCGGCGCCGGCCTGGTGTACGCCGCCCAGGTCGTCACCCTGCCGTAGCCCCGGCTGACACCTGAGCGTTGCCGGCTGTGGCGCTCGTCAGCCGCGGGAGCGTAGGGCGCGGAGGAAGAACGCGACGTTGGCGGGGCGCTCGGCGAGCCGGCGTACCAGGTAGCCGTACCACTCGGTGCCGTACGGCAGGTAGACCCGCATCGTGTAGCCGGCCTGGGCGAGCCGGCGCTGCTCGTCGGGGCGCACGCCGTACAACATCTGGAATTCGAAGCTGTCCTGGGTGCGGTCGTACCACCGGGCCCGCTCCTGTCCGATGGTGATCAGGCGCGGGTCGTGGGTGGCGAACATCGGGTAGCCCTCGCCGGCGAGCAGCGCGTTCAGGCAGCGCACGTACGAGCGGTCCACGTCCAGCTTCGACTGGTACGCCACCGACTCAGGCTCCGAGTACGCGCCCTTGCAGAGGCGTACCCGGGATCCGGTGTGCGCCAGCTCCCGGCAGTCGGACTCGGTACGCCGCAGGTAGGACTGCAGCACCGCCCCCGTACCAGGGAAATCGCTGCGCAGTTTTGCCAGGATCTCCAGCGTGGAGTCGGTGGTGGTGTGGTCCTCCATGTCGAGGGTCACCGTGGTGTGCACGTTGGCGGCGGCCTGGCAGATCGCACGGGCGTGGTCGTACGCCAGTTTCTCGTCGAACCGCTGACCCAGCGCCGACAGCTTGACGCTGACCTCGGCGGCCGGGGTCAGCGACTGCGACCCGAGCGCGGCCAGCAGCTCCAGGTACGCCGCCCGGATCTGGTCGGCCTGCTCGGGGGTGGTGGTGTCCTCGCCGAGGTAGTCCAGGGTCACGGTCAGGCCGTCGGCGACCAGGTTGCGGGTGGCCCCCAGTGCGTCGGCGGAGGTGGTGCCGGCGACGAACCGGTGTACCACGTCACGGGTCACGGGCGCGGTCTCCACCGCCCGCTCCAGCGCCTTGCTGCGGGCAGCGGCCAGAATCACCGATCGGAGCATGCCGCGAGCTTAATCCCCGTCATCGATGCGCCTCTCGCGGCTCCCCGCCCCGCTGCCCAGGCCGCGACAGCCCCGCTGCCCAGGCCGCGACAGCCCCGCCGCCCACGCCGCGACAGCCCCGCGCCACGGCTCACCGGACACTGGCGACGGCGGCGTCGCGGCGGCCACGCCAGATCAGCCCGGCCTCGGCGTAGCCGGCGGTACGCAGCGTCGCGGCGTGCCAGCTCGCCGGCTGGAACGCCTCCGCGGAGTGCTCGCCACCGAACAGCGCCGCCCGTTCGGGCAGCAGCGGCCCGAGCACCGGGTCGGCGGCGACCGCCTCCCACCAGGCGCTCCAGGACAGCGCGCCGCCGGCGGCGTGCACCGCTTCGCGGCGCCGGCGCTCCTGGATCCCGAACCGCTCGGTCAGCCCCGGCAGCCCGTCGTCGGGCATGTGGTCGGCGTTGACGAAGACACCGCCCGGGCGCAGTGCGTGGCGGATCTCGCCGTACAGCTCGGCGAGCCGCTCGTCGGGCAGCCAGTGCAGGGCGGTGGCGGTGAGTACGGCGTCGTACTCGCGGTGCGGCAGGGCGTCCAGCCAGCGCGGGTCGCGCAGGTCGGCGACACGGTGGGTGACCCGCTCGCCCAGCGAGGCGCGTGCGATCGCCCGCAGTACGGGGTCGATGTCGAGCAGCGTGACGTGGGCGTCGGGGAAGCGGCGCAGCACCCGCAACGAGATCGAGCCGGTGCCGCCGGCCAGGTCCAGCACCGTGGGGGTACGGCCGCCGGTGACCGCCGCGACGGTGTCGAGCAGCACCCCGAACCGCTCCTCGCGGTCCGGCAGGTAGCTCTCCTGCTGCCGGTCCCAGCTGCGCTGCCAGGCCTCGCCGTCGATCTCGGGAACGGTGATGGTCATGGGCCGGTCCTCCCTCGTACCTGTAAGTACCGCATCCCGTTGACGCTAATTACGTCACGAGCCATGTGTCAATCACATGCATAGATGGGCATAAGTAATGGGCCGGGAGTGTCCGGTTCCCGACCGGGACGTACGGACTCGCGGTAGTCGGGGCGTAATGTGCGGCTGGCACCACAGGAGGCGGCATGTCATCACCATTGCGCAAAGGCAGGCTCCTCGCGGCACTGGCACTGGTTGTGCCGCTCGCCGTGATGTTGAGCGCGCCGGCGTACTCGGACGCTGGCGACAACGGACAGGGCAAGGCTCAGGGCACCGGTAAGCCCGCCGCGGACACCACCCACGGCAAGGCGGACCACTCGCAGGGCAACAAGGGCACCAGCGGCGACCCCAACCAGCCGCAGCCGCCGTCGCAGGGCGACTTCAGCGGGCACGGTGCCAACGACCACGGCGCGTACGACTCCACCCGCGACGGGTCGCCGTCCGGCAACGGCAACGGCGGCGGCGAGGCCGTCGGCAAGCCGTGCGCCGGGTGCGTCGGCAAGGCGGACAACAAGAACCCGCCCGGCCAGGCACCCGACGGCAGCGACCCCAACGCCGGGTACGAGTGCGACCGCAACCACGGCATCGGGCGCAGCAACCCGGCTCACACCAGCTGCCAGCCGGGTGAGACCCCGCCGAGCAGCCCGCCACCGGGCAACGGCGGCAACGGCGACGGCAACGGCAAGCCGCCGGTGGACGTCGGCAACCCGCCAGCGGGCGGCGAGGCGGCTCCTGAGGCCCCGTCGAGCGACCTCCCCGTCACCGGTACGCCACTCGGCGCCATCGTCGGTGTCGCGCTCGGATTCCTGCTGCTCGGCGCGGTGCTGCGCTGGGGCGCACCCGCGGCCGTGTCATTCAGGCGGCGGTTGACCGTCGACCGGTAACGACACATCGATCCACGTGCGAGCCCGCGGCGACCCGCCGCGGGCTCGCCGGTGTCTGGCCCGGCCGGCGCCGCGATCCGGGTGCTGTAGCGGTTCAGTAGCGCAGCGATATCCAGTTGTAGCCGAGAATTGACTACGGTAGAGGGGTGGACTTCGAGGCATACGCCCATCGCGCGATCGAACTGGTGAATTCCCCGGTCGAGGACATGGACGACCTGAAGGCGCTGTTCGGTGCCCGTAGCTGGTGGGCGGAGGAGGCGACCGACCGGGATGTGGCCGCGCTGCGGCGGGCCCGGAAACGGTTGCGCGACGTGTTCGAGCTCGGGATCGCCGGTAAGGACACCGAGGTGGTCGAGGAGCTGAACGCCCTGCTCGAGGCGTACCCGGTGCAACCCAGAATCTCCGGCCACGACGCCAGCGACTGGCACATGCACGTCACCGGCAGGGGCGCCACGATCAGTGCGGAGTACCTGGCCGGTGCGGTGTGGGGGCTGTCGGTCTGGCTCTGTGAGTACGGCAGTAGCCGGTTCGGGATCTGCGCCGACGAGCGCTGCGCGGATGTCTACCTCGACACCTCGTCCAACTGTTGCCGCCGGTTCTGCTCGGAGCGCTGCGCCACCCGTTCCCACGTGGCTGCCCACCGGGCCCGCAAGCGCGCCGAAGCCGACGCCACTCCCCAGCCCACGCCAGCCTGACCCGCGGCCTGCCAGTCTGACCCGCGGCCCGCCCGCCGCGCGGGAGGGTTACGGATGCGCCGGGGTGGCGGCGGTGAGGTGCTGGCGGGCGTACGCGAGTGACTCGGCGAGGTCGGCCTCGCGCCTGGCGCGGCTGCCGACCTTGCGGGTGTTGACCTCGACCGCGACCGAGCCCGCGTAACCGATCCCCGCCAGGTGCTCCAGCATCGCGCCGCAGGGCTGCGCCCCCCGTCCCGGCACCAAGTGCTCGTCGCGGCCGTCGCCGTTGCCGTCACCCAGGTGTACGTGCCCCACCGCCGTACCCATCTGCTCGGCCATCGCCAACGCGTCGGCGCGGGAAGCCGCGCAGTGCGACGCGTCGAGCGTGTAGTACTGGTAGCCCACCGTGGTCGGATCCCAGTGCGGGGCGTACGGCACGAACTCGCGGCGAGCCACCCGTACCGGGTACATGTTCTCCACCGCGATCCGGATGTCGGGGTGCTGCCGCGCCAGGTCGTCCAGGCCGGTACGGAAGTCGCGGGCGTAGTCGCGCTGCCAGATGAACGGCGGATGCACCACCACGGTGCCCGCGCCCAGCTCCTCGGCCATCACCACGGCCCGGCGCAGTCGCTCCCACGGGTCCGAACTCCATACCCGCTGGGTGATCAGCAGACACGGCGCGTGTACGGCGAGCACCGGCATTCCGTAGTGGTCGGCGAGCCGGGCGAGCGTACGCGGGTCCTGGCTGGCGCCGTCGGTCCACACCATGGCCTCGATGCCGTCGTACCCCAGGTTGGCGGCGATTTCGAAGGCGGCGGTGGTGGGCTCCGGGTACACCGACGAGCTGGACAGCAGCACCGGCACGTGTGGCGCGGAACCTGCCTCGGGGGAAGAGGTCACCCGCCCAGGGTAACGGTGCGTTGTTTCGGCAGTGGCTTTCGTCCCATGATCCCGACTTGTCGGGGGTGTTCCGGGCCCGGGTTCACCCGCCGGGAATCCGCGCGACAGGCCCGGATGCGCCGCCTAATGTGCCGGGCGCGCCATACCCGGCGCGGAGGAGGAACGTTGAGCGCCACCGTCGACACCCCGGTCGCACCCCACGGGACCCGCTCGGAGCGGTCGAACCTGACCATCTACGTGTCCGCTCGGGCGACGTCGCAGCTGGGCGACATGATGGTGCCGATCGCGGCCGCGGCCGGGCTGCTCGCCAGCGGCGTGGGGCCCACCGGGCTGGGGCTGGTGCTCGCGGCCTGGTTCGTACCGTTCATCGGGTTGATGCTGGTCGGCGGTGCGCTCGCGGACCACTTCCGGCCGAAGCCGCTGCTGATCGTCGCCGACCTGGTGCGGTTCGGCTCGATGGGGCTGACCTGCCTGGAGTTCGCCGACGGCCAGCCGACGCTGTGGCGCCTGGTGCTGCTGCAGCTGGTGACCGGGGCGGCCGGCGCGCTGTTCGAACCCGGCTCCAAGGGGCTGGTGCCGGAGATCGCCGCGGAGCGACCCGCGCGGGCGTACGCCATGCTGCGGATCAGCGAGTCGATGGTGACCCTCGCCGGCCCTGCGCTCGCCGGGCTGCTGCTCGGTGCCGGTTTCTCCGCCGCGACGGTGATCGGTGTGGACGCGGTGACGTACCTGGTCAGCGCCGTACTGATCGCCCTGGTACGGGTGCCGGCCCGGGTACGCCGGCGCGGTCGGCCACCGGTGCTGCGCGACCTGCGTGCCGGGTGGCGGGAGTTCCGGGCCCGGCGCTGGATCTGCCAGGTGATCGGGGTGTACATGGTGATCGGGCTGGTCACGTTCGGCCCGTACCAGGTGCTGAGCGCCACGATCCTGATCGCCGACCACGACCCGCGTACGTTTGGGCTGCTCCAGGCGGCGTTCGGGGCCGGTGCGGTGGCCGGGGGTCTGCTCGGGCTGCGGCTGCACCCGAAGCGGCGGCTGCGTACCGGTGCGCTCGCGATCGCGCTGTGGATGCCGGCGCTGTGGCTGATCGCGGCCGGGGCGCCGGTGCCCGCCATCGCCGCCGGGCTGGTGGTCGGCGGCGCCGGGCGGGCGTTCTGGGGTGTGCAGTGGTCGGTCGCGGTGCAGCAGAACGTCCCGGCGGAGGTGTTCAACCGGATCTCCGCGTACGAGATCCTCGGGTCGGTGGCGATGCTGCCGGTCGGGGCGGCGCTCGCCGGTCCGGTGGCGGCGCTGGTCGGTGAGCGTGCCGAGTTGGCCGCCGGTGGCGTGATCGGCCTGGTGCTGCTGCTCTACCTCGCGGCCAGCCCTCGTACCGAGCCGCCGGGCGCCGGGTCAGGCGCCGTCTAGCCAGTCCAGGCGGCGCAGGATCACGCCCTCCCGCAGCGCCCACGGGCAGATGTCGAGGGAGTCGAGGTCGAGGCGGCGCATCGTCACCTCGGCGACCACCGCACCGGCCAGCAGCTGGTGGGCGCGGCGCGGGCTCACCCCGTCCAGCTCGGCGAGCCCGGCCGACGGGATCCGGCGTACGAAACCGAGCAGCTGGTGCAGCCCGCGCAGGGTGAGCTGGCGCGGTACGCGCAGCCCGGCGCCGGACGGGGCGGCGCCGGTGAGCCGGGCCAGGGTCCGGAAGGTCTTCGAGGTGGCGACCGGCCGGTCGATGTCGCCGGAGCTCGGGAGCTGGGCGGCGTCGAGGGTCTTCTCGACGTACTCGGTGAGCGCGTCGAGCTGCTCGGCGGGTGGTGGGTCGCCGCCGAGCCGTTCCCGGGTGAGCCGGCCGGCGCCCAGCGGTAGCGACAGCGCCAGGTCGGGCAGCTCGTCGATGCCGGACGCGATCTCCAGCGAGCCGCCGCCGATGTCGAGCACCAGCAGCCGTCCCGCCGACCAGCCGAACCAGCGGCGTACCGCCAGGAAGGTCAGCCGGGCCTCGTCGTCGCCGGAGAGTACGTCGAGCTGCACCCCGGTCTCGTCGGCCACCCGCTGCAGTACGTCGGCGCAGTTGCTGGCGTCGCGTACCGCCGAGGTGGCGAATGCCAACAGGTCGTCGGTCTCCAGCCGGATCGCGTGGTCCCGGGCGCTCGCGCTCGCCGACACCAGGGCGTCGGCGCCCTCGTCGGAGAGCCGGCCGCTCGGCAGGATCTGCTCGGCGAGCCGCAGCACGGACTTCTCCGAGTACGCCGGCCACGGATGGCCGCCGCGGTGGGCGTCGACCACCAGCAGGTGCACGGTGTTGGAACCGACGTCGAGCACCCCAAGTCGCATAGGGCCGAGCCTATGCGGTGGTGGGGTGACCCGCCGGGGCTTTGAACCGGGCGTACGCATCGGTGCCCACGCCGCCGGCGATCGCCACCACCGCGGCAATGGTCTGCTGGATCTCCGCCACGGAACGTTCGTCGGTCAGCGCCTCGACCGCGATCACGTCACGGCCCTCCACCCGCCAGTCGACGGTACGGTGCTCGCGGATCGCCGCGACCGCCTCCAGATGCAGCACTGCGCCCGCGGTGTCGGGGTCGGTGGCGTACACGTCGTAGCGTTCGGCCAGCCCCGGGTCCTCGCACTCGAAGGCGAACCCGTACGGCACCTCGTCGATCGCGTCGTCGTGCGGCGCCAGCGCGAACCGCGGCAGCGGGCTGGGCAGCGCCGCGGCCACCACCAGGTACTGCTCGTCGATGGCCGGGATCTCCAGCTTCACGCCGCCGCCGAAGCCGGCCTGCGCGCCGGCGGTACGGCCCCGCTCGCCGAGCACGAACCGGTACGCGACCACCGGGAAACCACCCTGCTCGGCGGTAACCACGTCCAGCGCCCGGCGGTGGCCCAGCCCGCTGAACGGGGGTGCCCCCCAGCGGTCGACCAGCCCCGGGTCGGCGTCGCGGTAGTCGAAGCCGTGCTCCAGCGCCAGCGCGCGCAGCGAGTCGATGGTGGAGACGTCGTCAGAAAGCTCTTCGGTCACGCGCCCATGCTGCCTTATCCGGCGCGCGGACCGACACCCGGGCGTACGCTTGCCCGGTGCCCCGCGACACCGAGGTCGACCTCGACTTTCCCCGCGAGTGGCTGGAGTTCACCGATCCGGCCGATCCCCAGCATCTGATCCGCGCCGACCTGACCTGGCTGCTCTCGCGCTGGTCGTGCATCTTCGCCAAGGGCTGCCACGGCATCGTCAAAGGCGGCGCCGCCGACGGCTGCTGCACCCACGGCGCGTTCTTCACCGACACCGACGACGAGCAGCGGGTACGCAAGGCCGCCAAGCGGCTCACCCCGGAGACCTGGCAGCACTACCGCAAAGGCTTCTCCCGCTACACCGAGATGGACGAGCTGGAGGACAAGCCGGCCCGGCGTACCGCGATCGTGGACGGGGCGTGCATCTTCCACAACCGCGACGGCGCCAACCCCGGGTGTGCGCTGCACGGGCAGGCACTGCGGGATGGCGTACACCCGCTGGAATACAAACCGGACGTGTGCTGGCAGCTGCCGGTACGCCGGGAGCAGGAGTGGGTCAACCGCCCCGACGGTAGCAAGGTGCTGGTCTCCACGGTCGGCGAGTTCGACCGGCGCGGCTGGGGGGAAGGCGGCCACGACCTGCACTGGTGGTGCACCTCGTCCCCGGAGGCGCACGGCGGCTCCCGTCCGCTCTACCAGGAGTACGAGCCGGAGCTGACCGCCCTGATCGGCAAACAGGCGTACGCCAAGCTCGCCGAACTCTGCGCCCGCCGCGCCGACCTGGGCCTGATCGCCGTACACCCCGCCACCGAAGCGGCACAGTCCGCCACTCGCCGCAACGTCTGACACGGCCGCGGGGGTTACGGCTCGAACTTGTAGCCCAGGCCGCGGACGGTGACGATGTGGCGTGGGGTGGACGGCTCCGGTTCGATCTTCGAGCGCAGCCGCTTGACGTGTACGTCGAGGGTCTTGGTGTCACCGACGTAGTCCGCGCCCCACACCCGGTCGATCAGCTGGCCCCGGGTGAGCACCCGGCCCGCGTTGCGCAGGAACATCTCCAGCAGCTCGAACTCCTTGAGCGGCAGCGAGACGCTGTCACCGTCCACGGAGACCACGTGCCGGTCCACGTCCATCCGTACCGGGCCGGCCTCCAGGGTGGCCTGCACCAGCTCGGTGGGCTCGCTGCGGCGGCGCAGCACGGCGCGGATCCTGGCCACCAGCTCCCGCGGTGAGTACGGCTTCGTCACGTAGTCGTCGGCGCCGATTTCCAGGCCGACCACCTTGTCGATCTCGCTGTCCCGCGCGGTCACCATGATGATCGGCACACTGGAGGTCTGCCGCATCTGACGGCACACCTCGCTGCCGGACATCTCAGGCAGCATCAGATCCAGCAGCACGATGTCGGCGCCGGATCGTTCGAACTCGGTGAGCGCCTCCGTGCCGGTGGCCGCGACGGAGACTTCGAAGCCCTCCTTGCGGAGCATGTACGACAGGGCGTCGGAGAACGACTCCTCGTCCTCGACCACAAGTACCCGGGTCACTTACTGCCTCACCTCGGTTGTGAAGGGACGGCCAGGGCCGTCCGTTTCCGGAATTTCACTGGTACGGAGTGCCTCGGCGTCGACGTCGGCCGGACCCGCGGGCAACCGGAGCGTGAACGTCGAACCCCGACCCAGCACGCTGTGTACGGAGACCTGGCCGCCGTGGTTGGTGGCGATGTGCTTCACGATCGCCAGCCCCAGCCCGGTACCGCCGGTGGCGCGGGAGCGGGCCGGGTCGGCGCGGTAGAACCGTTCGAAGATCCGGTCCTGGTCCTTGACGGCGATCCCGATCCCCTGGTCGATCACCGACAGCTCGACGTCCTCGCCGCGGCGTTCGGCGGTGATCGTGACCACGGTGTTCTCCGGGCTGTACGCGATCGCGTTGTCCACCAGGTTGGCGACCGCGGTCACCAGCAGCCGCTCGTGGCCGTACATCTTCAGGCCGCGCCGGCCGCCGATCTGCACCGTGATCTCCTTGGCCGCCGCGGCGGTACGGCTGCGGTCGAGCACCTCGTTGACGATCCGGTCGAGGGCCACCAGCTCGGGGTCGGGCAGCGGCTCGCCGCCCTGCAGCCGCGAGAGCTCCAGCAGCTCGGAGACCAGCCGCCCCAGCCGGGTCGACTCGTGCTGGATCCGTTCGGCGAAGCGGAGGGCCGCCTCGGGGTCGTCGGTGGCGTCCAGCAGCGCCTCGGAGAGCAGCTGCAGCGCGCCCACCGGGGTCTTCAGCTCGTGGCTGACGTTGGCGACGAAGTCGCGGCGTACCCGGGCCACCCGATGCGCCTCGGTCATGTCCTCGACCTCGACGGCGACGTGCTCCTCGCCAAGCGGCACCGCCCGCACCCGTACCCCGAGCGGCTCGGCGTGCCCCATCGGCAGCTCCAGCTCGACGTCGCGGGTGACGCCGGAGCGGCGTACCCGGCCGGCGATGGAGCGCAGCACCGCGTGGCCGACGACTGCCGTGCCGTCGGTGTCGCGGATCAGCCCGAGCTGGCGGGCGCCCGGGTTGGCGAAGACCACCACGTCGTCGGGGCTGAGCACCAGGACCCCGACCCGCAGTACGTCGAGGCTGAGCCGGGCCAGGCTGTCCACAATGGTCGACGCGGCATCGCCGGCCGGTGTCGCCGGGTCGCCCGGTGGTGGGTCGGCGGCGGTGGTCCGATGGTGAGCGGTAGTCGCGTCGGTCGCGGGGAGCGGTACAGCCG
>JBOGDE010000078.1:0-18678 GCA_050701695.1 Micromonosporaceae bacterium
GGCCTGGGCTGGGGCCTGGGCTGGGGCCGGGGCTGCGGCCCCGTGGCGTAACGGTCCGGCTCCCGGTAGCCGGGCTCCTCGCGGTAGCCGGCCGGGGCCGGGCCCGGGTCCTCGCGGTAGCCAGGGTCCTCGCGGTAGCCGGCCGGGGCCGGGCCCGGGGCCTCGCGGTAGCCGGGTGCCTCCCGGTAGCCGGCCGGGGCCTCGCGGTAGCCGGCAGGGGCCGGGTCACCGTACGGCGATGGCGGCGGAACGGACCCCGGGTAGCCGTGGGGGTCGCCCGCCGGCTCCGGGTCGTACTCCGGGGGCGCCAGCGGATCGGGCTGGGTACGCCGGCTGCGCGGCACCGCATCCTCTCCCCAGCCGGGCACCACGGGAGGTCGCTGGCCGGTCCAGTCGTCCTCGCGAGGCGACTCTGACCACTGCTCGGACGGCGGCGTCGGCGGCTGCGCGCGCGGACGCCACACTCTGCGGGGACTGCCGGGGGACTGCACGACCATTGAGTGTATCCACGCCCGCGCAGCCAGGGGCACCGCGGCCCGAGCTTGGCGATAAGACGCCGGCTACCCGCCAGTTTCGGGCGCCAGGTCCGCCAGCGGTACGGCCGGGTCAGCCAGCCGGTCCGGGTCCACCGCGGTACCGGCGAAACCGGCGCGTACCAGCCGCTGGATCGGCTCGACCACATCCCAGACGTTGGCGTTCATCCCGGCCAGCACCCGGTCTCCGGACAGCCAGAACGCGATGAACTCCCCCGCCGCCGGGTCGCCCCGGAACACCACCCGGTCGTACCCGTCCGGCTCGACGTACCCGGAGTACTCCATGCCGAGGTCGTACTGGTCGGAGTAGAAGTACGGCACCCGGTCGTACGGTTCGGTGCCGCCCAGCATGGAGTGGGCCGCCGCCTTGCCGCTGTTCAGCGCGTTCGCCCAGTGCTCGACACGGATCCGCCGCCCGATCAGCGGGTGGTACGCCCGCGCCACGTCGCCGCACGCCCAGATCGCCCGGTCCGAGGTGCGCAGCCGCTCGTCGGTGACCACCCCGTCGTCGACCTCGAGGTGGGCCACCTCGGCCAGCTCCACCGACGGCGTGACCCCGATCCCGACCAGCACCAGGTCGGCGGGCAGCTGCTCGCCGTCGGAGAGGCGTACCCCCGAGACCCGGCCGGCGTCACCGGTGATCTCCGCGACGCCCGAGCCGAACCGGAACTCCACCCCGTGCGCGGCGTGCAGGTCGGCGTAGACGCGGGCCACCTCCTCGCCGAGCACCCGGCGCAGCGGCAGGGAATCCACCTCGACCACGGTGACGGCGGCGCCGCGTTGCCGCGCCGCGGCGGTGGCCTCCATGCCGATCCAGCCGGCCCCGACCACCACCACCCGGGCGCCGTCGGTGAACCCGTCCCGCAGCGCGTCCGACTCATCGAAGGTGCGCAGGTAGTGCACCCCGGGCAGGTCGGCGCCGGGCACCCGCAGCCGGCGTACCCGGGCGCCGGTGGCGAGCAGCAGCTTGTCGTAGTGCAGCTCCTCGGCACCGTCGAGGGTGACCACGCGGGACCCCGGGTCGAGCATCGTGGCGCGCACCCCGAGTCGCAGGTCGACGTCGTGCTCGGCGTACCAGGTCTCAGGGTGGACGTAGGCCTTCTCGCGTTCCTCGTCGCCGATCAGGTACCCCTTGGACAGCGGCGGCCGCTGGTACGGCCGCTCCCCCTCATCACCGAGCAGCACCAGCTCCCCGTCGTACCCCTCGTCCCGCAGTGTCTCGGCGGCCTTCGCGCCTGCCAGGCTGGCGCCCACGATCACGTACCGGTCCATGCCCCCAGGGTCCTCCGCCGGTACGCCCGGCTCAACCGGAACCGGCGATCACGTCGTGAGGCGGCGGTGCCAGGCCACGGCGGACGCGTCGGTCAGGCACGCCACCTGGTCGATCACCACCCGCAGCCGCGCCGCGTCGTCGGTGGCCTGGCGCCACTGCCGGCCGAACACCGGGTCCAGCGCGTCGGGGGCGCGCAGGGTGAGCTGGTGCACCAGCTCGCGGAGCACGTCGCGCTGCCCGGCGTACCGGGCGTCCGCGCCGGGGCGCAGCATCACGTACCGCAGCGCCACGCCCTTCAGCAGGGCGCACCGGGCGCGGGTCTCGCGCGGCACCACCAGGTCGGCGGCGTACCGGTGCAGCCCGGCGCCGCCGTACGTGTCGCGGGTGGCGGTCACCACGGCGCTGACGAACCGTCCGATCAGGACACTCGCGGCCCGTTTCAGCGCCACCTGGGCACGGTGGCTGCCGTCGTAGCCGGACAGTACGGTGAGCAGCGGATCGGCCAGCAGCTCGGCGAGCAGACCCGCCAGCTCGTCCGGGGACTCCTCGGAGTACGTCACCGCCACCTGCGCCGCCAGCGCGGCCCGCTCGTCGGGGTCGTCCAGCCGGGCCAGCCGGATGTGACCGGCGTGGACCCCGTCCTCCACGTCGTGCACCGAGTACGCCACGTCGTCGGCCCAGTCCATCACCTGTGCCTCCAGGCAACGCCGCGCGTCAGGGGCCTCGGCGCGGAGCCAGTCGAAGACCGGCCGGTCGTCGGCGTACACCCCGAATTTGCGGTGTCCTTCCCGCCGGGGCCAGGGGTACTTGCAGGCGGCGTCGAGCACCGCGCGGGTGAGGTTCAGGCCGGCGCTGTGGCCGTCGCGGTCGTCGACCTTGGCTTCCAGCCGGGTCAGCACCCGCAGCGTCTGGGCGTTGCCCTCGAAGCCGCCACAACCGGTCGCCAGCTCGTCGAGCAGCTCCTCGCCGTTGTGCCCGAACGGCGGATGCCCGAGGTCGTGGGCGAGCCCGGCGGTGTCCACGATGTCGGGGTCGCAGCCGAGCTGGGCGCCGATCTCACGGCCGATCTGTGCCACTTCGAGCGAGTGGGTCAGTCGGGTACGCGGGAAGTCGTCCTCCCCGGCGGTGTGCACCTGGGTCTTCGCGGCGAGCCGGCGGAACGCCGCGCAGTGCAGCACCCGGGCACGGTCGCGCTCGAAGGGCGTACGGTCGGCGCCGGCCGGCACCGGCTTCGCGGGCTCGGCGACCCGGCGGGCCCGGGCGTGCGCGTCGTACCTGCCCGGCTCAGCGTACCGGCCCGCCTCTCCATCTGCGGTCATCGCTGCCGAGCGTAGTCGGCGGGTACGACACTCGGGGCCCCGGCACAGCCCCGGCGAGGCGATGGCAAGGCCCCCGAACGCCTCCCCCGCACGGGTGAACCTTGTGTGCGGAGCGAAACCGCTGGTCACGGCGAGGTCTCGGCGGCCCACGGGGTAGATCCGAAATTCCCGTACGTTCCCTATCGGGTCGCCACACCCCGCGTGGAACTCCTCACACAGTGACATCACCGAGCGTGACCGCCGGAAACCGGCACCGGACATGCCCTGGGTATCGATCCCCGGAGCCTCTACAGTGGGCTAGCGACCCCCGGCGGCGACCCCGCCCGGGGCGCGAGGGGGGTGCATGGAACAGCAACGCAAGGTCACCGAGGCCCGGCGGAGCAGGCCATTACCACGGCCGCAGCGCTGGGCCGTCGACGTGGCCGCACCAGGCCCGACCACCTCGTGGCAGGACCCCGCGCAGCGGCTGGTACGTGTGCTGCGACAGCTCGAAGAACTGCTCCCGGACGAGTACACCGCGCCCGTCACCTGGTGGACGGCCGGCGACGGCGACGCGCCATGGCGGGACGTGGAGACCGTAGCCAAGATCATGGAACGCGCGCGCACCAACTCCGACGCGGAGACCGGTGCTCGTGGCGTGCTGCACGGCTACCTCGACTCCGACCGCAGCGACACCCCGCTGGTCGACGTGCCCTGGACCGCCGGGCTCACCGACCGTGTGTTCAGCTGCACCGTACGGTTCAACCCGCGGGGCGGCGCCCGCTCGCTGGCGCGGCACCACCCCGAGTGGGTGATCCGGCTGCTGCGCTCCACCGTGGCGGCGGCCGGCGCCACGGTGGGCCGGATCGTCACCTCCAACTGGCTCAAGGAGGACGAGCGCCGGATGGGATGGGGCGTGCCACTGGAGCAGATGGTGCCGTTCTGGCTCGGCGAGGTCACCTACCTGGTACGCCCCGTCGACCCGGGATCGCTGCCGGCCTCGCTGGTCGCGCACCCCGGCGCGGACGGCACCGTGGTCGCCCTCGCGGACCTGTCCGCCACCGTGACCGTCCCGACCGAGGTGGTCGACGACGCGCTCACCCTCCGGCCGTACCTGACGGCCCCCTAGCGACCGCCGCCGGCGTCGGCTACCGGCTGTCACTGGAGTCGGCTAGCGGCTGTCGCTGGAGTCGGCGGTGACCGCCGCCCGCCCGGCCTCCAGCCGCGCCACCGGAATCCGGAACGGCGAGCAGGACACGTAGTCCAGCCCCACCTCGTGGAAGAAGTGCACCGAGTCCGGGTCGCCGCCGTGCTCGCCGCACACCCCGAGCTTGAGGTCCGGACGCGCCTCGCGCCCCTCGGTCGCGGCGATCTTCACCAGCCGGCCCACGCCCTCCGCGTCGATCGACTCGAACGGTGAGATCCCGAAGATCCCCTTCTCCAGGTACGCGGAGAAGAACGCCGCCTCCACGTCGTCGCGGGAGAACCCCCAGCCCATCTGGGTCAGGTCGTTGGTGCCGAAGGAGAAGAACTCGGCGGCCTCAGCGATCTGTCCGGCGGTGAGCGCGGCCCGCGGCACCTCGATCATGGTGCCGATCAGTGCCGGGACATCCACCCCGGAGGCTTCCCGTACCTCACCGAGGATCTCCTCGGTGTCGGCGCGGATCGCCTCCAGCTCCTGCACCGCACCCACCAACGGGATCATGATCTCGGGGTGCGGGTCCAGACCGCGCTTGCGGCACTCCACCGCCGCCTCCGCGATCGCCTTGACCTGCATCTTGAACAGCCCCGGGGTGACCAGACCGAGCCGTACCCCACGCAGCCCCAGCATCGGGTTCTGTTCGTGCAGCTTGTGCACCGCCTGCAGCAACCGCAGCTCGTTCTCGTGCTTCTCGCCCCGGGACTCGGCGAGCGCGACCCGTACCGACAACTCGGTGATGTCGGGCAGGAACTCATGCAGCGGCGGGTCCAGCAGCCGGATCGTCACCGGCAGCCCGTCCATCGCGGTGAAGATCCCGATGAAGTCCTCACGCTGCAGCGGCTCCAGGGCGTCGAGCGCCGCCTGCCGTTCGTCGTCGTGCTCGGCCAGGATCAGCTTCTCCACCAGCTGCTTGCGGTCGCCGAGGAACATGTGCTCGGTACGGCACAGCCCGATCCCCTGCCCGCCGTACCGGCGGGCCCGCTCGGCGTCGTCCGGGGTGTCGGCGTTGGCGCGCACCCTGAGCCGGCGGGCCTCGTCGGCATGACTCATCAGCCGGTGTACGGCACGCACCAGCTCGTCGTCGGTGCCCTGCGGGTCGAGCCGGCCCTCGAAGTACTCCACCACCGGGGAGGCCACCACCGGCACCTCGCCCAGGTAGACCTCGCCGGACGAGCCGTCGATGGAGACCACGTCGCCCTCTTCGATGATCACGCCGCTGGCCGAGGTGAACCGGCGCCGCTTGGTATCGACCTCCAGCTCCTCCGCGCCGCAGACACAGGTCTTGCCCATGCCGCGCGCCACCACCGCCGCGTGGGAGGTCTTGCCGCCGCGGCTGGTCAGGATCCCCTCGGCGGCGATCATGCCGTTCAGGTCGTCGGGGTTGGTCTCGCGGCGGATCAGGATCACCTTCTCCCCCGACCGCGACCACTTCACGGCGGTGTAGGAGTCGAACACCGCCTTGCCCACCGCGGCCCCCGGCGAGGCGTTCATGCCGCGGGTGATCTTCTGCTTCTTCGCCCCGTCGTCGAAGCGCGGGAACATCAACTGCGAGAGCTGACCGCCGGTGACCCGCAGCAGCGCCTCGTCCGGGCTGATCATGCCCTCGTCCACCAGCTGGGTCGCGATCACGAACGCCGCCCCGGCGGTACGCTTCCCGACCCGGGTCTGCAGCATCCACAGCTTGCCGCGTTCGATGGTGAACTCGATGTCGCAGAGATCCCGGTAGTGCCGTTCGAGGGTCTCCATGATCTGCAGCAGCTGGTCGTAGCTGTGCTTGTCGAGCTGCTCCAGCTCCTGCAGCGGCACCGTGTTGCGGATGCCGGCGACCACGTCCTCGCCCTGTGCGTTCTGCAGGTAGTCGCCGTAGATGCCCTGCTGGCCGGAGCCGGGGTCACGGGTGAACGCGACGCCCGTACCGGAGTCCATGTCGAGGTTGCCGAAGACCATGCTGCAGACGTTGACCGCCGTACCCAGGTCGGCGGGGATGCGTTCCTGGCGGCGGTAGAGGATGGCGCGCTCGGAGTTCCAGGAGTCGAACACCGCGTGCACCGCAAGGTCCATCTGCTCGCGCGGCTCCTGCGGGAACTCCCGCTCGGTGCGGTCGGTCACGATCTGCTTGAAGACCGCGACCAGACCCTTCAGGTCGGCGGCGTCCAGGTCCAGGTCGTCGTGGGTGCCCTTGGCGCGCTTCGCCTCGTCGAAGGCGTGGTCGAACGCCTCGCCGTCGATGCCGAGCACGGTCTTGCCGAACATCTGGATCAGCCGGCGGTACGAGTCCCAGGCGAACCGCTCGTTGCCGCTCTGCCGGGTCAGGCCGACCACGGACGTGTCGTTGAGCCCGATGTTGAGGACGGTGTCCATCATCCCCGGCATCGAGAACTTCGCGCCGGAGCGTACCGAGACCAGCAGCGGGTCGTCGGCGTCGCCGAGCCGCTTACCCATCGCCTTCTCCAGCGCCTCCAGGTGCGCGGAGACCTCGCGGCGCAGCTCGGCCGGCTCGTCGCCGGTCTCCAGATAGACCCGGCAGGCGTCGGTGGTGATGGTGAAGCCGGGCGGCACCGGCAGCCCCAGGTTCGTCATCTCGGCGAGGTTCGCGCCCTTGCCGCCGAGCAGATCCTTGAGGTCCCTGTTCCCCTCGGAGAAGTCGTACACGTATTTCGGAGTGGTCCCGGCAGTCACAACAGACCTCCGACGGTGATCCGGCCCGGTGTCAGCTCACCGCTGACGCGCATGGGTTGTGCGCGAAGGTTAATCGCACACACGGGGGCGCGGGCAACCTTCGGTGACACTGGGCACATCGCGATGTTCGTACCCGTTCACCTTCCGTTCCCGCCACGCAGGTTTTGGCAAACGCTACTCGGGTTCCATCCGCGGGAAGGAGATCTCGCCGTCCTTGAGCAGCACCGCGTGCTCGGCCCAGGCGTCACCGGCCTTGTGGTAGCAGCGGAAGTCGGTGTCCTTGCCCAGCGGGACCAGCTTCAGCTTCGGCATCTTGTCGCACCGTACGGCCGAGGCGTCCTTGCCGAACTTCGCCCAGTACGCCAGCCCGACCCCTTCGGCGGTCAGCACGCTCTTCTCGGTGGTGGCGACCCAGCCGAAGGTCGGCGTACCACCGGTGATCTCCACCTTGTAGCTCACCGTCAACCCCAGGTACGCCACGGTGCAGGTGACCGTCTGGTCCACGGTCCCGGTGATCAGGCCCCCTGCGCATGCCGCGGTGGTTTTCGCCGTCACCCCGGCGGTCCGCACCACCCGCTGCTGCAGGTCGTACAGGATCTGCTGGGTGGGGTTCGCGCTCGCGTCGGGCGGCTTGCCCGCCGGGTTCGGGGTGCGGTACGGCGCACTGGGGCTGGGCACCTCCACCCCGAGCTTGTCGTACTCGACGCCGGAACCCCCCGGCCCGGCACCACCGCCACACCCGGTGAGCGCCGAGGCCACCACCAGTGCCGCGAGCAGGTACCGCACTGACAAGAGGGACGCCACGAACGGGGGTCGTCTCATCGATGAAGCTCTCAATTCGGGCTGAACTCCAAGATCGCTGCCGATTCTCCCCGTGCGGATGCACAGCCTACAAATCGACCCCAGCGACCGCACAACCGCGTCCGCCCCGGGCGGGTCAGCCACGGCGGGTCGGCCTCGCTCAGCCTCCGGAGTTGTCGAACTCGGCGCCGAGCGGCACCGTCGGGTCGTCACGGTCGGCGAGCCAACCGTCGGGCAGGTAGACCTTCCCCGGGGAGTTGGTACGCCCGCGCGGCTGCCCCAGCACGTGCCGCGGGTACGGCTCGTCGCCGTCCAGCTTGCCGAGCAGGTCGTCCAGCTCGGCGAGGCTGTCGATCATGGCGAGCGCACGGCGCAGCTCGGAGCCGACCGGGAAGCCCTTGAGGTACCACGCCACGTGCTTGCGGAAATCCGTACACCCGTCGCGTTCCGTCCCCAGCCACTCGACCAGCAGCTCCGCGTGCCGCCGCATGGTGCGCGCCACCTCTCCCAGCGTCGGCAGGGCCCGGCTCCCCCGGCGCCCGCCCGCCACGTTCGGGGCTGACACAGCGGACCCGAACGCGGCGGCGAGGTCGGCGAACAGCCAGGGGCGACCCAGGCAGCCACGACCGACCACCACGCCGTCACAGCCGGTCTGGCGCATCATCTCGACCGCGTCGGAGGCCTCCCAGATGTCGCCGTTTCCCAGCACCGGGACCGTGACGGACTGCTTCAGGGTGGCGATCGCCTCCCAGCGCGCCTCGCCGGAGTAGCGCTCGGCGGCGGTACGGGCGTGCAGCGCCACCCACGCCACGCCGGCGTCCTCGGCGATCCGGCCGGCCTCGGCGTACGTCAGGTGGTCGGTGTCGATGCCCATCCGCATCTTCACCGTCACCGGCATCCCCTCGGCGGCACGTACCGCCTCGGTGACGATCCGGGCGAACAGCCGGCGGCGCCACGGCAGTGCGGCGCCGCCGCCCTTGCGAGTCACCTTCGGCACCGGGCAGCCGAAGTTGAGGTCGATGTGATCGGCCAGGTCTTCCTCGCGCACCATCCGGACCGCGGCGGCGGTGACGGCCGGGTCGACGCCGTACAACTGGAGGCTTCTGGGTTTCTCCCCCGCGTCGAAGGCCACCATCCGCAGCGTCTTCGGGTTGCGCTCCACCAACGCCCGGGTGGTGACCATCTCGCAGACGTAGAGACCAGCGCCGTGCTCGCGGCACAGCCGGCGGAACGCGATGTTGGTGATCCCCGCCATCGGGGCGAGCACCACCGGCGGCCCGACGCGGTACGGGCCGAGGGTGAGCGGGGCGATGCTGGTCACCCATCGAGGGTGACACACCAGGCAGTACGGTGGTCACGCCCGTACCAGGGAGGAGCCGAGCGTGTTCGTGTACGAGTTCGAAGGTGCCGTCCCGTCGATCGACCCGACGGCGTTCGTGGCGCCCAACGCCACGCTGATCGGCGACGTGATCATCGAGGCCGGCGCCTCGATCTGGTACGGCGCGGTGCTGCGCGGAGACTGTGCCCCGATCGTGGTACGGGAGGGCGCCAACGTGCAGGACGGGGCGGTGCTGCACTGCCCACCGGAGGTCCCGATCGAAGTCGGCCCGGGCGCCACCATCGCCCACCAGTGCGTGGTGCACGGAGCGATCCTGGAGCAGGAGTGCCTGGTCGGCAACGGCGCCACCGTGCTCGACGGCGCCCGGATCGGGGCACGCTCGATGGTCGCCGCGCACTCCCTGGTGCCGTCCGGCTTCGTGGCCCCCAGCGGGGTCCTGGTCGCCGGCTCCCCCGCGGTGGTGAAGAAGCCTCTCGAAGGCACCCCGGCCGAGATGTGGGTCGCCGCCAACCCCGCCTACTACGCCGACCTGGCCCAACGCCACCGCAAAAGCATCCGCCCCGCCTGAGGCTTCGCTCCAGGTGATCAAGCCGCTGGGTTGATCAGGCAGTGTCCAACCAGCGCGTCAGATATCGATTGCACGCGCAGCACAGTGGACACCGCCTGATCATCTGCCCGGAGGGTGCCCGGGCAGATGATCTTGGCTTGAGCTCGTGGGTCGGGTCAGCAGCCGGGGAGACGCTCCACGAGGTAGCTCTCGACCTGGTCGAGGGCGATCCGCTCCTGCTTCATGGTGTCGCGGTCGCGGATCGTCACCGCGTCGTCGTCGAGGGTGTCGAAGTCGACGGTGACGCAGAACGGCGTACCGATCTCGTCCTGGCGCCGGTAGCGACGGCCGATCGCGCCGGCGTCGTCGAACTCCACGATCCACCGCTGGCGCAGCGCCGCGGTCAGCTGCTTCGCCTTCGGCGAGAGCGCCTCGTTGCGGGACAACGGCAGCACCGCCACCTTCACCGGCGCCAGCCTGGGGTCGAAGCGCATCACGGTGCGCTTGTCCATCCCGCCCTTGGTGTTCGGCGCCTCGTCGACGTCGTACGCCTCCAGCAGGAACATCAGCACGCAGCGGGTCAGCCCGGCGGCCGGCTCGATCACGTACGGCACCCACCGGGTGCCCTTGTCCTGGTCGAAGTACGACAGGTCCGCGCCGGACGCCTTCGCGTGCGCGTTCAGGTCGTAGTCCGTACGGTTGGCGATGCCCTCCAGCTCCGCCCACTCCGAGCCCGCGAACTCGAACTTGTACTCGATGTCGACGGTGCGCTTGGAGTAGTGGGAACGCTTCTCCGCGGGGTGCTCGAAGAACCGCAGGTTGTCCTCGGACACCCCGAGGTCGAGATACCAGCGCCAGCGCTCGGAGAGCCAGTAGTCGTGCCACTCCTCGTCGCTGCCGGGCTCGACGAAGAACTCCATCTCCATCTGCTCGAACTCGCGGGTACGGAAGATGAAGTTGCCCGGTGTGATCTCGTTGCGGAAAGACTTGCCGATCTGCGCGATGCCGAACGGCGGCCGCTTGCGGGCGCTGGACATCACGTTCATGAAGTTGATGAAGATACCCTGCGCGGTCTCCGGTCGCAGGAAGTGCTCGGCGCCGGCGTCCTCCACCGGGCCGAGGTAGGTCTTCATCAGCCCATTGAAGTTACGCGGCTCGGTGAACGTGCCGCGATTGCCGCAGTTGGGGCAGGCCAGACCGGCCAGGCCACCCTCCGGCTCGTGACCGTGCTTCTCCTCGTACTCCTCGATCAGGGTGTCGGCACGGAACCGCTTGTGGCACGACGAGCACTCCGTCAGCGGGTCGACGAACGCCTCCAGGTGACCGGAGGCGGCCCACACGTCACGGGAGAGGATGACCGCGGAGTCCAGCCCCACCACGTCGTCGCGGGACTGCACCACCGAACGCCACCACTGCCGCCGGATGTTCTCTTTCAGCTCCACACCCAACGGCCCGTAGTCCCAGGCCGATCTGGTGCCCCCGTAGATCTCGCTGGAGGGGTACACGAAACCACGGCGCTTACAGAGACTGACGAGCGTGTCGATGCGATCGGAAGCCAAAGCTCCTCCATCCGGCTGGCGGTCGGCGGGGACGACGTACACATCGTCTGATTGTGGGGACGACAAGCACAACGGCTTTTGTCGAGCCCTGGTTACCTTAGCTCGGCCCCGGATTCGGGTTTTCTTCCTCCCCACAGATCCGGAACTCGGTCTTAGCGTCCGCGCCCTCACCCGCGCCCACCGGCTCACGGACCAGCACCAGACCTATGGTGAGCCGGTCACCCCCAGCCAGCTCGATCCGCGCCGGCACCATCACACCCGCCTCGTACCCCAGCATGGTGTCCAGCTCGTAGTCCACAATCTGCGGGTCCCGCTGCTTGGTGCGGACGAACTCGTCCTTGCCGATCTTCTCCCGCAGCGGCTTGCAGGTCATCTGGTACGCGTCTTCGAACCGCTCCTCGGAGAGCGCGTCCAGGTACGCCCCGGCGACGGCACGGGCTTCCTGGTCGGTGTCCTGGAACGCCGCGTACACCGCGAAGCCGATCCCGACCCCGCCGCCCAGCAGGCACAGCACCATTACCAGCCCACTGAAGATCAGCCAGAGCGCCAGGGTGCCCCCGGCCTTCTGCACCGGCGGCGCGGCGAACGGTGGCCGGACACCAGGCCCGGTGGGCACCGGCGGCACCGGCGGCGGGGCGGGGGCGTACGGCTGTGCGGCACCCACCGGAGGTGGTGCCATCTGGCCGGGCGCCATCTGACCCGGTGTCAGTTGGCCAGGCGTCGGCTGGCCGGGTAACGGCTGGCCGATGGCGGACTGGTCCGGTGACGGCTGTCCTGGCGGCGCGCTCTCAGCTGGCGTCATGCCTCAGTCTCGGTCGAACGGTTCACGGGATCCGCCCGATCGTAGCCCGCGGACGGCACGGGCAGGCGCACCCCACACGGTCAGTCGTCCGATGCCCGGTCGCTGGCGGCGTAGCTGACCGCCTCGCCGTCGGTGGTGGCCAGCACCTCGTACGCGCTGGGCTCCTCGATCGCCTCGGCGAGCAGCGGTGTGGCGTACAGCTTCACGTCGTACGCCGAGAGTGCCCTGCGGTACGCACCGACCGACCGCCACTCCGTCACCAGACACCAGTGGCCCGGGTCGTCGGCGGCGCGACCCAGCCGGGCCCGTACGAAGCCGTCCCGGGCGGCCAGGGCTCGCAGCGCGGCGTCGGCCCGCTCGGTGAAGTCGCGCTCGGTGTCGGCGGCGACCAGGAACCGGTTCACCACGAGCACGATCGCCTCCCTGCGGATCGCGCGGCCGCCGGGGGCGTACCGCATACTGCTTGGTGGCCGGCCGGACACCGGCCGCGGCGTCGGACCGGATTCCGGTCGCAACGCCGGCCACGCTACCAACGCGCCCGGAGGCACCGTGACACAGCGTCCCGACAACGCCGGCGGACCGGCCGGGCTGGCGGACCGGCTGCGGCGGCTGCCGCCCCTCGGGGTCTTCCTCGGGACGCTGGCGCTCGGACTCGCGGCGTTCTTCACGCCCGGCCCGATCGGCGCGGTGCTGGTGGGGCTGCTCGCCGCCGGGTTGGTGGCGCTGCTGGCGGTCACCTGGCAGCACGACCCGCCCGCGACCAGGGCGATCCGGCTGCTGGTGCTGGGGGTTCTGGTGGTGATCGCGGCCAGCAAGCTGCTGTGAGGCCACGGCAGCTGCCGGCAACCCGCCGTACCCGCCTGACAGTGCATACATGCGTTTTTGACAATGATTGTCGATCGCATCGATGCTGGTGACATGCGTATCCGAACCCCCCTCACCCTCGCCGCGCTTCTTGCCGCCGGATTCGCCACCGCCGGTTGCGGCAGCAGCGGCGCCAGCGACGACACCACGCTGTCCATCGTCACCGCCTTCTATCCCATGCAGTTCGTCGCCGAGCGCGTCGCCGGTGAGCAGGCAGAGGTCACCAACCTCACCAAGCCCGGCGTAGAACCGCACGACCTGGAGCTCACCGCCGTGCAGGCCGCCCAGGCCACCGACGCCGACCTGATCGTCTACATCAGGGGCTTCCAGCCGGCCGTCGACGAACACGTCGAGCAGCACGCCGACCAGAAGCGCGGGGTGCTCGACGTGGCTTCGGCGCAGGGCGTCACTCCGTTGCTCGACGCCGCCGGTGAGGGCGGGCACGAGCACGGCGAAGAGGAGCCTGCGGGCGGATCCGCCGAGCCGGAGGAGTCGAACCACCCGGACGAGCACGGCGACGAGCCGGGCGGCAAGGACCCCCACCTGTGGCTGGACCCGGTCCGGTACGCCGCCGCGGCCACCGCGGTCGCCGGGCGGCTCGGTGAGATCGACCCCGACCACAAGGCCGACTACGCCAAGCGCGCCGAGCAGTTCGGCGCCGAGCTGGGCAAGCTCGACAAGGAGTACACCGACGGGCTGGCCACGTGCCAGCGGCGCGAGATCTTCGCCAGCCACGCCGCGTTCGGTTACATCGCCGCCCGCTACAAGCTGGAGCAGATCGCACTCGCCGGGCTGTCGCCGGAGCAGGAGCCGAACGCCAAGCACCTGGCCGAGGTGTCCGACGAGGCCAAGGAGCACGGGGCCACGGTGATCTTCTTCGAGACCCTGGTCAGCCCCAAGGTGGCGAAGACCCTCGCGGCTGAGGTAGGCGCCGAGGCGAGGGTGCTGGATCCGATCGAGGGACTGAAGGCGGACAGCAAGGACGACTACTTTACGGTGATGCGCCACAACCTCGACGAGCTGCGTAACGCGCTCGGATGTTCATGACCGTACTCAATGTCAGCGGTGGGGGGGTCAGCTACGGCGCCGGCCGGCCCGCGCTGGACCGCGTCAACCTGCGGGTGGAGGCCGGCGAGACCGTCGCGGTGCTGGGCGCCAACGGCTCCGGCAAGTCCACGCTGGTACGCGCCGCGCTCGGCCTGGTGCCACTCGCGTCGGGCCGCGTCGAGCTGTTCGGCAAACCGCTGCACCGCTTCCGGGACTGGAAGCAGATCGGGTACGTGCCGCAGCGGCTCGGGGCCGGCAGCGGCGTACCGGCCACGGTGCGGGAGCTGGTGAGTTCCGGGCGGCTGGCGCGGCGCGGGCTGTTCCGGCCATCGCACGCCGGCGACACCCGGGCGGTCACTGAGGCGATCGCCGCGGTGGGGCTCGCCGAGCGGGCCGACGAGCCGGTGTCGAGCCTGTCCGGCGGGCAACAGCAGCGCACCCTGATCGCCCGGGCGCTGGCCGGCGAGCCGGAGCTGCTGGTGCTCGACGAACCTACCGCCGGGGTCGACGCCGCCAGCCAGCGCAGCTTCGCCGCCGCGCTGCGCGGCTTCGCCGACGGTGGCGGCACCGTGGTGCTGGTGGCGCACGAGCTGGGCCCGCTGGAGCCGCTGATCAGCCGCGCGGTAGTGCTGCACCACGGCGAGCTGGTGCACGACGGCGCGGTGCCCGAGCCCGCCGGCCACCACGCCCGCCCCGGGCACGACCACGTACACCCACATCCTCCGGCCACCGACGGCAGCCGCTGGACGCCGCGCGGCGAGACCGCATGGACCGGCGACTCATGAACCTCTTCGCGTACGACTTCCTGCGCAACGCCCTGTACGGCGCCCTGATCATCGGGCTGATCGCGCCGGCGGTCGGGATCTACCTGGTGCAGCGGCGGATGTCGCTGATCGGCGACGGGCTGGGGCACGTGGCGCTCACCGGTGTCGCGGTCGGGTTCCTCACCGGCACCTCCCCGGTGCTCACCGCGGTGCTGGTGGCCACGGCGGGCGCCATCGCGATCGAGCTGCTCCGGGCGTACGGGCGGTTGTCGGGGGATATCGCGCTGGCACTGCTGTTCTACGGCGGGATCGCCGGTGGCGTACTGCTGGTGGGGCTGGCCGGCGACAAGAGCAACGCGAACCTGCTGTCGTACCTGTTCGGCTCGCTGCTCACCACCAGCGACCAGGATCTGGTGGCGATCGCGGTGCTGGGGCTCTTGGTGCTGCTGGTGACGGTCGGCGCGCGACCCTGGCTGTTCGCGGTGTGCCACGACGAGGAGTACGCCAGGGTCGCCGGCCTCCCGGTACGGGCACTCAACCTGGCCCTCGCGATCACCGCTGCGGTAACCGTGACCGTAGCGATGCGGGCGGTCGGGCTGCTGCTGGTGAGCGCGCTGATGGTGGTGCCGGTGGCGACCGCGCAGCAGCTCACCCGGGGCTTCGCCACCACCATGGCCGCCGCGATGGGGCTCGGCATCGCGGTCGCCGGATCCGGGGTGTACGCGTCCTTCCAGCTCGACGTGGCGCCCGGTGCCGCGATCGTGGTGCTCGCGCTGGCGGTGTTCGTGGTGGTCGCGGTCGCCGCCGCCGGTGTGCGCCGGCTGCTGCGTACCCCCGCCACCACCGAGGCGAACTCCGAGCCACCCGACGTACTGCTCGCGGTGGACCGGACGTGAACCCGTCGCTGTGGCCGCCGCGCCAGCGGCCCGGGTCGTGCACCGCCCCGGACGCCGCCGCACGCTACGGTTTGACCATGACCGCCATGCCCGGGTACGAGGCGTACGAAGGTGCCGGGGAGCTGCTGCGGGCGCTCGCCGCGCCGCTGCGGATCGCCATCGTGACCGAGCTGGGCGAAGGCCCCCGCTGCGTACACGAGCTGGTGGACGCACTGCGGGCGCCGCAGCCGCTGGTCTCCCAGCACCTGCGGGTGCTTCGGGGTGCCGGAGTGGTACGGGGACAACGCCGCGGCCGCGAGATCGCGTACTCGTTGACCGACGAGCACATCGCGCACATCGTCGCTGACGCGGTCAGCCACGCCCGGGAGCCGGTAACCACCGCCGACGCGGTGCCGGATCCCGCTCCTCCGCGACACGAGGTGCACTGATGGCGACCGCGCTGACCCGCAGCACCCGGCAACGTTCCGCGCTGATCGGGCTGCTCGACGAGCTGGAGGAGTTTCGCAGCGCGCAGGATCTGCACGCCCTGCTGCGGCAACGCGACGAACGGATCGGGCTCACCACCGTCTACCGCACCCTGCAGGCGCTCGCCGACGCTGGCGAGATCGACGTGATGCGACCCGCCGGCGGCGACCACCTCTACCGGCGGTGCAGCCAGGGACACCACCACCACCTGGTGTGCCGGCACTGCGGCCGTACCGTCGAGGTGGACGGCCCCGCGGTAGAGCGCTGGGCGGACCGGGTCGCCGCCCAGCACGGCTACTCCGACGTCAGCCACACCCTGGAGATCTTCGGCGCCTGCCCCACCTGCACCCGCTGAGGGCGCCGGAGACCCGGTGGAGCGCTACTCGTACTGGTTCTTGGGGCCTGGGGATCTTCTCGATCTTCTCCACGGCGATGAACGGGATTCGCTCGCCGTTGACGCTGTCCTTGACCACCCGCTTGTCGTAGCTGCCGACCACGCGTACCCACTGGTCCTTGGTCAGCTGCGGGAGCTCGCCGTCGAGCGCCACCTTGATCGGGCGGGCGTCGGCGGCGCAGCAGCTGAGGATCATCCGGGCCAGGTACGGCTGCCCGTCCTTGCCGAGGATCACGAAGCCGGACAGCTCGACGCGCCGGTCCCCCAGCGAGGCACCGTTCTCGAACACCGCGCGGGCGGCGTAGTCGAGCACGGCGATCTTCGCCGGGTCGCCCTTGGCTAGCGGCGGGAAGTCCGATTCGGCGGCGGAGCCGAGCGCGGTACCGGTACGGTCGGCGGCCTCCGACCCCATCGCCGGCGGCGCCACCAGCAGCAGCGCGAGCACCGGCAGCACCATCAGCCAGGACACCCCCGGCTCCTTGTGCGCATGGCCAGCGTAATCGCCCTGCCCGTCATGGTCGTGATCACTGTTGCCGCAGCCCTCGGCGCAGCCCACGACGGGCTCGGGAGTGTCGTCGCGCTTGACGAACTCGGGGATCAGGGTGGCGATCGCGATCACCACCAGCGCGATCCCGGCGATGATCAGGAACGGCTGCAGCGCCTCCTTGACGTACCGCAGGTAGAGGTCGGTCAGGCTGGCCCGCAGCACCGCCCCACCGACCAGTAGCAGCACCACACCTTGCGCGGCCCGGTTCACAGCAGCACCAACCCCACCAGCACGCTGACCACGATCGCCAGCACCAACGTCGCCGGCGCGAACCGCAGCGCGAACCGCCGGCCGAACACCCCCGCCTGCATGGCGAACAACTTCAGGTCGATCATCGGACCGACCACCAGGAACACCAGCCGCGAGCTCAGCGAGAACTCCGACAGCGAGGCCGCGACGAACGCGTCGGCCTCCGAGCAGATCGACAGCAGCGCCAACGCCAGGATCGACAGCACCGGGTTGTCCGCGACGGTCTGGATGATCTCGGCGGGCACCATGACGCTGATCGTCGCGGCGGCGATCCCACCGACCACCAGGAACCCGCCGGCAGGTCATGGCGGCAGGAGGCGAAGAACGCCCGCCAGTTCGGCATGCCGTCCAGATCCGGCCGCTTCGGCAACCGCAGCCAGTCGGCCTTGCCCAGCTTCAACCACAGCCAGCCCATCCCATCGCGGCCAGGATGAACCGGCCGACCACCATCTCCGGGTTGTTCGGGAACGCCACCGCGGTAGCGACCAGCACGATCGGGTTGATCGCCGGTGCGGCCAGCAGAAACGCGAACGCCACCGCCGGCGCCACGCCGCGGCGCATCATGGCGCCCGCGATCGGCACCGAGCCGCACTCGCAGCCCGGCAGCACCACACCGCCGGTCGCCGCCACCGGGACCGCCGCCGCCGGGTGCTTCGGCAGCACCTTGGCGAAGAACGACGGCGGCACGAACACCGCAATCACCGCCGACAGCAGCACCCCGAACACCAGGAACGGCATCGCCTGCACCACGATCGAGACGAACACGGTGGTCCAGGTCTGGATCCGGGGCGCGTCGAGCAGGTCGACCAGGTAGCCGCGCAGCAGCACCACCGCGATCAGCAGCCCGGCGAGGATCTCGACGGAGCCTTCCATCCGGCGGTGGGAGGCGATGCGTCCGGCTGGTCGGGCCGGGTCGGTGATTCGACGACTGTCACCGGGAAAGGGTAACGGGCAAGCTCCCCGAACCGGACCCGGGAAACCCCTAAAGAGCAGTTGAGGGTACGGGGTTCGGCACGGCGCCGCCGTACCGGCGGTCGCGCTGGGCGTACAGCTCGCAGGCGTGCCAGAGGTGCCGGCGGTCGAAGTCGGGCCACAGGGTGTCGAGGAAGACCAGCTCGGCGTACGCGGACTGCCAGAGCAGGAAGTTGGAGATCCGCTGCTCCCCCGATGAGCGTACGAACAGGTCGACATCGGGAATATCGGGCTCGTCGAGGTACTTCGCGAACGTCTTCTCGGTGATCTTGCCGGGATTGACCCGTCCCGCGGCCACATCTCTGGCCAGCGCCGCCGCGGCGTCGACGATCTCGGCGCGGCCGCCGTAGTTGACGCAGAACTGCAGGGTGAGCGTGGTGTTGTGACGGGAGAGCTGCTCGGCGTACTCCAGCTCGTTGATCACGCTGCGCCACAGCCGGGGGCGGCG
>JBOGDE010000079.1:0-18616 GCA_050701695.1 Micromonosporaceae bacterium
GGTCCGGCAAGGCGGAGGTTTGTCCGGATACCGGTGTTGTATCCGGGCGAACCGACAACGCGGCCGGACCGGCGAATGGGTCCGGCGCAGCCCGGACGGCTACCGTGCACCAAGTCGTTAGGCTGGATTCATGCTGGTGCTGCCACCGACGGAGCCGGCGCTCGCGCCGTACGTGCGGGCGTTCGGCTACCTGGAGGCCCCGCTCCCGCACGCCCAGGAGTGGGTGCTGCCCTCCGGTGGCATGCAGCTGCTGGTCAACCTGGCCGACGACGAGCTCCGCAGCTACCCCGGCGGCCGGCCGCGGCGGCACAGCGGCGCGGTGCTGCAGGGCCCGAACGACCGGCCGTCGCTGATCGACACCGCCGCGCAACGCGCCATCGCCTGGGTGACCTTCCACCCGGCCGGCGCCCGCCCGTTCTTCGACCTGCCGGCCCGCGACGCGTACGGCAGCCTGGTCGACCTCGACGCGCTGTGGGGCCGTACCGGGGCCACGCTGCGGGAACGGCTGCTGGAGGCACCCGGCCCGGCGGCCCGGCTGCGCGCCCTGCAGGCCGCCCTGCTGAGCCGCTTCTCGGAGCCTCCGCAGCCGCTGGTACGCCACGCCGTGGCCGGCCTGGAGTCCGGCGCCTCGGTCACGGAGGTGTGCGAGCGCACCGGCCTGACCGCGAAGCGGCTGGGGCGGCTCTGCGCCGTACACCTGGGGCTGAGCCCGAAAAGATTCGCGGGGGTACGCCGTTTCCAGCGCCTGCTCGACGCCGCCGCCGTGGCGCACGACGCGGACTGGGCCCGGCTCGCCGCCGACGCCGGCTACTACGACCAGCCCCACATGATCCACGACTTCGCCCGGTACGCCGACATGACCCCGACCGCCTACCGCCCCCGCTCGGTGACCGACCGCAACCACATCCCCGCCTGACGAGGGCCGGTTTCTACAATCCCGCGCGCCGTGAGCCAGTCAGGATCGGCGGTATGACACGGATCGACATGCTGTGCCCCAGGCTGGTGGTGGAGGACGCGGACGCGGCGATCGCGTTCTACACCAAGGCGCTCGGGGCCGACGAACGCGAACGCCACGACGACGGCGCCGGCCACATCGTGCACGCCGAGCTGCGACTCGGCGACCACGTGATCATGGTCAAGGACGCCGACGAGTGGGACCAGGCGCCCACCCAGCTCGGTGGCACCCCCGTGATCCTCTACCTGGGGGTCGCCGACGTGGACGCCGTGGCGGCGCGGATGTCAGACGCCGGCGCCACCGTCGTGTTCCCGGTCGGCGACATGGAGTACGGCCGCCGCGATGCCCGGCTCCGCGACCCGTACGGCCACCTCTGGCTGCTCTCCCAGCCGCTCCGCTAGCGCTGGCGGGTGCGGGTCAGCTCAGCGTCTTCGCCGTGGCGGGGACGACCTTCAGGGCGTCCTTCGCCTCGTCCAGGTCCACCCGTACGGCGCCACCGTCGCGGATCTCGCCGGCCAGCAGCGCCTTCGCGAGCTGGTCGCCGATCGCGGTCTGGATCAGCCGGCGCAGCGGGCGGGCGCCGTACACCGGGTCGAATCCACTGACCGCGAGCCACTCCCGGGCGGCGCCGGTGACGTCGAGGGTGAGCCGGCGCTCGGCGAGCCGGCGGGTCAGCCGGCGCAGCTGGATCTCCACAATGGACTCCAGTTCGCCGCTGGTGAGCTGGTGGAAGACCACGATGTCGTCGAGCCGGTTGAGGAACTCCGGCTTGAAGCTGGCGCGCACCACAGTCAGCACCGCCTCGCGGCGCTGCTCCTCGGTCAGCGTCAGGTCGGCCAGCGCCTGCGAGCCCAGGTTCGAGGTCATGATCAGGATGGTGTTGCGGAAGTCGACGGTACGGCCGTGCCCGTCGGTGAGCCGGCCGTCGTCGAAGACCTGCAGGAGGATGTCGAACACGTCCGGGTGCGCCTTCTCCACCTCGTCCAACAGCACCACGGAGTACGGGCGGCGGCGTACCGCCTCGGTGAGCTGGCCGCCTTCCTCGTACCCGACGTAGCCGGGCGGGGCGCCGACCAGCCGCGCCACGGAGTGCTTCTCGCCGTACTCGCTCATGTCGATCCGCACCATGGCGCGTTCGTCGTCGAACAGGAACTCCGCGAGCGCCTTGGCCAGCTCGGTCTTGCCGACGCCGGTGGGGCCGAGGAACAGGAAGCTGCCGGTCGGGCGGCCCGGGTCCGCGATGCCGGAACGGGCCCGGCGTACCGCGTCGGAGACCGCCTGCACCGCCTCGGCCTGGCCGATCACGCGGTGGGCCAGCTCCGATTCCATACGCAGCAGTTTCGCGGTCTCGCCCTCCATCAGCCGGCCGGCGGGGATACCGGTCCAGGAGGAGACCACGTCGGCGACGTCGTCGGGTCCGACCTCCTCCTTCAGCATCGCGCCGCCGGACTGGATCTGCGCCAGCTCCGCCTCGGCGTGGGTCAGGGTGCGCTCGATCTCGGGGATCCGGCCGTAGCGGAGCTCCGAGGCGCGGGCCAGCTCGGCGTCGCGTTCGGCGCGCTCGGCCTCGCCGCGCAGCTGCTCCAGCTGCTCCTTGGCCTCGGAGATCGCGGTGATGTGTTTCTTCTCCCGCTGCCAGCGCTCGTTGAGGGTGGCAAGCTGCTCCCGCTTGTCGGCCAGCTCTTGACGGAGCCGGCCGAGCCGCTCCCGCGAGGCCGGGTCGGACTCCTTGGACAGCGCCATCTCCTCGATCTCCAGGCGGCGTACCGCCCGCTCGATCTCGTCGATCTCGACCGGCCGGGAGTCGATCTCCATCCGGAGCCGGGACGCCGCCTCGTCGATCAGGTCGATCGCCTTGTCGGGCAGGAACCGGTCGGTGATGTAGCGGTCGGAGAGTGCGGCGGCGGCGACCAGGCCGGCGTCGGTGATCCGTACGCCGTGGTGCACCTCGTACCGTTCCTTGAGGCCGCGCAGGATGCCGATGGCGTCCTCCACGCTCGGCTCGCCGACCAGCACCGGCTGGAAGCGGCGTTCCAGCGCGGCGTCCTTCTCGATGTGGTCGCGGTACTCGTCCAGCGTGGTGGCGCCGACCATCCGCAGCTCGCCGCGGGCCAGCATCGGCTTGAGCATGTTGCCGGCGTCCATGGAGCCTTCGGCCTTGCCGGCGCCGACCACGGTGTGCAGCTCGTCGATGAACGTCACGATCTGGCCGTCGGAGTTCTTGATCTCCTCCAGTACGGACTTCAGCCGCTCCTCGAACTGCCCCCGGTACTGCGCCCCGGCGACCATCGCACCCAGGTCCAGCGACACCAGCCGCTTGTCCTTGAGGCTGTCGGGGACGTCGCCGGTGACGATCCGCTGGGCGAGGCCCTCCACGATCGCGGTCTTGCCCACGCCCGGCTCACCGATCAACACCGGGTTGTTCTTGGTACGCCGTGACAGCACCTGCACCACGCGCCGGATCTCGTGGTCGCGCCCGATCACCGGGTCCAGCTTGCCGGCGCGGGCCTGCCCGGTCAGGTCGATGCCGAACTTCTCCAGCGCCTGGTACGTCTGCTCCGGATCCGGCGAGGTCACCCGGCGGTCGCCACCGCGTACCGTCGGGAACGCCGCGACCAGGTTGTCGACCGTGGCGCCGGCCTCCTCCAGCGCCTGCGACACGGCGCCGCCCACCTTCGCCAGCCCGGCGAGCAGGTGCTCGGTGGAGATGTACTCGTCGCCCAGCGACGCCGCGATCTGGCCGGCGGCGGTGATCGCGTTCAGCGCCTCGCGGGCCATGTTCGGCTCGGCGACGCTCGAACCGGACACCGTCGGCAGCCGGTCCAGCGTGGTGGCGGCGGCCTTGCGGGCCTGCGCCGGGTTGGCGCCGGCGGCGCGCAGCAGCCCGGGTGCGGTCGAGTCGGCGGTGTCGAGCAGGGCGAGCAGCAGGTGCCAGGGCTCCACCGTGGCGTGGCCGGAGTGGGTCGCGTTCGAGAGCGCCGCGGAGACGACTTCACGGCTCTTGGTGGTCAGGCGTTCTGCGTTCATCGGCTCGGCGTACCTCCGTGTCGTGCCTCTCGGGCCTTAGTGCCCTGACTCAGGGCACTGGGCTCAACAGACGCAGAGTTGAGTCTATTCCACTCAAGTTTGAACTGCCGGCTCCCGGGTGTCGTCGGGTGCCGCTTCGGCCACGGGCTCCGAGATGACCGAATCGTCCTCCCGCCGGAAGATCAGATAACCCAGGTACGGCAGCAGGATCGTCGACATCATCGCCGGCACCGCGATCCCGGAGTCGTTGAGCGCGAACCCCAGCACGGCCACCACCGCCGCGCCCAGCAGGCACGCCGGCATGCCGGGCACCGTACGCCACAACGGCCGCAACGCGTCGAAGCGCCGCAGCGACAGCACGATCAGGAACGCCGCCCCCAGCGGCACCACCCAGGTCCAGATCGAGTGCGTGAGGATGTTCAGGTTGGCGAACAGCTTCCGCTCGATGATCGTCGCCAGCCCGCCGGTGTCACTGATCCCCTGCACCATCCGGCCCAGGTGGGTACGTTGCTCAGCCGGCCGCGCCAGGTCCACCGCGGCGAACGCGGCCAGCACCGCCACCGTACCGATGCCGACCAGCACCAGCCGGCGCCACGTGATCCGGATGCCCGCCAGCAGCAACAGCACCAGCGCGAACGACGGCACCGCCGCCAGCACTCCACCGATGTCCGACCCGTACGCCGGGTAGCCGTCCACCACCACCGTGAACCCCAGCACCGCCACGGCCACCAGCAACCCGATCGCGCGCCACCGCCGGCTCGGCGCCGCCCCGCCGTTGGCCGCGATCCCGCCGTTGGCCGCGATCCCGCCGTTGGCCGCGATCCCGCCGTCGGCCGCGGTCCCGCTGGACGGCGCCGTGCCGTTGGCGGCGGCGGCTCGGCGGTGGGCCAGTACGGCGATCGCCCAGGCGCCGGTCACCATCACCACCGCACAGATCGCGACCAGAGAGAACGCGAAGTTGCCGTATCCGGAGAATCGGCCGGCCACGATCGGCGAGTAGCCGAACACGGTGTCCAGCTGCAGTCGCCCGCTGTAGACCAGCACGTCCATGATCATCGTGATCCAGGTCAGCGTCACGATCAGCAGTGGCGGCAGGATCGGGGCGGTGCTCGGCAGCCGGCGCCGTACCAGTTCGCCGACCCAGGCCGCGGCCGCGGCGATCCCGGCAGCGCCCGCCAGTAGCGCGACCACGTACCCCACCGCGCCCAGCCGGTCGTACGGGAACGGCCCGGACAGGAACGTGGTGGTCGGCATCGCCAGCACCACCAGCAGCAGGAACCGGGTCGGCCGGCGCCAGCGCGGCCCGAGCCAGCGTCGTCCCCGCAAGATCAGTAGCAGCGAGGCCAGCAGGTACGCCAGCAGCTGCAACACGATGAACGCCACCGTCACCGGGCCCGCGATCTTGTCCCGGAACACCGCGACCTCGTTGGCGCGGACGTACTCGTCGATCATGGCGCGGTCCACCGGCCGGGCCTCACCCAGCGCGATCGGGGTGCCGGTCACCGTCGGCGGGACCGGTACCGCCATCCGCTGCAGGATCGTCGGTGCGATGTCCGGCAGCGTCAGGTAGCCCGGCCGGCGGGTGGTGCCGGAAACCGCGACTCCCGGCTGGATCCCCGGTCCGGCCATTCCGAACAGCCCCAACTGCTCGCCGGCGCGCGGCACCGCGGGGGTCACCACCATGACCAGGTGCCGCTCCAGGTCCACCTCGCGCAGCAGCTCACCGAGCAGCTGGTCGGTACGGACCAGCGCCTCCCGGCGCAGCTCGTGCCAGGCGTCTTCGAGGGCGTACGGCTCGAACGCGTCGATCCGCTCCAGGTCGCTCGCCTCGACCAGCGTCACGTCGTGCGCCTGCCAGGCGGCGCGGAACGCCTCGAGAGTCGCCGCCGGATCGGTCCGGTAGCCGTACGGGGCGTACGGGTCGGGCAGCTGCAGCCCCGCGGAGACGGTGCCGCCGTCGACCACCCCGTCGGTGTCCATCATCGCCAGCGCCGCCGAACGGTCCTTGATCCGTCCCTGGTCCGCGTTCCCGATCACCGCGGTGGTACGCCCGTCGGCGGCGAGCGCGGAGCCGAGGGTGCCCGGCACCGCGCCGTACCGCAGAGACTCGTTCTCCCCGCGTACCCCCGCGATCTCCAGGTGCAGCACGTCGCCACGCGGGGCGAGCCCGGTACGCGCCTGGAACGCCTGGTACGCCAGCCGCCCGTCCACCCGCTCGTCGCGGTCCCGCGCGTTGCCGCCGAGTTGGTCCTCGTCCAGCCCGGCGGCCCGGTTGCCGGCGCCGATCGTGGCGTACCCGTCGGCGGCGGTAGTACGCGACCCCGCCGTACGTGGGCTGAGCTGCGCCACCATCCCGTGCGAGAACAGCTCCGCCAGGTGCGGCAGATCCGCCTCCGCGAAGTCCGCCCAGGTGACGCGCGGCAGCGAGAGGATCAGCGCCTTCTCCGCGGCTGGCGTCGGTGGTGCGGCGGCCGGTGGTGTGATGGCGGCCGCTGTCGTGGCGGGCCGGGGCGGTCCGGCGGGCATGGCCTGTGCCGGGGCCGCAAGCAGCCCGACCAGCACCACGACGAGCAACAACCCCAGCCCTCGGCTACGCCCCCGCGTCAGCAGACCCACGCCTCTCCTGTCGTTCGGAATCGCAGTAGACCAGCATGTCACGGGCCACCCCACTCGGCCGGCTAGGGTGGCCGAGTGTCCGCACGTACCTGTCTGGTGACCGGCGCCGGGCGCGGGATCGGCCGCGCTGTCGCGGTACGCCTCGCCGCCGCCGGCCACCGCGTAGCCCTCACCGCCCGCAGCGCCGACCAACTAGAAGAGACCGCCGCCGCCTGCCGCGCCGCGCCGGGTGGCGCCGCCGGTGCCGCGTCCGATGCCGCCTCCAGGGCTGAGTCGGGTGCCGCCTCTGGTGGCGGCTCCGGCGGCGCGTCGGGTGCCGCTTCGGATGCCGCCTCTGGGGGCGTGGAGACGCTGGTGTTGCCTGCCGACCTGACCGCCGACGGCGCCGTCGACACCCTGGTCGCTCAGGTCGCCGAGCGCTGGGGGCCGGTGGAGATCTTGGTCGCGAACGCCGGCGCCGCCACCTCGGCCCCGCTGCCGAAAGTCACCGACGCGGAGTGGCAGCGGATGCTCGATCTAAACCTGACCGCGCCGTTCCGCTGCCTGCGCGCCGTCGTCCCCGCCATGGTCGAGCGGGGGTACGGCCGGATCGTGGTGATCGGCTCGGTGGCCTCCAAGCGCGGGGAACCGTACATCGCGGCGTACACGGCGGCGAAGCACGGCGTACTCGGACTGGTACGCGCGGCCGCCGCCGAACTGGCGCGCACCGGCGTCACCGTGAACGCGGTCTGCCCCGCGTACGTCGACACCCCGATGACCGACGGCTCGGTCGCCTGGATCGCGGAGAACACCGACCGTACGGCCGCCGAGGCCCGCCGCACCCTGGAGCGCAAGCAGCCGATCGGCCGCCTGATCACGGTCGACGAGGTGGCCGACGCGGTGTGGTTCTGCATCGAGAATTCCGCGGTCACCGGTCAGGGCCTCAACGTCGACGGAGGAGCGATCCAGTCATGAGTACGTCACCACCCGGCCCCGCGCCCGCGCCGAATGCCCCGGCCGGAGTGGCGAGCGGCACGCCGGCACCGAATGCCCCGGCCGGCGCGGCGAGCGGGGTCGAGCGGGTCAACCCGCCGGAGCTGGCCCGGCCGTCCGGGTTCTCCCACGCCGTGGTGGCGCCCGGTGGCCGGGTGGTCTATCTCGCCGGCCAGACCGGCCTGGACGCTTCCGGAACCGTGGTGCCGGGCGGCATCGTGGCGCAGTTCGAGCAGGCGCTGGGCAACCTGCTCACCGCACTGCGCGCCGCCGGCGGTACCCCCGACCAGCTCACCCAGGTCCGCATCTACATCGTCGACATGGACACCTACCGCCAGCACGCCGCCGAGATCGGCGCTGTCTGGCGCCGCCTGGCCGGCCGCGACTACCCCGCCATGGCCGGCATCGGCGTCCCCCGCCTCTGGGACCCCGAAGCCCTGGTCGAGCTCGAAGCCACCGCCCACCTCCCGTAGGCAATCCCACTTGGTGCGCCGTACGGTGCGCGACACGCCGGTGGCATCGGCGTGTCGCGCGCCAGCCAACGCACCAAGTGGGCGTGGACCCTGGGCTCAGCGGGTGAGGGCGGCCTGGATCCAGGTGGTTACGGCGTCGGGGCGGTGGTAGATGTCGTGCCAGGACCAGCGGACCACTTTGTAGCCCATGCGGGTTAGGTGGTCTTCGCGGTCCTTTTCGTGGAGGAGGTCGTCGCGGGTGGCGTACTTCTGGCGCCCGTCGGCTTCGCCGATCACCCGCCCGACCTTCCAGAGGAAGTCCACCCGGTCGTACTGGGTGATCCACTCCTGGATCGCCGGTGGTGGTAGCCCCTGCAGGTGGAACGAGGCGCGCGACAGCGACTCCAACGGCGACTCGCTACGCGGGTCAGCGAAGGCGGCCACGGCACGCGCTCGGCGGATGCCAGGCCATCTGGAACACGCGGCGGCGGTCTTCGTCAACTCGTCGCGGCTGCACAGTCCCTTGCGGAGCGCGGCGTCCGCGGCGACGACGGCGGCACGGAACGACCTCGTACGAGCGATGTCGATCACGGTGCGGGCAACGGTGGTTATCGCGACGTCCCAGCGTCGGGTGAGGTGTTCGGCGGGAAGGGCCGCCTGGTGTACGACCACGCCTGGATACCGCCGGAGGCCTTCGGAGCGCCGAGGACGCGTCAGCTGGATCTCCCGCTGCCATCGCCGACCCAGGGTCTCGACACCCCAGAGCAGCGCCGCGGACTCGAAACTGACTGCCGCGGCGTCGGTGAGTTGGGAGATCGCCGCCGCGGCATCCAGGGCATGGGAACGCGGAGAGTCGCCTGAGACGAAGTCCGCGAACTCGCCTTCGGCGTACACCGCGCGCCGGAGCCGCCGCCATTGGCCCGAGCGTTGTCGGCGGCGGAATGCGGCCTCGCTCATGCCGCTGTCGATCACCTGTTGCCGGAGCAGTACACCGCCCTGACGCGCCGCTATCTCTTCCCGTCTCTCAACCACCCCGCCACCCTCACGTGATCACCCCTTCCCCGCCACCCATCCCCCTACTTATCCACAGGCGGGCAGTCGACTTGGTGCGCTGGCCGGTACCCGACACGCCGATGCCAACGGCGTGTCGCGCGCCGTACGACGCACCAAGTGGGAGTCGGCAGCCACGCAGACCGTTACGGGTGGAGGTGGTGGTGGGCGGGGGTGGCGAGGTGGTGTTGGAGGGTGTGGAAGAGGTGGCGGGCGGTGGTGCCGTTCCAGTCACGCGGCAGCACCTCGCGGGGGAGGCCGGGATCCAGGTACGGCAGGCGGCGCCACGCGGTGAGGGCCCGTACCCAGTCGGCGAATGCTTCGGCCTCTCGCCCGGAAGCGTCCCGGCGGCGCTTCCACTTGGCCAGCACGGGGCGGTACGTTTCGATGAAGTCGCCGTACAGCTGCTGCAGACCGGCGAGGTCCCACCAGTCACCGACGGATTCGGCGACCGTGCCGAAGGCGAGGTAGTCGGCGCGGAACAGGTTGACGTAGTGCTCCAGGCCGTGCCGTTGCAGGGTGGCGCGGGTGGCGTCGTAGAGGTGGGCGGGCGCGATCCAGACGCCGGGGGCGGCGGTGCCGAAGCCGAGCCAGGACAGCCGGGAGCGCAGCGTGTGGCGGCGCTGCCGTTCGGACTCCGGTACGGAGAACACGGCGAGCAGCCAGCCGTCGGCGAGCGCGGCGCCGTGCGGGTGGAAGATCCGTTCGTCGCCTTCGTCGAGTACGGCGCGACCGGCGTTGCTCAGGGCGTACCCGGCGAGGCCGTCGCGGCGTACGGGTTCGAGCAGGCCGCGGCGCTTGAGGCGGGAGATCGCGGAGCGTACCGCCGGTTCGTCGACGCCGAGCTCGGCCATCAGCCGGATCAGTACGGAGACCGACAGCCACCCGCCGGCCTCGCGGGCGTACAGGCCGTAGATCGTGACGATCAGGGCGCGGGGCTGTGCGGTACGCCCCGGTGGGCCGACCAGCTCGGCCACGTCATCGTCCGTTCGCGGAATCGTCGTCACGAGGACACGATACGGCGAGTGAGCGCCGAAGGGCGCGGCGGTTGCAGCATGTAGCGACGCCTTGACTCCCGTCACAGAAACGGAATACTGGCGGCCGAGACCCGTCGATCGAACGCCGGCTGCAAGCCGGCAGGTAACCAGACCGAACGCCGGCCACAAGCCGGCACGTAACCAGACCGAACGCCGGCTACAAGCCGGCACGTAACCAGGGGGACCCGAGCGATGTCGCTCTCGCCGTCCGCGCACGTGGACACCTTTGCCCGCGATCACCTGCCACCGGCCGACCAGTGGCCGGAATTCCTGTTCGAGCTGCCGGAGCTGCGGTATCCGGACCGGCTCAACTGCGCCGCGCGGCTGCTGGACGACACGATCGCCACGCACGGTGCGGACCGCCGCTGCCTGATCAGCCCCACCGAGACCTGGACCTACGGTGACCTGCTGCGCCGCGCCAACCAGATCGCTCGCGTGCTCACCGAGGACCACGGCATCGTGCCCGGCAACCGGGTGCTGCTGCGGGCGCCGAACAACCCGTGGCTGGTGGCGTGCTGGTTCGCCGTACTGAAGGCGGGCGGCGTGGTGGTGACCACCATGCCGCTGTTGCGGGAGTCCGAGCTGCGTACCATCGGGGAGATTGCCAAGATCAACCTGTCGCTGGTCGACCACCGGTTCGCCGAGGACCTGGCGGCCGCCGACATCGCGCCGTGGATCGCTGTCGGTGGCGAGGGCACGGACGACCTCACCCAGCGGGCCGCCACGAAGGACCCCACCTTCGACAACGTCGCGACCGCCGCGGACGACGTTGCGCTGCTCGCCTTCACCTCTGGTACGACGGGCCGCCCGAAGGCCACCATGCACTTCCACCGCGACGTGCTCGCCAACGCCGACACGTTCTCCAGCCACGTGCTCAAGCCGACCCCGGACGACGTGTTCGCCGGCAGCCCGCCGCTGGGGTTCACCTTCGGGTTGGGTGGCATGGTGGTGTTCCCGCTGCACGTCGGCGCCTCCGCGCTGCTGCTGGAGAAGGGCACCCCGGACGTGCTGCTGCCGGCGATGGCCGAGCACGGGGTGAGCATCGTGTTCACCGCGCCGACCGCGTACCGGGCCATGATCCCGGAGCTGGCCGACGGCGGACTGCCGGCGCTGCGGCGCTGCGTCTCGGCCGGCGAACCGCTGCCGAAGGCGACCTGGCAGGCCTGGTACGAGGCCACCGGCCTGAAGCTGATCGACGGCATCGGCGCGACCGAGCTGCTGCACATCTTCATCTCCGCCGCCGACGACGACATCCGCCCCGGCTCCACCGGAAAACCCATCCCTGGGTACGTGGCCGCCGTACTCGACGAGGACGGCAAGCCGGTGCCGGACGGTGAGCTGGGCCGGCTCGCGGTGAAGGGCCCGACCGGCTGCCGCTACCTGGACGACCCCCGCCAGGCGAAGTACGTCGAGAACGGCTGGAACCTCACCGGCGACACCTACCTGCGGGACGCCGACGGCTACTTCTGGTACCAGGCCCGCTCCGACGACATGATCATCTCCGCGGGCTACAACATCGCCGGCCCGGAGGTGGAGGGCGCCCTGCTCACCCACCCCGACGTGCTGGAGTGCGGTGTGGTCGGGCGCCCCGACCCGGAGCGCACCATGGTGGTCGTCGCGCACGTGGTGCTGCGCCCCGGCGTCACCGGCGACGAGGAGAAGATCGTGGAGCTGCGGGAGCACTGCAAGGCGCAGATCGCGCCGTACAAGTGCCCGAAGATCGTCGAGTTCCGAGACAGTCTGCCGCGTACCTCCACCGGCAAGGTGCAGCGTTTCGTGCTGCGCGAGGGAGGCTCCGCCACAGCCTGACCGCCCGTCCACCACAGTCTGGCCAGGCATCGCCTGGTCGGTCCGGCGGCGGTCGCGGTCTCCTCCCCAGCCGCGCCGCCGCCGGAGCAACACCCTGCCCGCTCACCGGTCGCCGCCAGGCCGGACCGCGACCGCTCGCCGCTACGTGGGCATGTAGCGGCCGCCGTTGACGTCGAGGGTGACGCCGGTGACGTAGCTGGCGGCGTCGCTGGCGAGGTAGAGCACCGGGTCGACGATCTCGCGCAGCTCGGGCATCCGGCGCAGCGGAATCGCGTCGATCACCTCCCGCTGCTCGGTGTCGGACATCGCGTCGTACATGCCCTGGAGCCGGTCGGTGAGGAACAGTCCGGGGGCGACCGCGTTGACCCGTACCCCGGCTGGCCCCAGCTCCCGGGCGAGCCGCCGGGTCAGGCCACCGATCGCCGCCTTCGCCGCCGCGTACGGGGCGCCGGTCACGGGCGAGGGTTGGCGGGCGCCGATCGAGGAGACGGTGACGATCGCGCTGCCCGGTGGCATCAGCGGTGCGGCGGCCTGGCAGCAGTAGAAGGTGCCGGCGACGTTGACGCCCAGCACCAGGTCGAGGTGCTCGGGCCCGATGTCGGCCAGATCGCGTGGGGTGCCCAGCGAGCCGCCGGCGAGGGTCACCAGCACGTGCGGGCCGCCCAGCCGCTGCTGGATCTGGGCGAACGCGTCGCGTAGCGCCGCAGGGTCGGTCACGTCGACGGGATACCCCTCGGCCAGTCCGCCGCCGGCGACCAGTTCGTCGACCGTCGCGGCGACGGCGTCTCCGGAGACGTCGAGCACCGCCACCGCGGCGCCCTCGGCGGCGAACCCGGTGCACACCGCCCGCCCGATGCCGCCGGCGCCACCGGTCACCACCGCCGTACGCCCGGCAAACCGCAGCGTCATCGAAAGCCTCCCGTCCCGCGCCGCCCGGCCGTCACCACGCGAATGTCTCGCGCCGCCCTACCGCCGCGAAGCCAGAGCCTCGCGACCCGCGAAGCCAGAGCCTCGCGACCCGCGAAGCCCGGAGCACTTCTCCCGCTTCGTTGACGGTCGTCGCAGAGACAGCATACGCTCGTCGGCGTGAGGATCGCGGTGATCGGCGGTGGCCCGGGAGGGCTCTACTTCGCTGCCCTGGCCAAGCAGCTCGATCCTGCCCGTGACATCACGGTCTGGGAGCGCAACGCGCCGGACGACACGTTCGGCTTCGGGGTGGTGTTCTCCGACGAGACGCTCGGCGGTATCGAGCACGCCGACCCGGTGGTCTACCGCGCGATGGAGGCCGAGTTCGCCCGCTGGGATGACATCGACGTGCACTACCGGGGTCGGGTGATCACCTCCGGCGGTCACGGGTTCGCCGCCCTTTCCCGGCTACGCCTGCTGCAGATCCTGCAGGATCGCTGCCGCGACCTCGGCGTCACCGTCCACCACCTGGCCACCGCGCCGCCGGTGGACGAGCTGACCACCAGCCACGATCTCGTGATCGCCGCCGACGGCCTCAACTCCGCCGTCCGCGCCCGGTACGCCGACACCTTCCGCCCGACGTACGAGACCCGCCGCTGCCGCTACATCTGGATGGGCACGGACAAGGTCTTCGACGCGTTCACCTTCGACATCCGGGACACCGAGCACGGCGTGATGCAGGTGCACGCGTACCCGTACGACAAGACCGGCTCCACTCTGATCGTGGAGATGCACGACGACGTGTGGCGCCGCGCGGGCTTCCAAGCCAAGGAGCTGCCGCCGGGCGAGAGCGACCGGGAGGCGATCGCGCGCTGTCAGCGGCTGTTCGGCCACCTGCTCGACGGCAACCGGCTGCACGGCAACAACTCGAAGTGGATCACGTTCACCACGGTGCGGTGCGAGACCTGGCGGCACGACAATGTGGTGCTGCTCGGCGATGCCGCCCACACCGCGCACTTCTCGATCGGCTCCGGCACCAAGCTCGCGATGGAGGACGCCCTCGCCCTGGCGGCCTGCCTTTCCGAGCGGCCCACGGTGGACGACGCGCTGGAGGCGTACGAGACCGAGCGCAGGCCGGTGGTGCTGTCGACACAGCGCGCCGCGCAGGCCAGCCTGGAATGGTTCGAAGACCTCGGGCAGTACGCCGACCAGGAGCCCGAGCAGTTCGCGTTCAACATCATGACCCGCTCCCGCCGGGTCACGTACGACAACCTGCGGCTGCGCGACCCGGAGTTCACCGACCGGATCACCGACTGGTACGCCGAGCACGAGGTCGCCCGTGGCGTCACCCCGGCGCCCGCGGCGACACGGCCGCCGATGTTCCACCCGTACCGGCTGCGGGGGCTCACCCTGAAGAACCGGGTGATCGTCTCGCCGATGGACATGTACGTCTCCGGCGACGGCGTACCGAACGACTTCCACCTGGTGCACCTCGGCTCCAAGGCGCTCGGCGGTGCCGCGCTGGTGATGACCGAGATGGTCTGCGTGTCGGAGACGGGCAGGATCACCCCAGGCTGCGGCGGCCTCTGGAACGACACCCAGCAGGCGGCCTGGGCCCGGATCGCCGACTTCGTCCACGGCTCGACGACGGCGAAGGTCGGGATGCAGCTCGGGCACTCCGGCCGCAAGGGCTCCACCAAGCTGATGTGGGAGGGTATCGACCAGCCGCTCCCGGCCGGCAACTGGCCGCTGGTGGCGCCGTCGCCGCTGCCGTACTCCCCGGTCAACCAGGTGCCCCGCGAGCTGACCCGCGCCGACCTCGCCGAGATCCGCGACCAGTTCGCGGCCGCCGCCCGCCGCGCCGACGCCGCCGGGTACGACCTCCTCGAGTTGCACTGCGCCCACGGCTACCTGCTGTCCAGCTTCATCTCACCGCTCACCAACCAGCGCACCGACAACTACGGCGGCTCCCTGGAAAACCGCCTGCGCTTCCCGCTGGAGGTCTTCGACGCGGTGCGGGACGTGTGGCCGGATCACAAGCCGATGTCGGTACGCATCTCCGCCACCGACTGGCACGACGACGGCATCACGGGACCGGATGCCGTCGAGATCGCCCGCGCGTTCGCCGACCACGGGGTGGACGCCATCGACGTGTCGACCGGCCAGGTGGTCTCCGACGAACGCCCCGCGTACGGCCGGTCCTACCAGACCCCGTACGCCGACCGGATCCGTCAGGCGGTGCCGGACGTCACGGTGATCGCGGTCGGCGCCATCTCCTCCTACGACGACGTCAACTCGATCCTGCTCGCCGGCCGCGCCGACCTGTGCGCGCTCGGCCGTACCCACCTCTACGATCCACAGTGGACGTTGCACGCCGCCGCCGAGCAGGGCTACGCCGGTGCGGAGTGGCCGGACCCGTTCAAGGCCGGCAGCCGGCGCCCCGCCGCGGGCCGTACCGACGAGGCACGCCCTCGCCTGCAACTGGTCCGCGCCACCACCCCCGGCACCCCCCACCAACGCTGGCGCCCGTAGCGCCGCGGGCCGTGTTGATCAGGCAAAGTACCGGCTTGTGAGCTGTCGAAACACGTGGACGCGAGCCAGCCGAAGACCCCTGCTTGCGACCACGATCATCGCGTCAAGCCGTCTGAAAGCTCCCGCGCAAGAGGCAGTTGCGAACTCGGAGTCGCACCGCACCGCTGGGGATCCGTCCGAACCCATTGCTGTCAAACCGCCGTCATCGCTGTACACCTCAGTGGTGATCCACTACCGTCCTCCTCGTGCAGGTGCCCCGACCGTACAACCCCCTGGACCGGGTCGAACTTGGCAAGAGTGTTGAGCGCGCACTCCTGGCTCAGCCACTTGAACTACTCCCTCCTGGAACAAAGTTCGCCGGTGCTGGACTGTATGCGATCTATTACGTCGGCGAGTTGGACTACTACTACTGGATCGCCCCTCCCCAAGAGCCTGCCGGAGCGGTGCCGATCTACGTTGGTCGCGCTCGCCCACCGGGCGCACGGCAAGGTGCTCTTGGTCTAGAGGCCACAACTACCAAGTCCGTCCTCTTCGATCGACTGTCCGAACACAGCAGGTCGATTGAAAACGTCGAGAGGCACTGGCAGAGTAGCGGCGCTGACCCAAACCTGACCCTGGCTGATTTCCGGTGTCGCTACCTCGTAGCCGACGACATCTGGGTCCCGCTGGGTGAAGCGTTGCTTATTGGACACTATCGACCCGTCTGGAACGTCCTGGTGGACGGGTTCGGAAACCACGCTCCGGGAGGCGGCCGGAGTCGACAGGCAAGGTCCTCATGGGACACCCTCCATCCCGGACGTGGCTGGGCGACCAGGCTGCCGCGAAACCCGCGGACTAGTCAGGAGATCCAATCGCTTGTGGCAGCGCACCTTGCAACGATCAAGAAACCTGATCTTGACATGGTTCCGGTCATTGACGATCAGGTACAGGACGCCATGGTGTTCGAGCCAGACGAGTGACAGCGGACACGCTAGCGACACGCACATATGTACGAGAACTGCTGACACCTCCGCGGTATTGTTTTGCCATGAGTGGCCGCAGCACGGTGTCCGCCAGGCGTGGGCAAGGAGTCGGAACAAGCATCGAACTCTTCACCGGGGGTGGTGGTCTGGCGCTGGCGATGCACTCGGCCGGGTTTCGTCACCTTCTGGCGGTGGAGTTGGAACGGCGAGCGTGCGCGACGTTGCGCGCCAATCGAGCACGCGACTACTCACCCGACCACCGACGCCCAACCTCACTTCGCGCGGAATGGCCCCTAATCCGGGGTGATGTCCACGACGTGGACTTCACCCCATGGCTAGACGAAGTGGACGTGATCGCTGGCGGTGTTCCATGTCAGCCATGGAGCCTAGGTGGCGTACATAAGGGCTACGACGACCCGCGCAATCTGTGGCCTGAGCTGTTCCGGTGCGTGCGTGAGACTAGGCCGAGAGCAATCATCGCGGAGAACGTCAAGGGTCTATTACGGCCGTCGTTCAAGCCGTACTACGACTATATCCTTCGGGAACTGGCGGCACCGTTCGAAACGCGAGTGAATGGCGAAGACTGGCGCGACCACGACAAACGCCTGACCAAAGCGATCAAGGCAAACGCCGCTGACCCCTCCGAGCGGTATGACGTGAAGTACATGTTGGTCAACGCGGCTGACTATGGCGTGCCACAAGTCAGGTGGCGCGTCTTTGTGGTGGCCTTCCGCAAGGACCTGGGAATAGACGATTGGGACTTCCCGAAACCGACGCATTCTGAGCTCGCGTTGTGGCACGCACAGGACTGTGGCGACTACTGGGGGGAACACCGGATCACGCCTCGCTCCGATCTGATGCGTGAGGTGCTACCGGTCCACGACGGCAAGCAGCGCTGGCGAACCCTTCGCGATGCGATCCGAGAGCTGCCAGAGCCAATCGGCGACCACGTCGAGCATCCCGATTGGTTGCACCACGTTGGCTGGCCGGGCGCCCGTGAGTATCCCGGTCACACCCCGAACGACCTCGATCGCCCCGCCAAGACAATCAAGGCTGGGGTCCATGGAGTACCAGGCGGTGAGAGTGTCCTTCGGTTGGACAACGGCTCAATCCGCTACATGACCGTCCGAGAGGCCGCGCGTGTCATGACGTTTCCCGACGACTGGCGGCTCGAAGGCCCCCGCGGGGAGCAGATGCGTCAACTTGGCAATGCCGTTCCAGTCGCTCTCGGAGCAGCCATCGCCAAATCCGTGGCTGGAGCGCTTACCACTCCCCAGCGTCGCAGTTAGTGGGCGAGAATTGACGTATGGCTACAGGATGGCGGGAGTCGCGTGCCGACGATTCGACGTGGCGACCACCGCCGAGTATGACATCGACTGAGCGGTCTGCGGAGCAGGACCGGGCAGCGGGTGGTCGGGCCAACCGATACGTGACGGTCCGACCGGGCTGCGACGTCCTCGGCTCAATCTACCTACGGCTGCCCCCAAAGTCGCGGCGCATCTACGCATACCTTCGCTGGGCTGAGGGCCGAAAGACCAGAGAGAAGTACATCTGCCAGGTCACCGGGGAGTCACGTGAGTCGAACCTCGCGGAGGCTTGGCGACACGCCCGCTCAGCTATGCCCAGAGCAAAAGCACCGGCCAACCGCACGACCACATCGTGGGCCTCCTCACCCGCGACCCGTAGTGTCATGCGCGGCAACCGGTCGCGTGACACCCAACCTGAACTCGCCCTCAGATCTGCGGTCCACGCGCTTGGCCTTCGTTACAGGGTCGGTGTCCGTCCAGTCCCGGAGATTCGGCGCACCGCCGACCTGGTGTTCGCCAGACCAAAGGTAGCGGTCTTCCTTGACGGTTGCTTCTGGCATGGATGCGCCGACCACCACCGGCCGGCGACACGGAATAGCGACTTCTGGTCCAAGAAGATCAACGCAAACCGAACACGAGACGCCGAGACCGACAAGCTATTAGCCGATGCCGGTTGGACGGTGATCCGTATCTGGGAGCACGAACAACCGCAGGACGCCGCTCGTCGGGTCGCTGATGCTGTCATCGCATCTCGTTAACGCCGCCTACTCTCGCCGTCCTTGAGTTGCTGGAGATCAGGGAAAGCTTGACCGAGCAGGACCAGTAACGACTTCGCCGAGGCTCTGTCGAATTGGATGGTCTGGCTGTGACTGGATAGGTAGTCGGGCGGCTCCGGTGTCTGTTGTGGACGCTGGTAGGTTGACTGGTCGTGTCCGCTGGGTCGTCGTTGCCGTCGTATGACGACGTGGTTGCGCGCAACGCGGAGTTGGCC
>JBOGDE010000080.1:0-18405 GCA_050701695.1 Micromonosporaceae bacterium
GGGCTGCTCGCCGGCGACGCGCTGCGCCGGGCCGCCGGCAGCAGCGGTCAGGTACTCCCCCGCTCCCGCCGGCTCACCCGCGCCGAGACCACCCGGTACGCCCCGACGGTACGCACCGGCGGGCTGCGCGGCGGGCTGCTGTCCTGGGACGGTCAGCTCTACGACGACGCTCGGCTGGTGGTGGGGTTGGCCCGTACCGCCGCCGGCCACGGGGCGGTCGTGCTGACCCGGTGCGCCGCCGAGCAGGTCACCGGCGACGGCGCGGTGCTGCACGACCGGCTGACCGGTGACCGGATCGACCTGGCGGCACGCGCCGTGGTCAATGCCACCGGAGTGTGGGCCGGTCAGGTCGCGCCGGGGATCGCGCTGCGCCCCAGCCGCGGCTCGCACCTGGTCTTCGACAGGTCGGCGTTCGGTGGCCTCACCGCCGGGCTCACCGCACCGGTCCCAGGCTCGGTGAACCGTTTCGTGTTCGCGCTGCCCGCACCCGACGACCGGGTGTACGTCGGCCTCACCGACGAGGAGGCGCCCGGCGAGGTCCCCGACGTGGCACAGCCGACCGAATCCGAGATCGACTTTCTGATCGGCACCGTCAACCGGGTACTGGCAGTGCCTGTGTCCCGGGCCGACATGATCGGCAGCTTCGCCGGGCTGCGGCCACTGCTGTCCGCCGACGGGCGCACCGCCGACGTGTCGCGGCGGCACGCGGTGATCACGGCGCCGGACGGGCTGGTGACGGTGATCGGCGGCAAGCTGACCACGTACCGGCGGATGGCCGAGGACGCGCTCGACGTGGTGCTGGCGCGGCGGCGGATCGAGGCGAGGCAGTGCAGTACCCGCAGGCTCCCCCTGGTCGGCGCCGGCGCGGTGGCGTCCACCGCTCCGGCGAGGTTGCGCTTCAAGTACGGCACCGAGGCCGCCGCGGTGCTGGCCGAGGCCGGGGGCGACCCCGCGCTGCTGGCCCCGATCGCCGACGGCATCCCCACCACTGGAGCCGAGCTGCGCTACGCGGTACGCCACGAGGGCGCCCTGAACGCCGCGGACCTGCTGGAGCGGCGTACCCGGATCGGGCTGGTGCCGGCCGACCGCGACCGTGCGCTGCCAGCGGCGACCGAGGCGTTGGCAGCCGTGCCGCGCTGAGCCTCAGCCCCCGTGGCCGTGGCGCACCGAACCCCGGGCCTTGCGGCCGGGCCGCGTCAGGTGATGTCGTCGTCGGCTCCGCGCGGCGGCCGGGCCGGCGAGGTCGGCGTCGGGTCGTCGACGGCGCTGGCAGCCTCGACCGGGGTGGCCTCGTCGATCGGCGCCACCTCGTCGATTGCTTCCGCTTCCTCGATGGACGAGGCTTCGTCGTCGGCGAGGCTCGCGTAGTCGTCGTTGCGGCCACGCCGGCGGTCGTTGAGGAACGCGACCCCCACCGCGCCGAAGTAGAGCAGGCTCATCGGGATCGCCAGCGCGGTCATCCCGAACGGATCCGGGGTGGGTGTGACGAACGCGGCGAACACGAAACACAGCAGCACCGCGATCCGCCACCAGCCGAGCAACCGCTTGGCGCTGACCATGCCGACCAGGTTGAGCGCGACCACCGCGAGCGGGAACTCGAATCCCAGCCCGAACAGCAGCATCAGGTTGGTGACGAAGTTGAAGTAGCCGCCGATGTCGAGGGTGATGTCGTATGCGCTCACCAGCCCCATCAGGAATTCCATGCCCTTGTCGACCACGAAGTAGGCGAGCAGGGAGCCGCTGAAGAACAGCGGGGTGGCGGCGGCGACGAAGTAGTAGGTGTAGCGGCGTTCCTTCTGGTGCAGGCCGGGCGCGATGAACGCCCACAGCTGGTAGAGCCACACCGGCGCGCTGACCAGCAGGCCGGCGTACAGCGCGATCCTGAGGTTGAGCAGGAACGTGTCGATCGGCGAGACCGCGTTGAACCCGCACCGGCCGGTGTGGCCCTGGCTCGCCCGGTAACGGCAGTACGGGGCGTTGAGGAAGTCCATGATCTGGTCGGCGAAGAACAGGCACAGCACGAGCCCGCCGAGGATGCCGAGGCAGGCCTTGAACAGCCGGCTACGGAGTTCGCGCAGATGCTCCATGAGGGTCATGGAGCCCTCGGCGGCCTTGGCGAACTGGGTCTTGCGGCGCCGACGAATTAGTGGACTCACTTCTCAGGCGTCGTGCTGGCCGCTACCGGTCCTGCTGTTTCTTCACCGACGTCGGCTCGCTCTCGGCCGGGTCGGTCGTCTCACCGTCGATCGTCTTCGACTGCAGCGGCTGCTGGCTGGCCTGCGCGTCGGCCTTGGCCTCCACGTCGTCCTCGGAGAGGTTCTTGGTCTCGGCCTTGAGGATCCGCAACGAACGCCCCAGACCGCGCGCTGCGTCAGGCAGCCGCTTGGCGCCGAACAGCAGGATCAGCACCACCACCAGAACGATGATGTGCCACGGCTTGAGCATGCCCATAATTGCTACCTCCAGGCGGGACGGACGTCGCCCATCGTACGTGTCGAGAGCGCTTCCGTCTCCCCACGGGCCGGGTTATCTGACGGGTGTACGATTCGCGGCTTATGTACTGCTGCCAACCTGCTTCAGCCGCGCGGTGCGCCGCTGCACATGAGCCACCCGGGCCTGCATCTCGGCAGACGCGGCGGCCAGCTCATCGGAACGGCGCTGCAGCGCCGCCGAACGTTCCTGCAGAGCCTCCAACGCCTGACTCTGCCGTTGCAGCCGCACACCGCCACGCCGCAGCGCGGGCAGCCGGCGCAGCACCGGCAGGGCAGCCAGCACCAGGATCAGCACGCCCAGCAGCACGGCGCCGATCACGATCCACCAGACCAGCCCGAGCCCCCACACGACGGTGTCCACGCCTGTCACCCTAGTGCGCGGTGTGCTCGGCGTACGCGCGTAGGGCCGATCGCGCCTCGGCTCCGATCTCCGCGGCCAGCTCCCCCGGCGCCACCACCTCGACCCCCGGGCCGAGCCCCAGCACCAGCCGGCGGGCCCACTGCAGATCCGACGCGCGCAGCGACACCTGCCAGTGCCCGTCCGGCTCCGCGACCACCCGCTCGCACGGGTAGTACTCGGTGATCCAGCGCGCGTCGCGCCCCACCCGCAGTGTCACCAGCGGCAGATCCGGGGTCGGCGTGAACACCCCGTCGCGTACGTCGGTGGGGCGGGCCTGTGGCGGTGGAGAGGCCGGCTCGTCCAGCTCCACCAGGGCGTCGAGCCGGTCCAGCCGGAACAGCCGTACCCCCTCGGCGCGGCGGCACCACGCCTCCAGGTACGCCCGGCCGGAGGTGAACAGCACCCGCATCGGGTCGATCACCCGCTCGGTGGTCTGGTCCCGGCCCGCGGTGTAGTACGTGATCCGCAGCGCCCGGCCGCGCTCCACCGCGCCCTGCACCTCGGCCAGCCGGCCGGTGTTGCCGGGCTGCCGCACCGCGACCCGGCCAGCGGTGTCCGCGGCGTCCCCGGCGGCGGACTCGATCTTCGCCAGGGCACGCTCCACCGACTCCCGGTTCGGCAGTGCGGGGGTCTCGGCGAGCAGCCGCAGCGCCACGATCAGCGCCAGCGCCTCGTCAGGGGTCAGCCGCAGCGGACGGTCGATCCCGGCGTCGTACGTGATGGTCACCGAGTCCCCGTCGAACGACATGTCGATCAGGTCGCCGGGGCCGTACCCGGGCAGCCCGCACACCCAGAGCAGCTCCAGGTCGTCACGCAGCTGCTTCTCGCTCACCCCGAGGTCGGCGGCGGCGTCGGTGATCCGGATCCCCGGGCGCCCCAGCAGGTACGGCACCAGATTCAACAGGCGCGAGAGTCGGTCCACACTGGCGGTCATGCGCCGCCGCCCGCAGCGGCCCCGGAGGAGAGGGAGCGCACCGGTGCCGGATACCGCTCGGCGGTCTCCTCCAGCAGCGTGATCACGGCCTTGCGTACCTCGGGTGGGTCCAGTGCGACCACGTCGGCGCCGTACCCGACCAGGTAGCCGGCGAGCGAGTCGGCGTCGGAGTAGCGCAGCACCACTACGTCAGGGTCATCGGTAGGTTCGCACCAGCGGCGGATGCCGGCGGCGCGGCCCGGACGCAGCCGTACCGTGGCGCGGCCGGAATGCTCCCGGGGGCCGGACCAGCTGGCCACGTAGTCGATCAGGTTGATCCCCTCGGGGAGCTGGTACGCGTCGCGCCGCCCGATCCGGCGTACCGCCCCCTGGATCCGGGAGAGCCGGAAGCAGCGGGCCGCCTCACGGTCCAGGTCGTGGCCGACCACGTACCAACGGCCGCGCCAGCACACCACGCCCCACGGCCGCAGCCGCCGGGTCATCGCCTCGTCCGCCTCGGGCGCCCGGTAGTCGAACGTGACCGCCTGCCGGTCGGCGGCGGCTCCGGTGAGCGGCGCGAACGTTGGCTCCACCGTCACCACCGGTTCGATACCGAGCGTGGCCTGGGGGTCCACCTCGACCCCGGCGGCGCGCAGCTTCAACAGCCCCGACGACGCGGCGGAGGCGAGCCCGGCATGCTGCCAGAGCCGCCCCGCGATCCCGACCGCCGCGGCCTCGTCCGGCTCCAGGATCACGTCGGGCAGCGCGTACTCCCGGCCGGCGATCCGGTAGCCCGGCTCGGTGTCGAACACGCTCGCGGTGCCGGTCTCCAGCGGCACCCCCAGCTCGCGAAGCTCGGCCTTGTCCCGTTCGAACTTGCGCTGGAACGCCTCGTGCTGGCGTACGTCGGTGGTGTCGTGCTCGTACCCGGGTACGGTCTGCGCGATCTGCGCGGCGGTCAGGAACCGCCGGGTGGACAGCAGGCAGATCACCAGGTTGACCAGGCGTTCGGTACGGGTACGGGACACCCCACCGACGCTAGCAGCGTCGACGCCGCGGACGCCGCATCGGCACCCGCCCGATTGGTCACCGTCCCAGGTCAGGGGCGCGTCGGCGGCCGGCGGCCGACCGGTACCGTGCGGTACGTGGTGCGATGGAGATCAGGAAACGTGACCTCGCTCGGCCGGGGCTGGCGCGGCGCGCAGGAGCTGACCGTCGAGGTGGCCGACCTCGGCTCGGTGAAGGCGCTGGCGTACCCCGAGCTGGTGGGCAGTCCCGAGGTCGGTGACCGGGTGCTGCTCAACGTCGGTGCGCTGACCATGGGGCTGGGCACCGGAGGGTACGCCTTCGTGGTGGCGCTCCCCGACCGGCTGCCCCCGGACCCGAGCGGCCCGGGGCACGTGGTGAAGGCCCGCTACACCCCGCTGCAGACCATCACCCTGGCCGCCGACGAGGAGGACTCGCCGCATCGCGCCGTCCTGCACGACGCCACGGGCATCGACGCGATGCCGGTGGTGATCGCGGACCTGCATTCGGCGCTGCCGGCGGTGCTGGCCGGGATCCGGGCCGAGGCCCCCACGGCGCGGGTGGCGTACCTGATGACCGACGGCGGTGCGCTGCCGGCATGGTTCAGCCGCAGCCTGTCCGAGCTGGCCGACTGGCTCGTCGGCACGGTCACCACCGGCCAGGCGTTCGGCGGGGATCTGGAGGCGACCAACGTACACACCGGGCTGCTGGCGGCCCGGCACGCGCTGCACGCCGACATCGCGGTGGTGGCCCAGGGGCCCGGCAACCTGGGCACCGGTACGCCCTGGGGGTTCTCCGGCGTCAAGGTCGGCGAAGCGGTGAACGCGGTCGCCGCCCTTGGCGGCCGGGCGGTCGGCTCGCTGCGGATCTCCGACGCGGACCCCCGACCCCGGCACCGCGGAGTGTCCCACCACAGCCTCACCGCGTACGGGAAGGTGGCGCTCGCCGCGGCCGACCTGGTGGTGCCCGCCCCGCTCGACCCCGCGCTCGCCGATGACGTGGAGGCCGCGCTGAAGCCCCTCGCGGAACGACACCGGCTGATCCACGTACCCACGGAAGGGCTTTACGACGCGCTATGGGCCGTGCCGGTACGGCTGTCCACGATGGGACGTGGGCTGGACGCGGACACCGCCTACTTCCTGGCCGCCGCCGCGGCGGGTCGCCACGCTGCTTCGAGGATTTCCTGATGCCGGTGTCGATCCGCGGGTAGGCGGTTCGTGTAGAGGGCGACGGCAGGACACGACACCGAAGGAGTGCCGACCATGACGCAGTATGTGCTGAACATGTACCAGCCGCAGGGCGACCCGCCACCGCCGGAGGTGCTGGCGCCGATCATGGAGCAGCTCGGCAGGCTGCAGGCCGAGATGGAAGCCGCCGGTGCCTGGGTGTTCGCCGGTGGGCTGCACCCGCCGAGCGCCGCCACCGTGCTGACCGCGAAGGACGGCGACGTGCTGATCACCGACGGCCCGTTCGCCGAGGGCAAGGAATACCTCGGTGGCATCACCGTGATAGAGGCCCCCGATCTGGACGCGGCGCTGGGCTGGGGCCGCCGGCAGGCCGAGATCACCGGGCTCCCGATCGAGGTGCGCCCGTTCCGCGACCAGATCTGATGGACGACGCCCAGATCGCGCGGGTCTTCCGTACCGAGTACGGCCGCGCGGTCGCCGTACTGGTCCGCTTCCTCGGTGACATCGACGCCGCCGAGGAAGCGGTCCAGGACGCCTTCACCGAGGCGGTACGCCGCTGGCCCGCCACCGGACTGCCGCCCAGCCCGGCCGGCTGGATCATCACCACCGCCCGGAACCGGGCGATCGACCGTCACCGCCGGGAAGCGACCCGCGCCGAGCGGCACGCCCAGGCCGTACTGCTGCAGACCCCCGACGAGCCGGTGGAGGAGGGTGCCGTGCGAGATGATCAGCTACGCCTGATCTTCACCTGCTGCCACCCCGCGCTGGCTCCCGTCGCCCGGGTGGCGTTGACGCTACGGCTGCTGGGTGGCCTGTCCACCGCCGAGATCGCCCGCGCGTTCCTGGTCCCCGAGGCCACCATGGCGCAGCGGCTGGTACGCGCCAAGGGCAAGATCCGCGACGCGAAGATCCCGTACCGGGTGCCGCAGGACGCGGACCTGCCGGAGCGGCTGCCGGCGGTGCTGGCGGTGGTCTACCTGATCTTCAACGAGGGGTACGCCGCCAGCTCCGGCGAAAACCTGGTGCGCGACGACCTGAGCCGGGAGGCGATCCGGCTGGGCCGGATGCTCGCCGAGCTGATGCCCGACGAGCCGGAGGTGCTGGGGCTGCTCGGGTTGATGCTGCTGATCGAGTCCCGCCGGGCCGCGCGTACCACCGCCGACGGCGCCCTGGTGCTGCTGGGCGACCAGGACCGGGTCGCCTGGGACCAGGAGCTGATCGCCGAGGGGCAGCAACTGGTACGCCGGTGCCTGCGCCGTAACCAGCCGGGGCCGTACCAGTTGCAGGCGGCGATCAACGCGGTGCACAGCGACGCCGGCAGCGCCGCGGACACCGACTGGCGTCAGATCGTGCGGCTCTACGATCACCTGCTCGCGCTCTCCCCGAGCCCCGTGGTCGCGCTGCACCGGGCGGTGGCGATCGCCGAGCTCGACGGCCCGGCCGTGGCGTTGTCGCAGGTCGACGCGCTTGCCGGGAAGCTGGCGCGCTACCACCTGTTCCACGCGGTACGCGCCGACCTGCTGCGCCGGTTGGGCCGCGACGCCGAGGCGGCGGCGGCCTACGAAGCGGCCCTGCAACGTACGGAGAACGCCGCCGAGCAGAACTTCCTACGGGAACGGCTCAGCCGCGCGACGTGATATCTTGTGATATCTAGGGGGTGTCGCGATGTCCGATGTGCTGATCCGTGATGTGCCGGATGACGTGTTGGCGGCACTTGACGCGAACGCGAAGCTGATGGGGATCTCCCGCAGCGAGTACATCCGGCGGCAGCTGAGTCAAAGTGCACGCCGGGCGGTGGGGCCGGTCACTGTCGACCACTTGCGACAGTTCGCGAGCGACTTCCGTGATCTCGACGATCCGGACATCATGAGCCAGGCGTGGAAATAGCGCTGTCGTGGTGGAAACGCAATGGCTGATCGACAAGTCGGCACTCGTCCGGCTCGAATCGAGCCCCGACGTCGAGGACTGGGCCGGACGGATCGAACGAGGCCTCGTACGCATCGCTACCGTGACGCTTCTCGAGATCGGCTACTCGGCTCGCTCGGCGGCTACCCTACGCGCCGGGTTGCGGCACCCGCCGATCAGCTCGATGCCCATTGAGTACGCCACGCCCGCGATCGAAGACCGTACCGTCGAGGTGCTGTTACGACTCGCCGACCGGGGCCAGCACAGAGCGCCGTCGGTGCCTGATCTCATGATCGCAGCCACCGCCGAGCTTGCCGGACTGACGGTGCTGCACAACGACAAGGACTTCGATCTGATCGCCGAGATCACAGGTCAGCCGATGGAGCGGCTCAGCGGGTGAGCAGCGCTGGGCGGGACGGGTCGGTGTGGTCGACCACGACGCTGGCGCGGCTGGCGGGGTCGCAGGCGGCGAGGTAGAGCCGCTGTCCCCGCACATACCGAGCCATGCTCGGATGCTCCGGATCCGGATGGCTGCCGTCTCGCTGCGCCATCCGGGCGGCGGTGACCGAGAACCCTACGTCCAGGAAGATCGAGAAGTCCCACACCTCGGCCAGCTCGTCGCGGTGCAGGAACATCCCGTCGAGCACCAAAACCGAGCCCGGCTCGGCCAGCATCGGCGACGGGTTCATCCGGCGGTCGGCGAGCAGGTCCAGGCTGCCCGCCTTGTACCACCGGTCGCCGCCGGGACCGAGGGGATTCAACACCCGCTCCCACAGCGCCGGATAGTCGTACGAGTCGAGCCAGTAACCCTCGGGTGAGGTACGGCCGCGCCGGTAGCGGACACGCCGCGGATTGAGGAAGTCGTCGGCGCAGATCCGTACCACCGGCCGGCCGGACTTGACCAGCGTCGTGCTCAGCTCGTCGGCGAAGATGGTCTTGCCAGCGCCGTCGACACCGTCGATGGCCACTCTTACGCAGTCCTCGCCCACCGGGTGCGGGACCTGGCGCGCGATCGTGTCCAGCACCCCCAGCCGTTGCGGGATCATCGGGTGATCAACACCAGCAGCACCAGCCCGCCGACTATCGCGACCAGTGCGAGGAACAGCACCCAGGTCGGCACCGTGTAGTCGCCTTGCCGGTTCGCTTCGACCTCCTCGCGGATCTTGTCGCGGCGGGTCTTGCGGCGGGGCGGCGGTGGCGGCTCAGGCTGCTCGGACATCTCACTCACATGCTAATCCCGGGACGGCCCGGCTAGCCGGAGTGGCTGGGTGGCGCGGGATAGCCCTGGCCGTACGGCGGCTGACCCGATCCCTGCGGACCCGGCGCGGGTGGGTACTGCTGGCCCACTGGCGCCTGGCCCACTGGCGCCTGGCCCACCGCGGAGGTCGCCGAAGGCTGGGCCGGGGGCGCCGGGAACGGCTGTGCCATCGGCCCGGGCGCCGCGGGAGTTGTGATGGGCGTCGCGGTGGCCGCCGTGCCCTGCCCGAGCTGCGCCCAGATCCCGAGCGCCACCGCGGCGACCTCGAGGCTGAGCCCTGCCAGGCCGAACACCATCGCGGACTGGAAGCCGCTGGGGGTGGTACCGGTCTGACCCACGCACTGCCCGCCTTCCCGGCAGGAGTACGTGAAGGACTGGTCGGCACCGGAGCCGAAGAAGTCGCCGATCGCTCCCAACAGCAGCAGGAAGCCCAGGGCGATCAGGACGAGTTGGATCACGCGGACGACACGGTTCTTCATGGTGCGGATAGTACGAGACGGCGTCACCCACCGTGGCCCCGGTGATCACATGCTCGCGATCAGCTTCTCGACCCGTTCGTCGTGGGCCCGGAACGGGTCCTTGCAGAGCACGGTGCGCTGCGCCTGGTCGTTCAGCTTCAGGTGCACCCAGTCGACGGTGAAGTCGCGGCGCTTCTCCTGTGCCTTGCGGATGAACTCGCCACGCAGCCGGGCCCGGGTGGTCTGCGGCGGGGTCTCCTTGGCCTCGAAGATCTCCAGGTCGGTGGCGATCCGGTCGACCTGCCGGCGCCGCTCCATCAGGCCGTACAGGCCGCGGCCGCGGCGCAGATCGTGGTACGCGAGGTCCAGCTGCGCCACCCGCGGGCTGGACAGTGGCAGGTCGTTCTTGGCGCGGTACCGCTCGATCAGGTCCTGCTTGGCGACCCAGTCGATCTCGCGGCTTACGCCGGACATGTCGCCGGTCTCCACCGCGGTCAGCACCCGGCCCCACAGGTCGATCACGCGCTTGGCCACCGCGTCGCCGCCGAGCCGGTTCACGAAGTCGGTGGCCTTGGAGAAGTACTCCTGCTGGATCTCCAGCGCGCTGGTCTCGCGGCCGCTGGCCAGGCGTACCTTGCGGCGCCCGGTCACGTCGTGGCTGACCTCCCGGATCGCCCGGATCGGGTTCTCCAGGGTGAGGTCGCGCATCACCGCGCCGGACTCGATCATCCGCAGCACGATGTCGGCGGCGCCCACCTTCAGCAGGGTGGTGACCTCGTTCATGTTGGAGTCGCCGACGATCACGTGCAGCCGGCGGTAGCGTTCGGCGTCGGCATGCGGCTCGTCGCGGGTGTTGATGATCGGGCGGGACCTCGTGGTGGCCGACGAGACGCCTTCCCAGATGTGTTCGGCGCGCTGGGAGAGGCAGTAGACGGCGCCGCGCGGGGTCTGCAGCACCTTGCCGGCGCCGCAGATCAGCTGCCGGGTGACCAGGAACGGGATCAGGATGTCGGCCAGCCGGCCGAATTCGCCGTGCCGACCGACCAGGTAGTTCTCGTGGCAGCCGTAGGAGTTGCCGGCGGAGTCGGTGTTGTTCTTGAACAGGTAGATGTCGCCGGCGATGCCCTCGTCGTGCAGCCGGCGCTCGGCGTCGACCAGCAGCCCTTCCAGGATCCGTTCACCCGCCCGGTCGTGGGCGACCAGGTCGGTCAGCGAGTCGCACTCCGGGGTGGCGTACTCGGGGTGCGAGCCGACGTCGAGATACAGCCGGGCGCCGTTGCGCAGGAACACGTTGCTGGAGCGGCCCCAGCTCACCACGCGACGGAACAGGTAGCGCGCCACCTCGTCCGGCGACAGCCGGCGCTGCCCCCGGAACGTACAGGTGACGCCATACTCGGTTTCGAGCCCGAAGATCCTTCTGTCCACTCGAACCTCATTCCTCTGCCCGGTCACTACCAGCGCGCAGGTACGAGGCTACGGTGCGTGAAGCCTCGTCGTAAGGGTCGCGGTGCCGCGCGTTGCGGCGATTCTGCCATCCGGGTACGACGGCCGGCTCAGCCGCGCAGTTCGGCGTAGAGCTTCTGGCAGGCCTCGTACGACGGGAGCAGTCCCCGGGCCGCCGCGTCGGCGAGACTGGGCGCCGCCGCGTCGCGGTCGGAGAGCTGGGGTGAGTCCACCGGCCAGTCGATGCCCAGCTCCAGGTCAAGGGGGTCGATCCCGTGTTCCCGGGCCGGCGCGTAGGTCTCCGAGCACAGGTACACCAGGGTGGCGTCGTCGGTCAGGGCGCAGAACCCGTGGCCCAGCCCTTCGGCGAGGTAGACCGCGCGCCGGTCGGTCTCGTCCAGGAGCACCGTCTCGTGCCGCCCGTACGTCGGCGAGCCGACCCGGATGTCCACCACCACGTCGAGCGCGGCACCGCGTACACAGCTGATGTATTTCGCCTGCGACGGCGGTACGTCGGCGAAGTGGATCCCGCGCACCACGCCCCGCGCGGAGACCGACATGTTGCCCTGTGCCAGCCGCAGCGGGTGGCCGACCGCCGCGGCGAGCTGGTCGAACCGGTACCACTCCAGGAACCGCCCCCGCGGGTCACCGTGCTGGCGCGGGGTGACCAGGAACGCGCCCTCGATCGACAGCGGCTCGATCTCCACTCACGCCACCTCCGGCTTGCGGGTGAGCACGTTGAACTCGTTGTACGTGAACCACCTGCCCGCCCAGCGCCCGATCGGGAACGAGTACCGCTTCTCCACCCGGAGCCCGAGGTCGGCGGCCAGTGAGGAGACCTCGGCGAAGCCGCAGAACCGTACGTGGGTGTGGTCGGAGGCGTACCCCTTCTCCTGCGGGGTGATGAACAGCACCCGGCCTCCCGGCCGCAGGTACGGCAGGTACATCCCGACCACGTCACGGGCGTCCGGCTCCGGCATGTGCTCGACCACGTGGGCCACCAGCAGCGCGTCGAACCGGTCCGGGGTGGCGTACCCGGAGGCCAGAAACTCCTCCACGGTGTACGCCCGCAGCCCGCGGTCGCGCGCGATGGCGATCGAGTCGGGGTTGTGGTCCACGCCGACACTGTCGGGGCCGAGGTTGATCAGATTGCGGCCGATGCCGCAGCCGACGTCGAGGGTGCGGCCCAGCTCGAGGCGGCGCAGATTCCACCGGTACGGCGCCTGCACGTTCAGCAGTCGCTTCCACCAGACGCCTTCCAGCCGGCGCAGCCGCTCGGCGTACTCGGCGCCGGAGGTGTCGCGTTGGTCCATGGTCACCTCAGAAGCCTGGCAGGTCGGACAGGTTCGGCTCGGGGGCACGCTCCAGCAGCTCCAGCAGGTAGCCGCCGTACCCGCTCTTGGTCAGCGGCTCGGCGATCGCGCGCAGCTCGTCGTTGCCGATCAGGCCCTGCCGCCATGCCACCTCCTCGATGCAGCCGATCTTGAGCCCCTGGCGCTGCTCGATGACCCGTACGAACTCCGCGGCGGCGACCATGGAGTCGAACGTGCCGGTGTCCAGCCACGCCGTACCCCGGTCGAGCACCCCGACGGTCAGCTCGCCGTCTCGCAGGTACGCCTCGTTGACCGCGGTGATCTCCAGCTCGCCCCGGGCCGACGGCGTGAGCTCACGGGCGATCTCGACCACCCGGTTGTCGTAGAAGTAGAGCCCCGGCACCGCGTGGTGGGACTTCGGCCGCTCCGGCTTCTCCTCGATGGAGAGCACCTTGCCGTCGGCGTCGAACTCCACCACCCCGTACGCCTGCGGGTTCGACACCGGGTACGCGAACACGTGCCCCCCGGTGACCCGCGTCGACGCCGCCAGCTGCCGGCCGAGCCCGGCGCCGTAGAAGATGTTGTCGCCCAGGATCAGCGCCACCGGGCCGTCGCCGATGAAGTCGGCACCGATCAGGAACGCCTGCGCCAGACCCTCCGGGCGCGGCTGCGCGGCGTACTCGATCCGCATCCCGAGCGGGGAGCCGTCGCCGAGCAGCCGGACGAACTGCGACTGCTCCTCCGGCGTGGTGATCACCAGGATCTCGTGGATCCCGGCGGTCATCAGTGTCGACAGCGGGTAGTAGATCATCGGTTTGTCGAAGATCGGCATCAGCTGCTTGGACACCGCTCGGGTGATCGGCCACAGCCGCGAGCCGGTGCCACCGGCGAGGATGATGCCACGCACGCGCGCCACCATACCGCCCGCCGGGACGACCCTATCGGCCGACGCGGTGCGGTGCCCCGGGGCGACTAGACTCCCGACACGTGAGACTCCTGGTCACCGGCGGCGCCGGCTTCATCGGATCGCACTACGTGCGCACCCTGCTCACCGGTGGCTTCCCGGCGTACGCCGACGCGCGGCTGACGGTGCTCGACAAGCTCACCTACTCCGGCAACCGGGACAACCTGACGCCGGTTGCCGACAACCCGCGACTGACGTTCGTCGAGGGCGACATCTGCGACGAGAAGCTGGTCGACGAGCTGCTGCCGGGCCATGACGCCGTGGTGCACTTCGCCGCCGAGTCGCACGTCGACCGCTCCATCACCGGCGCCGCACCGTTCGTGATCGCCAACGTGCTGGGCACCCAGAATCTGCTCGACGCGGCGGTACGCCACCGGCTCGGCCGCTTCGTGCACGTGTCCACCGACGAGGTGTACGGCACCATCGAGTCCGGCTCGTGGACCGAGCAGCAGATCCTGGAGCCGAACTCGCCGTACTCGGCGTCGAAGGCCGGCTCGGACCTGCTCGCCCGCGCGTACGCCCAGACCCACGGGCTGGACGTGGTGATCACCCGCTGCTCGAACAACTACGGGCCGTACCAGTTCCCGGAGAAGGTGATCCCGCTGTTCGTCACGAACCTGATCGACGGTGGCACCGTCCCGCTGTACGGCGACGGCGGCAACGTACGGGACTGGCTGCACGTCGACGACCACTGCCACGGCATTCAGCTGGTGCTGGAAAACGGCCGCGCAGGGGAGATCTACAACATCGGCGGCGGCACCGAGCTGACCAACAAGGAGCTGACCGGGCTGCTGCTCGACGCCTGCGGCAAGGACTGGGAGTCGGTCGAGTACGTCACCGACCGCAAGGGCCACGACCGCCGCTACTCGGTCGACATCTCCAAGATCTCCTCCGAGCTGGGGTACCAGCCGCGGGTGCCGTTCGAGAAGGGGCTGGCCGACACGGTGGCCTGGTACCAGGACAACCGGCCCTGGTGGGAGCCGCTTAAGCAGCGGGCAGGACTGGCCTGAGTCGTGACCGCACGATGGCTTGTCACCGGCGCGGGCGGCATGCTCGGCCAGGACCTGGTGGCGGTGCTCGGGACCGCTGTTACCGCGGCCGGCCACGCCGAACTGGACATCACCGACGCCGCGGCGGTACGCCGTGCCGTCGCCGGTCACGACGTGGTGGTCAACACCGCGGCGTACACCGATGTGGACGGTGCCGAGACCGACGAGGCGACCGCCACGGCGCTCAACGGGCAGGCGGTGGCGGGGCTGGCGCGGGCCTGCGCGGAGTCCGGCGCCCGGCTGATCCAGCTCTCCACCGACTATGTGTTCGCCGGCGACGCCACCACGCCCTACCGGGAAGACTCCCCCACCGCGCCGCTGAACGCGTACGGGCGGAGCAAGTTGGTTGGTGAACAGGCGGCGCACCGTACCCTGCCCGACACCGGGTACGTGGTCCGCACCGCATGGCTGTACGGCGCACACGGCCGCAACTTCGTCGCCACCATGCTGCGACTCGCTGGTGAGCGGGACACCGTCGACGTGGTCGACGACCAGCGCGGGCAACCCACCTGGACCGGCGCCCTGGCGCGTCAATTGGTAGCGCTCGGCGCCGCCGCGCTCGCCGGCCAGGCCCCGCCCGGGATCTACCACGGCACCGCATCCGGCGAGACCACCTGGTACGGCTTGGCCCGTGCGGTGTTCGCCGCCGCCGGTCACGACCCGGACCGGGTACGCCCCACCACGTCCGACCGGTTCCCCAGACCGGCGCCACGGCCGGCGTACTCGGTGCTGGGCCACGACCGGTGGAAGCTGGCCGGCGTGGCACCGCAGCCCGACTGGCGGGAGACCCTGACCGAGGCGCTCGCCGACTGGACCGTTCCGTGAGCCAGCCTCAAGCCGAACCGCCTCGGGTTTCCGCCGTGGTGCTGGCGTGGCAGACCGAGCCGTGGCTGCCCCGTGCGGTGGAGGCACTGCTGGACTCGGAGGGCGTCGACGTCGACGTGGTGCTGGTCGACAACGGCTGCACCAACGACGACGTGACCGCGCTGTCGGGACGCAAGGGCGTCACCGTGCTCACCCCCGGCGAGAACCTGGGATTCGCCGGCGGCTGCAACCTCGGCGCCGCGCACGCCACCGGCGACTACATCGCCCTGGTCAACTCCGACTGCGTGGTCTCGCCGTCGGCGCTGCGGAGCCTGGTCGAGGCGGTTGACCGGCCCGGTGTCGGGGTGGTGGTGGGCAGCGTACGGCTGGCCGAGGACCCGTCGCTGGTCAACGCCGGCGCCAACCCGATCCACGTACTCGGGTTGTCGTGGTCGGGCGGGTTCGGGAAGCCGGAGACCCGTACCGAGCCGTACGACACGCTCGGCGGCACCGGTGCCTGCCTGCTCACCACCGCGGCGCATTGGAGACGGCTGGGCGGCTTTGACGAGAAGTACTTCGCCTACCACGAGGACGCGGAGCTGTCGGTACGCACCTGGCGGCTCGGCGAGCGGGTGCAGGTGGTGCCTGACGCGGTCGCGGTGCACCGGTACGAGTTCTCCCGCAACGCGTACAAGTTCTACCTGATCGAACGCAACCGGCTGATGCTGCTGGCGACGCTGTGGAGCGGCCGGGCGTTGCTGCTGCTGGCTCCCCCGCTGGCGGCGCTGGAGCTGGCGATGCTGGCGCTCGGCCTCAAACAGGGCTGGGCTCGCGAGAAGCTGCATGGCTGGTCGTGGCTGTGGCGGCACCGCGGCCACCTCCGGCAGCGGCGGAGTGCCCTGAAGGCCGAACGGGTGGTGCCGGACCGGCGCTGGATGGCGATGCTGACCCCCGTGCTGGAGCCCGCCGCGATGGAGCTGCCCGCCGGCACCGGCCTGCTCAACGCCCTGATGCGCGCCTACTGGGCCGCCATCCGCCGCCTGGTCTAGGAGCCGCCCCCATGGGTACGGAGTTCGGAGCGCTGCGGCCCGGTGTGACGCTGCGGCGGCACCAGATCGAAGCGCTGGACGGGGTCGCCAAGGCGCTCGCCGACGGAGGCCGGGCCTGGGTGGTGCTGCCGCCCGGCGCCGGCAAGACCCTGGTCGGTCTGGAGGCGGCGCGCCGGCTCGGGCAGCCGGTCGTGGCGTTCGCCCCCAATACCGCGATCCAGAGCCAGTGGCTGGCCGAATGGTCCCGGTTCACGCCGAACCCGCCGCCGGGGTCGGCCGAGCGGAGTCTGGACGCGGCGGTCACCGCACTGACGTACCAGTCACTGGCGAGTTTCGACCCGGACAGTGAGGTGGACGAGGAAGGGCACGCGGCCGCACACCTCGAAAGGCTGAGGCCGCAGGGACAGGAGCTGGTGGCGGCGCTGGGCCGGCGCCCGGTGACGCTGCTGCTGGACGAATGCCACCACCTGCTCGACGTATGGGGTGAGCTGCTCGCCGAGGTGCTCGACCTGCTCCCCCACGCGACGGTGATCGGGCTGACCGCGACCCCGCCCAGCGCGCTCACCCCGGCGGAGCTGGCGCTCACCGACCGCCTGTTCGGCCAGCTGGTCACCGGTCCCTCGATCCCCGCGGTGGTACGTGAAGGCCACCTCGCGCCGTACGCGGAACTGGCCTGGCTCACCACCCCCACCGACCGGGAGCGCACCTGGCTCGCCGCGCAGGCCGACCGGTTCACCGCGCTGACCACGCTGCTGTCTGACCCCACCACCGGCAGCATCGGGTTCCTGCCGTGGCTCGACCGGTACGTGGTGCACCGGGAACACCACGCCGGCGAGGGCGCCGCGATCCCGTGGCACCGATTCAGCCGGGAAAGGCCCGAGATCGCCGACGCGGCGCTGCGGTTCGCGCACGCGGGACTGCTCGCGCTGCCCGACGGCGCCCGCCTGCAGGAGCAGCACCGGCACGCCCCGGGCGCCGACGACTGGATGCGGCTGCTGCACCCGTACACCCACAGGTTCCTGGCGCGCAGCGACGACCTGCGCGACCAGCATCTCTACCAGTCCATCAAGGAGGCTCTGCCCGGCCTGGGGTACCAGCTGACCCGGCAGGGCATCCGTGGCGGCCGTTCCCCGGTGGACCGGGTGATCGCCCGCAGCGCCGCCAAGATCGAGGCGGTACGCGAGCTCCTCGCCGCCGAACACGCCGTACAGGGTGACCGGCTGCGCGCCGTGGTGATCTGCGACCACGAACAGGCCCACGCCACGCTGCCGAGCCGGCTGGTGGGCGTGCTCGACGAGGACGCCGGCTCGGCACGGCTCGCGCTGCGGCGGCTGGCCGACCTGCCGTGGCTGAAGCCGATGCTGGTCACCGGCCGTACCGTCGCCGCCGAGGCTTCCGTGGCAAGAGCCTTTGTGGCGTACGCGGCGCCGGAGCTGACGCTCGATCCGATCCCCGGCGACGCGACCGGGGTCGTCGCGATCACCGGTCCGTGGACGTCGCGGCGTTGGGTGCCGCTGGTGACCCGGTTCTTCGAGTCGGGCGGCGCGCTGACGCTGGTCGGCACCCGGGGCATGCTCGGCGAAGGCTGGGACGCCGCCGGGGTGAACACCCTGGTCGACCTGACCGAGGCGACCACCGCCACCGCCGTGGTGCAGCTGCGGGGCCGGGCACTACGCCTGGATCCGCGCTGGCCGGGGAAGGTGGCGCACACCTGGTCGGTGGTCTGCGTCGACGACCGGCACCCGAAGGGCACCGCGGACTTCGAGCGGTTCGTGCGCAAACACGACGGCTACTACGGCCTCACCGACCACGGCGACGTGATGGCGGGCGTGACCCACGTCGAGCCGGGGCTCTCGCCCTACGCGCCGCCGCCGGTCTCCGAGTTCGCGGAGTTCAACCAGCGGATGCTGCGGCGCTGCACCGAACGCGACCGGGTACGCCAGCTGTGGCGGATCGGAGAACCGTACGCCGACCGGGCCGCGCACGTGGTCCGGCTGGTCACCCCGCGACCGATCCGGCGGCGGACCGTCACACCACCGGCAGCGGTGCCGGCCCGGTACGGCCTGTCGACCGACGGCCGGCCGGGGCGCCGGCTCGCCTGGCTGCTCGCCACCGTGCTGCCCGCGGCGGCGGCTGTGCTGGCG
>JBOGDE010000081.1:0-18357 GCA_050701695.1 Micromonosporaceae bacterium
GCTGATCTGGGACTCGCCGGCGTCGGAGGGCCAGATCCGCGGCGTGGTGTCGAACCGCCAGGACTTCGCGTCGCTCGACCAGCCCCAGAAGATGCGCCGGATGCCGCCCTGGTTCCCCATGAAGAGCATGACGTACTTGTTGTTGAGACCCGGGACCTGGTGCTCGAAGACCCGGGCGTACGAGGCCTCGCTGGTGTTGGGGAACCAGCTCGATTTCAGCACCGCTCCGTAGTAGTTGAAGTGGATGCCGTCGTACGACCACGCCATCCGGGTGGTGGTGTTCTCACCGTGGAAGTAGAGGTAGAACTTCCGGTTGTCGGGGTTCCAGAGCACGTGCGGCGACGACACGTGGCCGACCGAGTAGTACGGCGACCAGTTGTTGCTGATGATCGGGTTGGCCCAGTACTCGGTGAACGGGCCGCCGAGTGAGTTCCCGTACGCCAGGCAGATCCCGCCGGGCGCGTCGTGCGGCGCGTAGTAGAGGTAGTAGCGGCCCAGACCGCCGGAGATCCTGTCGTACACGCCCCGGATGCAGGGGAAGATGATCTCGTTCGTCGGGTTGTAGCGCAGCGCGGCCTTGTTGAGCGGCTGGCCGATGTAGGCGTAGCTGGGGAAGCCGGCCGGCCCGGCGTGCGCTGGTCCGCTTCCGGTCAGCGAGCCGAGCGCGGCGGCGGCGCCGATGCCGCCGGCGGCGCGCAACAGACTGCGGCGATCCAGGCCGCGGCGGTCCAGGCTTGGGCGGTCCAGGTTTCGGGGATCCGGGCTTCGGCGGTCCAGGTGAGAACCCATGGTCAACCTCCGATCGGGGGCGTGGCAGGTCTACCGACGGACATCACGCTTGGTAGTCGTACGCCGGGACCTCCTGTGCGGCAGAGTCTCGACCCGATCGTTCCCGCACGTCAAGGTGCTAATACGAATTACTCAAGGGATCTGGCGAATCCGACAAGACTCTGCCTGCCCTCTTGACGGACCACGACTGGATCGCGCAAGCTGACACCTCAGGTTGGCTAATGCGCATTAGCACAGAACGAACGGACACGAAACGTGACCACATCTCAGCCGGAACGGCGCAGGCGGGTGACCCAGCAGGACATCGCACGGATGACCGGGGTCAGCCAGGCCACGGTGTCGCTGGTGCTCAACGGCCGCGCCGAGGCGGACGCCCGGATCGCGCCGGAGACCCGGGACCGGGTGCTGCGCGCGATCCAGGAGACCGGGTACGTGGCCGACCCGATCGCCCGGCGCCTGGCGGCCCGGCACAACCGGATCCTGGGCGTGTTCACGTACGAGCCGGTGTTCCCCGCGGCGAACAGCGACTTCTACTACCCGTTTCTGGTCGGTATCGAGGAGCGCGCCGAGGCCCTCGGCTGCGACCTGCTGCTGCTCACCAGCTCCCCGGTCGCCGACGGGCGGCGCCGCATCTTCCACCAGGACAACCGGCTGAGGCTGGCCGACGGCTGCGTCCTGCTCGGTCGTTCCCTGGACCGCGACGAGCTGACCCGACTCGTCGGCGAGGGCTACCCGTTCGTCTCGGTGGGCCGCCGCGACGACGCCGGCGGGCCGGTGCCGTACGTCGGTGCCGACTACCCGGCAGCGGTCGCCGCGCTTACCCGGCGCGCCGTGGACCTCGGGCACACCCGGCTGGCGTACCTGGGGCAGGGCGGTGGGCCGGAGTCGTACGCCGACCGGATGCGCGGCTTTGCCAAGACCGCGACGGCCGCCGGGGCGATGACCCGGCACGAGCCGGCCGGCGACCTTGGTCGCAGCCTCGACGCGATGCTCGCGGCCGGGGTCACCGCGCTCTTCGTCGAGGAGTACGCCGACGCGGTGGCGCTCCTCGGCATCGCCGCCGAGCAGGGGCTGAGCGTCCCCGACGACCTGTCGATCGTCACCCTGGGCGACCCGACCCGCCCCACCTCCCCGCCCGCTGTGGAGTTCACCGGCTTCCGGATTCCGCGCCAGCAGATGGGCGCGGAGGTCATCGACGTGCTGATGGCCCTGGTCGAGGGTCACCCCACCGACAGCCAGCGACTGCTCGCCTGCGACCTCGTGGCCGGCGCCACCCTGGCGCCGCCGCGGGCCGAGTGAAGGGACACCGATGGAGACTGACGTGCTGGTGGTCGGAGGTGGCCTGGGCGGCGTGGCCGCCGCGCTCGCCGCGCTGCGCGCCGGCCGGCGGGTGGTGCTCACTGAGGAGTACGACTGGCTCGGTGGTCAACTGACCAGCCAGGCTGTGCCGCCCGACGAGCACACCTGGGTGGAGCGGTTCGGGGTCACCGCGAGTTATCGGGCGCTCCGCGAGGGCATCCGGGACTACTACCGCCGCTGGTACCCGCTCACCGAGCGGGCACGAGCCTGGCGGGAGCTGAACCCCGGTGGCGGCCACGTCAGCCGGCTCTGCCACGAGCCGCGGGTGGCGGTGGCGGTGATCGAGCAGCTGCTGGCGCCGTACCGGGGATCGGGTCGGTTGCGGGTGCTGCAGCCGTACCGGCCGATCGCGGCGGAGGTTGACGGCGACCAGGTGAGCGCGGTGACGCTCGCCCACCGCGATGCCGGCGAGCCGGTCACCGTGACCGCGCCGTACGTGCTGGACGCCACCGAGACCGGCGAACTGCTCCCGCTCGCCGGGGTGGAGTACGTGACCGGGTTCGAGTCCCGGCACGAGACCGGGGAGCCCAGCGCGCCGGACGAGGCGCAGCCGTACAACATGCAGGCGGTGTCGGTCTGCTTCGCGGTGGATCACGTCGACGGCGACCACACCATCGACAAGCCCGCCGGCTACGGCTTCTGGCGCGACTATCAGCCCGAGTTCTGGGGGGACCGGCTGCTGTCGTTCCGTTCTCCCAGTCCCCGGACCCTGGAGATCTCCGAGCGCAGCTTCACGCCGAACCCCGACGACGACCCGCTCATGGTGGTGGCCGACCAGCGGCGCAACCCCGGCGACGGCAACCTCTGGACCTTCCGGCGGATCGCCGCGCGCCGGCTGTTCACCGCGGGCTCGTACGACAGCGACATCTGCCTGGTCAACTGGCCGATGATCGACTACTTCGAGGGCCCGGTGATCGACGTACCGGACGCCGAGCAGCACCTCACGGCCGCCCGGGACCTGTCGAGGTCGGTGCTGTACTGGCTGCAGACCGAGGCGCCGCGCCCGGACGGCGGCACCGGTTCTCCCGGGCTACGGCTGCGCGGAGATGTCACCGGGAGTGCGGACGGCCTGGCCCAGGCGCCGTACATCCGGGAGTCGCGGCGGATCCGGGCCGAGCACACAGTCGTGGAGCAGGACCTCTCTCTGGCGGTACGCGGCGACCACGGCGCCGTCCACTACCCGGACAGCGTCGGCGTCGGGATGTACCGCATCGACCTGCACCCGTCGACGGGCGGCGACAACTACATCGACGTGGGGTCGTGCCCGTTCGAGATCCCACTGGGCGCGCTGATCCCGCAGCGGGTGGAGAACCTGCTGCCCGCCTCCAAGAACATCGGCGTCACCCACATCACCAACGGCTGCTACCGGCTGCACCCGGTCGAGTGGAACGTCGGCGAGGTCGCCGGCACGCTCGCCGACTTCTGTCTGCGCCGCGGTGCCTCACCGCGAGCGGTGCGCAACACCCCCGGCCTGCTGGCCGACTTCACCGATCAGCTCACCCGAGACGGCGTGGAGCTGCGCTGGCCCGACGTGGCCGGCTACTGACTCAAGGAGCACACGATGAACGTACGACTGCGGGCGGCGGCGGTCGCCACGGCAGGGCTGATCGGCCTCACCGGCTGCGGTGGCGGGGGCGCCGCGGACGATGGCCCGGTGTCCCTGCGGATGACGATCTGGTCGGCGAACGAAGCGCACCTCGACCTCTTCAACGACATCGCCGCGGCGTACCAGAAGAAACACCGGAACGTGAAGGAGATCAAATTCGACCCGCTGCCGTTCGAGACCTACACCACCACGGTCACCACCCAGATCGCCGGCGGCAACGGCCCGGATCTGGCCTGGATCCTGGAGAGCTCCGCACCCGACTTCGTCAACTCCGGCGCGCTGGTCCCGCTGGACGACACCCTGAAGAACACCAGTGGGTACGAGTTCGGCGACCTCACCCCGTCCGCTACTGAGCTGTGGCGCAACGACGGGAAGCTGCACGCGTACCCCTTCTCGACCTCGCCGTTCGGCATCTTCGTCAACACCGACCTGGTGAAGCAGGCCGGCCAGAAGACCCCGGCCGACCTGATCAAGGCCGGCGAGTGGGACTGGGACCACGCCATGGCGGCCGCCGCGGCGGTGAACGCCAAGACCGGCAAGGCCGGTCTGGTGGTACGCGACTTCGACTACAAGGGCTGGGACAACCTCTCCACGGTCTGGACCGGCTGGGGCGCCGCGCCATGGAGCGCGGACGGCAAGACCTGCGGCTTCACCGAGCCGGAGATGGTCTCGGCGATGAGCTTCCTGCACAAGGGCATCTTCACCGACAAGGCGCTACCCGGGCCCGGCAATGCCGCGGACTTCTTCGCCGGTGACGCCGGCATGACGATCACCCAGATCTCCCGTGCGGCGCTGCTGGACGGCGCGAAGTTCGGCTGGGATCTGGTGCCGCTGCCCGAAGGGCCCGAGGGCAAGTACTCCGTTATCGGCCAGGCCGGGATCGGCGTGTTGAAGCAGGGCAAGCACACCGACGAGGCCGCTCGGTTCCTGGCGTACCTCACCAACCCGGGCAACTCCGCCAAACTGGCGCAGTTCTTCCCGCCGGCCCGCAAATCTCAGCTCAACGCCGACACGCTGGCCAAGTCCAACCCGCTGCTCAAGCCCGAGCAGTTGCAGAGCGTGGTGATCGACGGCATCGCCACCGGCGTCGTGAAGCCCACGCACTCCAGCCAGGCTGAGATCGGGCAGGCGGTGCGGTCCGCGCTCGATCCGCTGTGGAAGCCGGACGCCGACGTGAAAGCGGTGCTCGGCGAGGTGTGCTCCACGATCTCCCCACTGCTGGCGGCGTAGGGCATCACCTTGACGACGCGTACGGACGCGCTGGCGGTCCGGGTTCCGGCCCGGGCCGCCGGGCCACCGCGCACCTTCTGGACCGCGCGGCGCCGGGACCAGCTCGCCGGCTACCTGTTCATCGGCCCCCAACTGCTCGGCAGCCTGCTGTTCGTGCTGGTCCCGTTGGGGCTGGTGGTCTGGTACAGCCTGCACGAATGGAACGTGCTTGCCGGCGGCTTCGACTACGCCGGGACCGCGAACTACCAGCGGTTGGCGGCGGACCCGAGGCTGCCGGGCGTACTGGCCGCCACCGGCCTGTTCTCCGCTGGCCTGGTGGCGGTCAACCTGACCCTGGCGCTGCTGCTGGCGGTGCTGCTGAACCAGCGGCTGCGCGGCACGGTGCTGTTCCGCACCCTGTTCTTCTCACCGGTGGTGGTGTCCCTCATCGCCTGGACCCTGGTCTGGGGCTTCCTGTTGCAGGACAACGGGGGCGTCAACGGCGCACTCGACGCGATCGGAGTGGACGGGCCGAACTGGCTGCGCAGCGGTGGCACCGCAATGGTCAGCGTGGTCGTGGTGCAGGTGGTCAAGAACGTCGGGCTCAACATGGTGCTGTTCCTCGCCGCGCTGCAGGGCGTACCGGCGGGGCTGTACGAGGCGGCGCGGATCGACGGTGCGTCCCGATGGCGGCAGTTTCGCAGCATCACGGTCCCACTGATCAGCCCCACCATCCTGCTCACCTCGATCATCACGGTGGTGGGCTCTCTACAGGTCTTCGCGCAGATCGCGGTGCTGACTCAGGGTGGGCCGGGCACGTCGACCACGGTGCTCGTCTACTACCTGTACCAACAGGCGTTCCAGTTCCACCACTTCGGGTACGGCGCGACCCTGTCGGTGCTGCTGTTCGGCATCGTGCTGGCGCTGACCGTGGTGCAGTGGCGGCTGCGCAGAAGGTGGGTCTTCCATGAGAACTAAGCTCGCCCTGTACGCGGTGCTCATGGTGCTCGCGGTCCCCTTCGTCTTCCCGACCTGGTGGATGGTCACGTCCTCGGTGAAGCCGGTCGGCGAGATCTTCGCGTTCCCGCCGTCGCTGTTCCCTACGGACGTCAGCTTCCAGGCGTACCGGGAAGTGTTCGCGTTGCAGCCGTTCGCGCAGCAGTACTGGAACTCCATGTACATCGCGGCACTGGTCACCGGGCTGACCCTGGCCGTCTCGTCGCTGGCCGGGTACGCCTTCGCCCGGATCCGGTTCCGGGGACAGAACGCCCTGTTCGTGGTCGTGCTGGTCGGGCTGCTGATCCCCAGCGAGGTCACCATCGTGCCGCTGTTCCAGATGTTCCACGCCGCCGGGCTGCTCGACACCCACGTACCGCTGATCCTGGTGCCCGCGCTGGGCGCGCCGAGCGTGCTGGCCACCTTCATCATGCGGCAGTTCTTCATCACCCTGCCGGCGGAGTTGGAGGAGGCGGCCCGGGTCGACGGGCTGGGCCGGTTCGCGACGTACTGGCGGATCGCCCTACCCTTGTCCCGTCCGGCGCTCGGCGCGGTCGGGATCTTCACGTTCCTGCACAGTTGGAACCTCTATCTGGAGCCGATCGTGTTCCTCTCTACCCCGGAGAAGTTCACACTGCCGCAGGCGCTGACCCAGTTCGTCGACGCGTACGGCGGTCCGATGTGGAACGTACAGCTCTCCGCCGCGTCCCTGACCGCCATTCCGGTGCTGATCGTGTTCGTGCTGGCGCAGCGGCAGTTCATCGAGGGTCTCGCCCACACCGGCCTGAAGGGATAGCTGGTGCCGTGAGGCCGCAGCGACCCGTGCTAGCCGGCTGACGGTCCGTCCGTCGCGGTCCCGGGCCACCATGCCCGGATCGCGGCGACGATCTCCTCCGGCGCGTCCTCCTGGATGTAGTGCGACGCGCCGCGCAGCACGTGGGTGTGGTGGCGTGGGAAGGTCCGCTCCCAGCGGCGCCGCAACGGCGCGCGCATGGCCGGGTCCTGGGCGCCCCACACGATCAGCGCCGGCTTGTCCGCCAGCCGCTCCAGCCCCTGCGCCACCTCCCTGAGCAGCTCGTCGGCCGCGAGCAGCTCGCGCGGCATGACGTGCACCGGTCGCCGCGACGCCGGGGTCGGATGCGGCCGCCGGTACATCAGCCGCTCCGCGGCGGTGAGCCGGTGCCGCTTCATGGCGACCCGCATGAAGAGGTTCACGAAGATGTCGGCCCGCCGTACCAGCAGGCCGCCGACCGTGGCGCTGCCGAGAATCTTCGAGAACCACTCGGTCCTGCGGTCGCCCGCCAGCGGCCACCCCCAGGTGTTGCCGATCACGAACGCCCGGAACCGTCCGGGGTGCCGGGTGGCGACCCGGAAGCCGATCGGACCGCCCCAGTCCTGCACCATCAGCGTCACGTCGCGCAGGTCGAGCCGCTCGACGAACCCCTCCACGATCCGCGCGTGCTCGGCGGCGGTGTAGCCGTACCCGCCCGGCGCCGTGGACAGCCCGAACCCCGGGTAGTCCAGCGCGATACACCGGAACCGGTCGGCCAGCCCGCGCACGATGTGCCGGTACAGAAACGACCAGGTGGGGTTGCCGTGTAGACACAGCAGCACCGGTCCCTCGCCCTCGTCGATGTAGTGCACCGTCGCGCCGTCGACGTCGGCGAAGTGGCTCTCGAACGGGAACAGCTCCTGGTTCACCCACGCGGGCCGCACTGTCATGCGCTCAGCATGCACCAGCATCGCGTGGTGTGCCGGTACGGCTCAGGCCTCGCTGAGCAGTACGGCGACCAGGAAGCCGGCGGCCACCGCGATCCCGGTCGCCGGGCCGCCACCCTCCTCGGTCGCCTCGGGGAACATGGTGGAGGCGAGCATCGCCAGGATCGCGCCCGCCGCGTACGCGTTCACGCCGGAGGTGAACCCGGGCGTGGCGGCCGCCATCGCGGCGTTGCCGACCAGTGCCGCGACCGCGGACACCAGTGCGATCAGCGTCCACAACCCGAGGATGCGGGCGCGGGAGTGCCCCGCCCGGCGCAACCCCACCGACGCCGAGAGCGCTTCTGGCACGTTGGACAGGAACACCGCGGCCACGAACACCCCGCCGACCCCGCCGGAGAGCACCGACATCCCGATCGCCACCGACTCCGGTATGCCGTCCAGCAGCGCACCGAGCACGATCCCCTTCGCGCGGCCGTCCACCCCGGCGGAGCGTTTGCGGGCCTTGCCGCCCATCCGGTTGACCGCGTAGTCGCCCGCGGCGAACGTCACGGCGCCCAGCCCGAGTGCGGTGGCGGTGGTGGCCACGCCGGCGGTCCGCAGCGCGCCCGCGACCAGCTCCAGCGTCACCGAACAGGTCAGTACCCCACCGCCCAGCCCCGTGATCCAGCCGATCACCCGGCGCGGCACCGGGAGGTACAGCCCGGCCAGGGCACCCAGCACCAGCGCGGCGCCACCCACCGCACCCCAGCCGAACGCCGTCATCACGTCGCTGAGTCTGCGCCATGCCCGGCACCCGCCACCGGCACCACGCCGGTGTGCCGGGCGCCGTCGATGCACGTACGCCCAGCGGGGCAACACGAACACCTACGTGACGTCGTCGGGGCCGAGCTTGGCGGTGCCGAGCACGCGGCGACCCCACCCTGCGCACTAGCTGGCTGCAGGAGCACGACCGGAGAACGCCACCTCCGGCAAGGTGCCCGCGCGCTCCGCCGCGCGGGCACCGGAGTCTTTGCCTGGTGAATTCAGAGCGACGCGAAGAGCTTCTTGGCGTGCTCGCTGAACTGCCGCATCTGCGCGACAGGGCCGATCTCGATGAAGACCACGCCATTGTCGGTGTGGCCGGTGTGGCCCGCCGGCCAGTGGTACACCTGGCCCTCACGAGCGACCTCGCGGGAACCGTCGGCGTGCTCGAGTTCGAGGGTGCCGGAGAGCACCACTCCCCAGTGTGGGCTGGGGCAGCGATCACCTGGGAGTCCTCGCAGTACGGGAGCCATGTCGGTGCCGGGCGGCACGGTCAGATGGCGGATCGCCATGTCACCGAGTTCGACGTAACGGGTGACGAGGTCGCCAGCCGCGATCTCGATGGGCATGTCCGGGATGCTGGTAGCCATCGTTCTGTCCTCTCTTACGGGCGCGCCTGTTTGGCGACGGCCCTCCAGTCGGCGTCGTCACCGGGACCGGCTCGGCTGGCTCGGGCGACCGCCTCACGCTCTACCGGGGTCAGGATTCTGAGCAGGCAGAACTCGTTGCCGAACGGGTCCTGCATCACCGCCCAGTCCAGCGCCGGAGGCTCGCCGGGGTAGGACCCCGGACGGGGATAGATGCTCGGTGGACGCTTGAGGTGCCCGCCAATGGCCTCCACCTGTGCGATCGCGGTTTCGATGTCGCGCACGCCGATGTCGACGTGAGCCCGGTTGGTCTCGACGCCCTTGACCGCCTTGACCAGGTGCAGGATCACCTCGTGCTTCCACGGGTCGGGCTGCCCCAGGTAGGAGTAGCGGCCGGGGAAGACCGACGGGATCACCGGCAGATCGGTGACCTCCGACCAGAACTTCTCGGCCACCTCGAGGTCGTTGACGTCGATGACCGCGGTGCGGAGCCGTCCGATCCCCATTTCCCGGCCCCCTTCCCAGTGACGACCGGCACAGCATAGCCCAGAAATACTCGCAATGCGAGTAGTCTGACCGAGTGCGTACAACAACCGCTTCCCCCGCCACGTACGGTCTGCTCGGCATGCTCGCGGTACGGCCGTGGACTGGGTACGAGCTCACCCAGCAGGTACGGCGCAGCCTCCGCTTCGTCTGGCCTTCGTCTGAGGGACACCTCTACCGGGAGCAGAAGCGGCTGGTCTTGCTCGGTTGGGCGACCCTCGAACGCGAGGCGAGCGGCCGGCGGCGGCGCAACCGGTACACGATCACCGAGGCCGGGCGGGCTGCGTTGCGCAGTTGGCTGGCCAGCGCCCCGGAGGAGCCGCACTTCCAGATCGAGGGCGTGCTGCGTACGTTCTACGCCGACCAGGGAAGCCCTGAGCAGCTCGCGGCGTCGATGCGGGCGACGGCGGACGCGGCGCGTTCGATGCTGGTCGAGCTGCGAGGCTTCGCGGCCGAATACCTCGAGCCCGGCGGCCCGATGTCGCTGCTCGAGGAGGGCATCGGCGGACCGGGCCGACCCCGACGCGAGTTCCACGGCCGGACCATGTACCCGGAACGGTTGCCCTCGGTAGCGCTCGCCATCGACATCACGACGCGCCTGCTGGAAACGCTGGACTCCTTCTTCACCGAGGAGGCCGCCCGGGCCGCCACCTGGCCGGCCACCACCGATCCTGCTCTCACCGGACAGACGAAACAGCGCCTCGAACGGATCCTGGCACGGGCCGAGGAGATCTCCCGAGCGACGACCACGTGATCGTCGACCGGCCTGCGGCGTATCCGACCCGCGGTTGTCCTCGATGATCATGCTGAGGCACATGCCCGTCGGCGGGGCTCAGGACGGCAACAGGGTGCGGGTCATCTGGGTGGACAGCCAGTCGCGAAAGGCCTCGCGTCGAGGGCGGAGCCATGATTGAGCCAACTTGGCTTGCATGTGGTGCCATAGTGATGCCATAGTGGTGCCATGGACCTGAGGCCGTACATCGACAATCTGCGTAACGAGCTCGCCGACGCCGCTGAGGCGAGGGGTGGCGACGAGGCGCGTGAGCTGGCCGAGCGCCTGCTCTCGCAGCTGGAGGCAGCCAGCCGGCTGATGCTGCTCGACGTGCTGTCCGAGGCGACGGACGAGATAACCCGTGAGCTCGCACCCGGTTCGGTGCACGTCCGGCTGAGTGGGCGGGAGCCGGCGTTCGTCGTGACGTTGCCGGCCGCTCCGGCCGAGGAGCCGCGCGCGGAGGAACCCGCGACCCCGCCGCCGGTGCCGGAAGGTGACGACGGCGGTACGTCGCGGATCAACCTCCGCCTGCCCGACCATCTCAAGGCCAGCGCCGAGGAGGCGGCGGGCCGCGCCGGCCTGTCACTCAACGCCTGGCTGGTACGCGCCGTCGCCCGTGCCGTGGAGCCGGGCACCCAGGGTCGCGCCCCGCGCCGCGGCGGCTCCGGATCCCCACAGCACTACACCGGCTGGGTGCGCTAGCCCCACCGCGTCCCCGCCACGAACCGCTGGCCCTCGGCGGCCGGCCACCACCAGGGAGACAGCTATGTCGACATTCGACACACCCACCCCGATAACCGTCCAGCTGGACATGGTGATGGGCGACGTACAGATCCAGGCCAGCGACCGTACGGACTCCGTGGTCGAGGTACGCCCCACCAACCCGTCCAAGAAGGCCGACGTCAGCGCCGCGGAGCAGACCCTCGTCGAGTACGCCGCCGACCGGCTGCTGATCAAGGTGCCCAAGAGCTGGCGCAGCTACAGCTTCCTCAGCATGGGGCCCTCGGTCGACATCGTGATCGCGCTGCCCAGCGGCTCCCGGGTGCAGGCCGATGCGCAGTGGGCCTCGGTCGGTTCCGACGGCCCGCTGGGGGAGTGCCGGATCGCCACCGGCGGCAGCGTACGGCTCGACCGGACCGGCCCGCTGCGGGTGCACGTGAGCCATGGCGATGTCGCCGTGGAGCAGGTCGCCGGCGGGGCCGAGGTCACCACCTCGTCCGGCCAGGTACGCCTCGGCGCGGTCGACGGCGCCGCGACCGTGAAGAACTCATCCGGCCACTGCGTGATCGGCGAGGTCACCGGCGAGCTGCGGGTGAGCACCGCGAGCGGGGACATCTCCGTGGCGCGGGCACTCGCCGACGTCACGGCCCGCACCGCGTACGGGGCGGTCCGGATCGGTGAGGTGAACCGCGGCGCGGTGACGCTGCAGACCTCGTACGGGACCGTCGACGTCGCCGTACGCGAGGGTGTCGCCGCCTGGCTGGACCTCAACTCGGGCCATGGGCGGGTGCACAACTCGCTCACACCCAGCGACGCCCCCGACCCGTCCGACGACACCGTCGAGATCCGGGCGAGCACGTCGTACGGCGAGATCGCCGTCCGCCGTGCCAAGCCGGCAAAACGGCTCCACTGAGTCCGGCACGAACCCCCTACAGGAAGCACGAACCCCCACAGGAAGCGAGGAACCATGGCCCACCCCACGGCCGGATCGGCGATCACCGCGACCGGCATCCGGAAGTCGTACGGGGACAACCTCGCACTCGACGGCATCGACCTCGACATCGCGGAAGGCACCATCTTCGCGCTGCTGGGTCCCAACGGCGCCGGCAAGACCACGATGGTGCAGATCCTCACCACGTTGATCGGCGCCGACGCCGGTCAGGTCCGGATCGCCGGCCACGACCTGACCCGCGAGCCCGACGCGGTACGCGCGCTGATCGGCGTCACGGGCCAGTTCTCCGCCGTGGACAACCTGCTCACCGGTGAGGAGAACCTGCACCTGATGGCCGACCTGCGCCACCTGGGACGGACCGTACGCCGGCGGCGTACCGCCGAACTGCTCGAACAGTTCGTGCTGACCGACGCGGCGCGCAAGCCGGTCGCCACGTACTCCGGCGGGATGCGGCGCCGGCTCGACCTGGCGATGACCCTGGTCGGCAGCCCCCGCGTGATCTTCCTCGACGAGCCGACCACGGGTCTGGACCCGCGCAGCCGGCGCACCATGTGGCAGATCATCCGCGACCTGGCGTCGGCCGGCGTGACCATCTTCCTCACCACGCAGTACCTGGAGGAGGCCGACCAACTCGCCGACTCGGTCGCGTTGCTCGACCACGGAAAGCTGATCGCCGAGGGCACCCCGGCCGCGTTCAAGCGCCGCATCCCCGGCGGCCACATCCGGCTCAGCTTCGCCGATCCGGCCGGCCTCGCCTCAGCGGCCCAGGTGCTCGACGGGTCTGCCCGCGACGACGACGAACTCACCCTCGACGTACCGAGTGATGGGGAGGTCAGGTCGCTGCGGGCGCTGCTGGACCAGCTCGACCGCGCCTCGGTGGAGGTCGCCGGGCTCACCGTACACACCCCGGATCTCGACGACGTCTTCCTCACCCTGACCGGCCAACCCCACCACGCCGGTCAACCCGACCACGCCGTTCCACCCCACCACGAAAGGGCGACCGTACGATGAGCACCCTCAGTCTCGCCGTAGCCGACTCCACCACCATGTTGCGGCGCCAGCTCCTCCACATGCGACGGTACGCGTCGATGACGCTGATGCTGGTCGGCCTCCCGGTCGTGCTGCTGCTGATGTTCGTGTACATCTTCGGCGGCACGCTCGGCGCCGGCCTCGGCGGCCCCGCCGGCGGCCGAGCCGACTACGCCAACTACGTCACGCCGGGAATCCTGCTGATCACCATCGCCAGCGTGGCGCAGGCGACCGCGATCTCGGTCGCGATGGACATGACCGAAGGGATCATCGCCCGGTTCCGTACGATGGCGATCTTCCGGCCCTCGGTGCTGACCGCGCACGTGCTGGGCAGCTTCATCCTGACCATGCTCAGCGTCACGGTGGTGATCGGTGCCGCGCTGCTCGTCGGCTTCCGGCCCGACGCCGAGCCGGTCGAGTGGCTGGCCGCGTACGGCGTGATCGGCATGGCCACGCTCGCGGTCACCTGGTTGTGCGTGGCGCTCGGCCTGGTCAGCAAGAGCGTCGAGGCGGCCAGCAACGTGCCGATGCCGCTGATGCTGCTGCCGTTCTTCGGCAGCGGGTTCGTACCGACCGAGTCGATGCCGACCGCCGCACGGTGGTTCGCGGACTACCAGCCGTTCACCCCGGTGATGGAGACGCTGCGCGGTCTGCTGCTGGGCAGCCCGATCGGCAACAACGCGCTGATCGCCGCCGCGTGGTGCGCCGGTATCACGGTGGTCTGCTTCCTGTGGTCGCGGCGCCTCTACAACCGCGACCCGTCCCGGTGACTCCCGTTCACCGACACCGGTTTACTGTTGCAGGTGCCGACTCATGTAGCCGCCTGCCCGGAGGGTCGCCATGCGCACGTTGATTTCCACCGCTTTTGTCTCTCTCGACGGTGTTGTCGAAGGCCCGGGCGGCGAGCCTGGCTACCGCAACTCCGGCTGGACGTTCAAGGACGTCGAATTCCTGGAAGAGGCGTACGAGATCAAGGGGCGGGAGCAGCAGGAGGCCACCGCCATGATGCTGGGCCGGGTGAGCTACCAGGCGTTCAGCCCGGTCTGGCCGGCCATGGTGGAGTTCGCCGATTACAACGTGATGCCGAAGTACGTCGTTTCGACCACGCTGACTCCCGACGAGATCGTGGACAACTGGGGGCCGACGGAGATCCTGCGTTCACTGGACGAGGTCGCCGCGCTGAAGCAGACCGAGGGCGGTCCGATCATCGTGCACGGCAGTGCCAGCCTGAACCGCAACCTCTCCGACGCGGGGCTGATCGACCGCTACCACCTGCTGGTGTTCCCGCTGCTGCTCGGCGCCGGCAAGCGACTGTTCAGCGACACCGACAAGGACACCCAGAAGCTCAAGCTGGTCGAGCACCAGGCGTACCCGAACGGGATTCAGAAGAACGTCTTCGACGTGGTGCGCTGAGCGGCTGTCGCGACGGGGCGGTCAGGTCGGGTCCGGCTGCGGATCGGGCCGCAGCGCCTGGCGCAGCCGCTCGGCGACCTGCTCCTTCGAGCCCGAGGCGTCGATTACGGTGAACTCGGGGTACTCCGGCAGCGACTGGTACGCCTCCCGCAGCGCCGTCAGGTAGCTCAGCTCCTCGTGGTCCTTGCCGCGGGCGGTGACCCGGCGCTGCGCCAGCTCCGGCGGTACGTCGAGGAAGAACATCCGGTCCGGGCGCGGGAAGCAGGCGTACAGCCGGCGTACCAGGGGTTCGCGGCGGTGGCCGCGGGCCAGCGTCATGGCGTACTGGCAGTACGTGTAGCGGTCCATCACCGCGACCTGGCGGGTCAGCCGGGACCACAGCAGCCCGCGGGCGAGCATCAGCCAGCGGATCGATATCTCGATCACCAGGAACCCGCGCCGTCCCAGCACCGCCACCGCGTCGGGCTGCCCGACCTGGGTGGCGAGCCGGTTCATCCGCGGTCTGCCGCCCGGATTCTGGAAGTACCCGGCCCGTACTCCCTGGTCCCGCAGCCAGTGCACGAGGAGCCTTGCCTGGGTGCTCTTCCCGGCCCCGTCGACTCCGACCAGTGTGACGATCTCCGGGCGCGGCATCACCGGCAACCCTAGCGGCTCACCGCCCGTACCGAGCCCGGTGACTCAGGATGCGAGAGGCGACGATTCGAGCGCGTGCAGGGCGGCGAGCCGGGCCTCTGCCTCCGCCAACTCGGCTTCGGCCTCGGCGACCTGCTGCCGCAGCTTCTCCGCCTGCGCTTCAGCGGCCGCCCGCTCGGCGGTCGCGATCTGCTCGACCAGGCGCTGGACCGCGGGTACCTCCAGCATCCCGACCATGCGGAGGGCGTCCGCCGACTCGACGGGTGCCGGCTTGGCGACGACCTTGGCGCCGCGGTTCGCCTGTACGGTCCATCCGCCGTCCCGCCAGACCAGTGTCACGGTCAGCTCGCTCGGCGGCTTGGGCTTGGCAGCCCGTCCGCGGGTGCCATCGGTCTTCCGGCGGGCCGCGGCGATGGGTGTCGCCGACCGGGCCGCGGGTTCGGAAGCCGAGGGGGACCCGGTCGGCCTCGCGGGTCCGCTCGCCGCGGGCTGAGCAGGCGCGGCTTGAACCGGCGCGGGTGGAACGGGCGCGGGTTGCGGGGCCGGCTTCGCACGCTTGCCCCGGGTCCGCCGCTCGGGCCGCGTGAGATCGATGGACGAGAAGGACAACTCGTCCTTGCCGAACCGGACGACTATCCATTCGTTCACGGCCGGGTCGTCGAGCCGGACCACCTGTCCGGTCTGGCCCGCCATCTGCCCGGCGGACGACGCGAACACCACCTTCGGCCTGCGGCCGGCGGCCAACTGGCTCCGTATCGCTTGTAGGTCCTGAGTGGACAGCCCGGTGCTCGGTGGCTGTGTGACGGCCATGGGACCACCCTTCACTTGATGCTGACCCCATGGTTCTACCGCGATGAGCCCGGCGACGCAGGGCGACCCGCCGGGTGGGTCCGGTCGCTGGCCGGCCCCTTTCGCTGATCGATCAACCGGGTATGGCGAGGGCCTTGCCGTTGCGGGCTACCGCGGACCAGTTGCGGCTGTCGTTGCACAGACTGCAGCCGGTGCCGGTGGGGCCGAAGAAGATGCCGCGGGCCTGCTCGTCGCGGGTCAGCCAGAACCGGAACCAGGCGGTCACCACGCCCAGCAGCCGGTAGCGGGTCTGCCCGGGGAAGAAGTGGTCGGAGCCGCGCAGCTCGGCGAAGATCGCCGGTACGTGGCCGGCCTGGCTGTAGCGGGACCTGACGTACCAGGACGGCACGATCCAGTCGTACTGGCCGGCGACGAACAGGCTCGGGCCCTTCAGTTCGGGCACCGAACCCTGCGGGCCGGGCTGGATCGGGATCGTGGTGTCCACGATCGGGTCGGCGCCGGCGGCGATGGTGCCGCCGCCGCCCTGCGAGTGCCCGGCGGCGCCGATCCTGGTTTCGTCGATCCTGCCGTGGAAGACGCTGCCCTGCCGCTGGTCTTCGGCGATCAGGAAACGCGCTCCGGCGAGCATCTCCTGCCCGGAGCCGGACTGGCCGGTGTTGGCGGCGGCGACCACGAACCCCCAGGTGGCCAGGTGCCGCAGCGCGAAGTCGTAATCGGCCACCGAGGCGTTGGTGCCGTTGCCCCAGATCAGCACCGGGTGCTGTGCGCCGAGGTTGGTCGGGTAGTACAGCGTGTGGTCCGGCCCACCCCGGGTGACCGTGACGGCGTACGGGCCCGGCTCCTCGTAGTGGCTCGACGGTACGGACACCGCCGCGGTCGCGGTGCTGCTGGTGGCGCCCGCGAGCGCGGGTACGGGTACGAGTGCGGCGACGATCCCCGCGATGAGTATCGGGGTGCGGTAACGGCGCATAGGTCCTCCCCAGGTACGTGCGCGTTAAGTGTGAGTAACATGCTCTGTCATCGTGACCGGAGTGGGCCTGGGAGTTTCCTCAGAGATTGGCGGGGAATCTGGTGACAGCTCACAAAGACGCCAGGTCGGTGCCGCGGATCGGCGGCAAGCGACTGCCTGACCTGCTCGCCGAGAACCGGCAGCTGATCGGGCGGCGGGTGCTCGCCCGGGTCCAGGCCGAGGTGCCCGCGTACCGCAGCCTGCCGTCCGAGCAGCTGGCCGGCGACATCGCCGAGGTGATCGACCGCAACCTGCGGATGCTGATCGCGGTGGTCGAGACCGGAGCGGCACCACCCGCCGAGGAGCTCGCGGCGCTGCGGGAGTCCGCGGCCCGCCGGGCCGAGGAGGGGATCCCCGTCGAGTACGTGCTCACCGCGTACCACCTCGGGGTGCAGGAGGGCCTGGACTTCGTCATCGCCGGTGCCACGTCGGACGACCTGGCCGACGTGTCCGCCACCATGGCGCTGGTGCTGCGCTACCTGCAGCCGGTCACCGCCGCCGTCGCCGGCGGCTACCTCGAGGAGCGGCAGAACATCTCCGGGGACGAGCAGGTCACCCGCCACACCCTGCTCAACGCACTGCTCAGCGGCGACGGCATCGACGAAGCCGCCACCCGTGCCGGACTCCCGCTGCCGGAGCGCTACCTTGTCCTCCACCTCATCGTGGGCCCGCACCCGGACGAGCAGACTCCCGGCGTGGACCCCGCGGTCGCCTCACGACGCAAGATGCGCCGCCTGCGGGTCGAACTGCAGCGCCGGTACGGCGACCAGGCACTGACCGCGATCACCGACAGCCGCGAGCTGATCCTGGTACCGGCCGCCGGCGAGGTGGACTGGCCGCGGGTGCGGCGCCTGACCGCGGCGCTGGCCGGCGCCGCCGGTGCGCCGGTCACCGCTGGTGCCGAGCCGGCAGCGCCGACCGGAGTGCGGGACGCGGCCATGGTGGCGCGCAACCTCGCCGACCTCGCCGCCATGCTGCACCGGCCGCCGGACGTGTACCGGATGGACGACCTGATGCTCGAATACCAGCTGTCGCGGCCCAGCGAAGCCCGTGACCAGCTCGCGGCCCGGCTGGACCCGCTCGACGGCCGGCCCGAGCTGATGGCGACCCTGGCCGCGTTCATGCGCCACGACCGCGCCCGCCGCGCCACCGCCAGCGAGCTGCACCTGCACCCCAACACCGTCGACTACCGGCTGCGCAAGGTCGCCCTGCTCACCGGGTTGGACCCGATGGACAGCGCCGACACCGTAACCCTGGAAGCCGCCCTGGTCGCCCGCGCCGCCCGTGTCCCGCGTCAAGTAGTTGGCAGGATTTCGGTGGCTTGAAATGTCGGGGTGGTGGGGTCGGCCAGGCCCAGGTGCACCTCCTGTGGCCGGTTCCAGGCGATGGCCTCGTGCGGCCTGACGGTGT
>JBOGDE010000082.1:0-18214 GCA_050701695.1 Micromonosporaceae bacterium
GGCGCGGACCCCGGCGAGCGGGCTGCGCAGCGACACCGCGATCCGCAGCCGCCCCGGCTCCGGCAGCGGCACCGGGACCCGGCCGGCCAGCACCGCGAACCCGGTCGCGGCATCCTCCACAGTGGATGCCAGCACACCGTTGCTCACCAGCCCGAACCAGTCGTGGTCGGACAGCCCGGCCGGCACCGCGCCGCGGCCCGGCTTGAGCCCCACCAGACCGCAGCAGGCGGCGGGGATCCGGATCGAACCGAGCCCGTCGTTGCCCAGCGCGATCGGCACCATGCCGGAGGCGACCGCCGCCGCGGAGCCGCCGGAAGATCCTCCGGGGGTACGGTCCAGCCGCCACGGGTTGCGGGTCACCACGTCCTGGTCGTCGGTGGTGCCGAACAGCCCCAGCTCCGGCATCCGGGTCAGCCCGACCACCACCGCGCCGGCGCCGCGCAACCGGCGTACCGTCTCGTGGTCTTTGTCGGCGGAGTCGCGCAGTGTGGCGGCGGAGCCGAAACAGACCCGCTCCCCGGCCACCGCCACGTTCTCCTTGATCGCGATCGGTACGCCGGCCAGCGCCAGCCCACTCAGGTCGGGCAGATCGTCGACGATCTCCGCCTCGGCGAGCGCGTTGACCGTACGCACCACCCGGAACGCACCGAGCGTGCCGTCGTGCTCGGCGACGTGTCGCAGGTGCTGGTCGACCACCTCGCTGGCGGACGCGTCGCCGCGTCGTACCGCCCGTGCCAGCGCGGCGGCGGAGACCCCGACCCAGGACATGTTTCCTCCCCTTGCGGTACCCCCCGAGCGGTTATGACAGCGCCTGCTCCAGGTCGGCCAACAGATCGTCGACGTGCTCGATGCCGACCGACAGCCGGACCAGATCGCTGGGAACCTCCAGCGGGGAACCGGCAGCCGACGCGTGTGTCATCCGGCCCGGGTGCTCGATTAACGACTCAACTCCGCCCAGCGATTCGCCCAGAGTGAACAGCTTCGCCCGATTGCAGGCCCGGACCGCGGCGTCCTCGCCACCGGCCAGACGGAAGCTGACCATACCGCCGTAGCGGCGCATCTGCTTGCCCGCGACGTCGTGTCCCGGATGTTCGGCCAGACCGGGGTAGAGCACGGCGCTGACGGCCCGGTGGTGGCTGAGGAACTCCACGATCCGCTCGGCGTTGTCGCAGTGCCGCTCCATCCGTACCCCCAGTGTCCTCACCCCGCGCAGGGTGAGCCAGGCGTCGAACGGTCCGGCGACCGCGCCCATCGAGTTCTGGTGGAACGCCACGGCTTCCCCCAGCTCCGCGTCGGCGGTGACCACCGCACCGCCGACCACGTCGGAGTGGCCGCCGAGGTACTTGGTGGTGGAGTGCACCACGGCGTGCGCCCCGAGCCCCAACGGCTGCTGCAGGTACGGCGAGGCGAAGGTGTTGTCGACCACCAGCGTCGCCCCGGCCTCGCGCGCCACCGCCGCCAGCTCGGCGATTTCGGCGATCCCCAACAGCGGGTTGGTCGGGGTCTCCACCCAGATCACCTTGGTACGGTCGGTGACCGCCGCGCGTACCGCCGCCACGTCCGACAGGCGTGCCGGGGTCCACGCCAGGCCCCAGGGTTCGAGCACCTTGGAGAACAGCCGGAACGTGCCGCCGTACGCGTCGTCGGGGATCACGGCGTGGTCGCCGGGTTTGCAGAGGGTACGCAGCAGCGTGTCCTCGGCGGCCATCCCGGAGGCGAAGGCGAGCCCCCGTACGCCGCCCTCGAGCGCCGCCAGGCACTCCTCCAGCGCCAGCCGGGTGGGGTTGCGGGTGCGGCTGTACTCGTACCCGTCGCGCAGCTCGCCGACCGCGTCCTGGTAGTAGGTCGAGACCTGGTAGATCGGCGGCACCACCGCACCGGTGAGCGGGTCCGGCTGCTGGCCGGCGTGGATCGCGAGGGTATCGAAAGCGGGCTGGGGGGCGGCACCGTTGCCGCGGCCGTGGTACGTCATGGTCGGAAGATTAGTCCTGGCGGTACCGGCTGGACCGAACCCCTGGAGATCTGCGCTGATCTGCACGTAGATTACCAACTACGGACAGCTTCGCGCACGCTCACTCACGGGTCACGTTCAGATTGAGCATGGCGAGGGCTCTTGACTTTGTGCGCGGTGTGAGCAAAGTTCTGTCCATTAACCCAGGGAAGCGCGCACGTTTCCCCAAGAGCGCAGCCACGCTACGACGGCTGTCCGTCGTGCTGCCCGCACCACCTCGGAAGGCGGATCGATGACCACACCCAACGAACTGTCACGGCGGAACTTCTTGCGGCAGGCCGCGGTGGCCGCGGCCTTCGCCGCCGGCGGCAGCCCGCTGCTCGCGGCCTGCGCCACCGGTGGCGGCAAGGACACCGGCGGTGGCGGCGGCAAGAAGTCGTCCACCAACCCGCTCGGCGTCAAAGAGGACGCCCCGCTCGACGTCGTCATCTTCAAGGGTGGCTACGGCGACGACTACGCGAAGTTCCACGAAGAGCTCTACAAGAAGAAGTTCCCGAAAGCGGAGATCAAGCACGCCGGGATCACCGACATCACCCAGCAGCTGCAGCCGCGGTTCAACGGCGGCAACCCGCCGGACGTGATCGACAACTCCGGTGCCCAGCAGCTGCCGATGTCCACGCTCGCCGACACCGGCCAGCTCGCCGACCTCACCAAGCTGTTCGACGCCCCCTCGGTCGACAACGCCGACAAGAAGGTGCGCGACACCCTCGAGGCGATCGCGATCGAGGCCGCCGACTTCGGCGGCAAGCCGCTCGTACTCAACTACGCCCTGACCGTCTACGGCCTCTGGTACGACAAGAAGCTGTTCGCCGACAAGGGCTGGGAGCCGGCGAAGACCTGGTCGGAGTTCCTCACCCTCTGTGAGGAGATCAAGAAGGCGGGCATGGCGCCGCTGGCGCACCAGGGCAAGTACCCCTACTACATCCAGCAAGTGGTCATGGACCTGGCGGTCAAGCACGGTGGCCACGATGTCATCAAGGCCATCGACAGCCTCGAGCCGAACGCCTGGAAGCACGAGTCGGTCAAGCTGGCCGCCGAGGCGATGGTCGAGCTGAAGGCCAAGGGCTACATCCTGCCCGGCACCGAGGGCCTGGACCACATCCAGTCCCAGACCCGGTGGAACGAGCGCAAAGCCGCGTTCATCCCCAGCGGTTCCTGGTTGGAGAACGAGCAGAAGAAGGTCGCCCCGTCCGACTTCGCCACCCAGGTCGCGGCCACCCCGCTGCTGGACGGCGCGAAGCTGCCGTACGAATGCACCGAGATCAGCGCCGGCGAGGGCTTCATCGTCCCGACCAAGGCGGCGAACCAGGCCGGTGGCCTGGAGTTCCTGCGGATCATGCTGTCGAAGGAGGGCGCCGGCAAGTTCACCGAGCTGACCGGCTCCCCGACCGTGGTCACCGGCGCCGCCGAGGGCATGAAGCTCAGCCACGGTGCCGAGTCGGCCAACACCCTGCTGGGCTCCGGCGGCGACAACAACTGGAGCACGTACCTCGCCGCGTGGTACTCCCCGCTGCAGCCGAAGCTGGAGACCGCGTTCGGTGAGCTGGCCGCCGGCCGGATCAAGGCCGACGAGTTCGTCACCCGCTGCCAGAAGGCGGCTGACGACACCGCCAAGGACCCGAAGACCAAGAAGCGCACCCGTAACTAGCGCCGTCCCCGGGTGGTACGGCGGCGCCGTACCACCCGGTTCGGGCCCGGCCAAGGAGAGAGATGCGGCACGGCAAATACCGGTTCATCGCCGGATTCCTCGCGGTCCCCCTGGTGTTGTACGGGGTGTTCGTGATCTCGCCGTTCATCCAGGCGTTCTACTACTCGATGACCGACTGGACCGGGGTCTCACCCGAGTTCAACTTCGTCGGCCTGGAGAACTTCCAGGTGCTGCTCGCCGACCAGCTGTTCCGTGACGCGGTGCTGCACAACCTGTTCCTGCTGGTGGCGCTGCCGGTGCTGACCATCATGCTGGCGCTGTTCTTCGCGTACCTGCTCAACGTGGGTGGCCAGGGCGGCGCCGCCGGTGTCAGGGGGGTACGCGGCTCCGGCTTCTACAAGCTGGCGTTCTTCCTGCCGCAGGTGCTCTCCGTACCGGTGATCGCGGTGATCTGGTTCGTGATCATGGATCCCACCGCGGACGGCCTCGCCAACTCGTTCCTGGGCCTGTTCAAGCTGGGCCCGGCCGGCTTCCTGGCGAACCCGAGCATGGCGCTGCTGGTCGTGCTGTGGGTACTGGTGTGGGGCAGCGTCGGCTTCTACCTGGTGCTGTTCAACGCCGCGATGTCGTCGATCCCGCGGGACATCTTCGAGGCCGCGCTGCTGGACGGCGCCAGCCGTTCCACCACCTTCTTCCGGGTCACCCTGCCGCTGCTGTGGGACACCATCCAGACCTCCTGGGTGTACCTGGGGATCCTGGCGCTCGACGCGTACGCGCTGGTGGCGGTGATGACCATCGGGCCGGGCGGACCTGACGACTCGACCCAGGTGATGGCCCTGCAGATCGCCGACAACGGCTTCCGGTTCGGTCGCTCCGGATACGCCTCGGCGATGGGCGTGGTGCTGTTCTTCCTGACCCTGGCGATCGCCGCGCTGATGCTCCGGGTCACCCGCCGCGAGCGCATCGAGTACTGAGGACATAGCCATGACCGTGACAGTCGACGTACCGCCGGGCACCGGCGCGGAACGCCCCGCCGTGGCCGCGCCGAAGCGCCAGCCCGCCACCGCCGGCGACGCCGGAGTCCGCACCGTCTCCCACATCATGCTGCTCGCCTGGTCGGTGCTGGTGGTGGCACCGTTCCTGTGGGCGATCATCGCCTCGTTCAAGACCACCGGCGAGATCTTCGGCCAACCGTGGTCGCTGCCGGAGACCATGCAGTGGGTCAACTACCCGAACGCGTTCGCCAAGGACATCGGCTGGTATCTGCTGAACAGCCTGATCGTGGTCGCCGGCGCCACCACCGGCACCATGCTGCTGGGCTCGATGGTGGCGTACGTGCTGGCCCGCTACCAGTTCCCCGGCAACCGGTTCGTCTACTTCCTGTTCGCCGCCGGGATGATGTTCCCGGTATTCCTCGCGATCGTGCCGCTGTTCTTCGTGGTGGAGAACCTCGGGATGCTCTCGACGTACCACGGGCTGATCCTGGTCTACATCGCGTACTCGCTGCCGTTCACGGTGTTCTTCATGCACGCGTTCTTCCGTACGCTGCCCACCTCGATCGCGGAGGCCGCGTTCGTCGACGGCGCGACCCACACCGGGGTGTTCTTCCGGGTGATGCTGCCGATGGCGAAGCCGGGGCTGCTGAGCATCGGCATCTTCAACGTGCTCGGGCAGTTCAACCAGTTCGTGCTGCCGGCGTTCCTGTCGCCGCAGCGGCCGGTGCTCACGCAGGGAATCGCGACGCTGCTGCAGAGCCAGCGGTACGAGAACGACTGGGGGCTGCTGTTCGCGGCGCTGACGGTGGCGATGGTGCCCGTACTCGTGGTGTACCTGATCTTCTACCGCCAGGTGCAGGCCGGCCTGACCGGGGCGACGCTGAAGTGAGACCCTGTTCGGGGACTCCGGGTCGAGCGAGGCGGAGTCCAGGCGGCGATCCGGCAAGGCGGAGGTTTGCCCGGATACCGGTGTTGTATCCGGGTGAACCGACAACGCCGCCGGGCGTCGTCTGGGCCCGCCGCAGCCGGCTCGGAGTCCCCGAACAGGGTCTGACCCTTACGGCCCCATCGGCAAGGTGTGGCGGCCCGCTACCTGCGTCATGCTGGGTAGCGGGCCGTTGACTTTCTCGAGGAGTAGCCGTGATCTTCGTACGCCGCCACAAGCTGAAGCTGCCCACCGCCGACGAGGCGCTGCCCGGCCGCGCCGAGCCGATGCCGGTGGCCGAGCGGCACGCCGTACTGGGCAGCCCTCTCCGAGGCCCCTGGCCTGCGGGCATGGAGGTCGCGGTGTTCGCCATGGGCTGCTTCTGGGGCGCCGAGCGGATCTTCTGGAAGCTGGAGGGGGTGTTCTCGACCGCGGCCGGCTACGCCGGCGGTATCACCCCGAACCCCACGTACGAGGAGGTCTGCTCCGGCTACACCGGCCACACCGAGGTGGTGCAGGTGGTCTACGACCCCTCGACAGTCGGCTACCCGCAGCTGCTGAAGGTGTTCTGGGAGAACCACGACCCGACCCAGGGGATGCGTCAGGGCAACGACGTGGGTACGCAGTACCGGTCGGCGGTCTACACCACCACACCCGGCCAGGCCGAGGCTGCCGCAGCGAGCCGGGAGACGTTCCAGCCGGTGGTGAGCGGCGCCGGCTACGACGAGATCACCACCGAGATCGCGCCGCTGGACACGTTCTACTACGCCGAGGATTACCACCAGCAATACCTCGAGAAGAACCCCGGCGGCTACTGCAACATCGGCCCCAACGGCATGTCCTGCCCCATCGGGGTGGCGAAGACCGACTGACGGGCGCACCGGCTGGCGGGGTGAGCCGGTAGCCTGCACGGTCGTGGTGCTCACACAGCTGCGGGAACGGTGGGGTCTGGTCCTGGTGACCGTCGCCGGCACGGTGCTGCTCTTCCCGGCCGCCACCGTGAGCTGGCTCGACGTCACGGTGTTCGTGGTCCCGCAGGACGTAAAGGAGCACGCGTACGGCCTGGAGCGGTTCTTCCCGTGGGGGCACGGATTCGTCGCCGGCGCCGCGTTCCTCGCGGTCCTGGTCGCGGTCGCGCTGGTGGTGCCGGAGCGGTTCCGGCTGCCGGCGGCGCTGGTCGCGGTGGCGCTCGCCGTACTGCTGGCGCTCGATCCGATGGTCGTCGCGTACCTGGTGGAGGTGGTCTCCCGGCTCTCCGCCGAGCACGCGTACGCGTTGCAGCGCGGCATGGGCGACCGCTACAAGGTATGGACCCTGGTCACCTCCGGCGGCGTCCCGCTCGGCGGGCTCGCGGTGCTGCTGCTCGGGCTCGCTGCGGCGCAGTTGCCGTATCCGCGGTGGGGCCCGCACATCCAGCTCGGCGTCGCCACCCTGATCACCGTGCCAGCGCTCGCGCTGCCTTGGGAACGGGTCTGGTACCGGGGGCCGGAGCGCGCCGAGCACGCCGACCACTGGCTGCCGTTGATCAGCCCGGAGGGCGCCGCACTCACGCTCGGGGTGATCCTCCTGTTCGCGCTCACCGCGACGGCGGTACTGGGGCGCCAGCCGCTGCGGCTGCCGGCGGCGGTCACGGTGGTGCTGCTCGCGGTGGTGCTGATGGTCGGGATCGAGGTGTACGACGCGTCGGATGTCGTGAAAGCCAGGTACGCCGCCACCTGGATCACGGTCGACACCACGATGGCGTCCGCCCTGATGGAGCTGATCCCGATCCTCTACGCGTGCGCGGCGGTGCGCGGGTGGTGGCGGGGTCGGCACACCCCCATGCCACAGGTGACGTCCCCGCTCACCGGGGCAGCACCGGCTCCAGGACCGTAGGCCGGAGGCGCGGCCAGGCGACCAGTCCAGGGCGACCCGTCAGGCTCCGGCGGTCACCGGGTCCTCCCGGCTCTCGTCGATCAGGGCCACCCGTACCGCGTCCGGGTCGTCGCCGTGCAGCGGTACGGCGAACACCGCGGTCGCCGGCCGGCCGTCGGGGCGGACGGCGTACTCCAGGATCCGCCACTCCCCCTCGTCCCAGCTGTCGAGCGGGTCCGAGGTGACGATCGACCCCACCTGCCGGTACGCCGGGCTGGCCTGCAGCAGCTGCAGTGTGGCCAGCAGCGGCACCGTCGCGGAGCCGGTGTGGCCGAGCGGATGGGTCAGCCGTACCTTCCAGCGGCGCAGCGGGATCAGCCAGTAGCGGTCCAGCTCCGGTGACATGGCGCAGAACACCGCCGCGCCGACCAGTAGCAGCGGCACGGACACGACCGGCGAGCCGGCGAGCGTGGCCGGCCACCAGGTGGTGGCGAACAGGGTGGAGTGGACCGCCGCGGCGAGCAGCAGCCCGGCGCGGGCGAAGCTGCGCCACGACACCGGCGCGAGCTTGGCCGACAGGCAGCCACAGCCGGCGTCGGGCGCGGCCAGCTTGGCGTACCCGAGAAAACCCAGGAATCCCACCGCGAGCAGTGCCGCGGCGGCCGGCTCGGCGGGGTGTACGGGTGGCAGCAGCAGTGCGGCCGCGATCACCAGTTCCAATCCGCCGACGGTACGCCACGCGGGCGATGCCCAGCGGTCACCGACCAGCCGGCTGATCGCGTTGCGGGAGACCTGCGCGGGGGTACCCAGGCCGCGCAGCTTCACCGCGCCGGCCCACACCAGCAGCCCGCCGATCAGCACCGGCTGCAGCGAGGCGCTCGATTCGATCATGACACTCCCCAGGTATGTGGAGAGCTCCCTCCGCTCCGCCACCCCGCGGAAGCACCTCCCGGGAGCAGGCGGAGCAGAGGGGGCTCGAGGTGACTAGTGGACGTGCGCGTACAGGGTGGCGATCTCCACCTCGTCGGAATCGGGTCGCTGGGCGCCCAGCACCTGTACGTGCTGGCCGACCTGGATCATCGACATGTCCGACACCGCCGGGGTGTTGTTGTACGACGCGACGCTGGTCCCCGGCACCACGCGGCCGACGATGTTACTGCCGGCGTGGTCGAGGTTGATCACGTTGCGCCCGATCGAGGTGACGTGGGCGGTGAAGCTGACGATGTTCATCCACACCGCGTCAGCGGCGAGCGCACCGTCGGGCATCCGGACTCCGCGGGCGGAGACCCGGTCACCGACCTCGATCTTGTCGAATCCGGCGGGACGCAGCTTCCAGATGCTGGTACCACCGGCGACGTAGACCCGCTCGATGACGCCGACGTCGTACGCCTCCACCAGCAGTTGGCTGCCGTTGATGGAGGTCACCCGGCCGTCGACAAAGTTGGGGTCGTGCAGCCCCGCCGCGTCCAGTTCCGCGGCGAGATCGACGGATTCGGCGGCGTAGGCCGCCTCCGGCCCGACCGAGCCGAACGCGGTGGCGCCCACCACACCCGCGCTACCGAGTACGGCGCTGCTGAGCAGACTTCTGCGATCCATGGTCACACCTCCTTCGTTACGGCAGCGAGATGGTGCCGGGGAACTTACCCATCGACAGGCTGTGCAGATTGCTGAACGCGGCCCGGGTGAGGTCCATCATCCGGTCGCGCGCACAGCGCCCACTGCAGCAGGCGCGTTCGCCGCAGAACAGGTCGGTCTGCGGCCCGCAGTCGGCGATCGAGGTGACCACCGAACGGCCGTTGCACAGGCTGCGGGTACGGTGCCGGAATCCGCAGCCGCGCCGGCTGACGCTGCGTCCACACCGGTCGGGACGCGTGATCACCCAGCAGTTGTACGACGCGTTCGGCCAGGCGTGCTGGAGATTGCCGGAGCGGCAGGTGCCGCACGCGCCAGGGTGGGTGGAACTGCAGTCGAACCAGGTCACTTCGCAGTTGAATGAAGCCATGGAGAGCCTCCCTTTCCAGGATCTGGGCAGGTGCGACCGGACGCCGAACATGGCGTCACGATGAATGTCCACTGGGCGCGAGGGATGTGCGCATGACCGGGGGTTGCAGGATTCCGGGTGAGCCGGTCCGGTCCGGTCGCGCGGCACCTCGTAGTGAAAGGTGCCGGGTACGTCGAGCTAGCGCTCGGCAAGAAGTAGGGAAACTGTCGCCATTCACACCTCCGGGAGAGGTCTGCGCCAACCGACAAGCGCCAGGGGACAATTCACATGATGGCGATAAATTGATGGCGAGTCAACAATAGCGAAAAATAGTTTCGAGGTCGGCCAGGCCAGGTCGGGCCCGGTGAAACGTGATGGACTTGACGATGGGCCGAGAGCGAGGAATCAGATGATCATCTCTGTGGCGGCGGACGAGGACACCGGCATCGCACAAGCGGTGGTGGCCGAGCTGACCCGCCGCGGACATCAGGTCATCTGCCACGGAGCGCTGCGTCCGGGCGAGCGCACGGACTGGGCCTGGGCCTGCGAGACGGTGGCCCATGACGTCGCCGACGGCGCCGCCGCCCAGGGCGTGGTCTGCTGCTGGACCGGCACCGGCGCGTCGATCGCGGCGAACAAGGTGCCCGGTATCCGGGCCGCACTCTGCGCCGACGCCCAGACCGCGGCGGGTGCGCGGAAATGGAACGACGCCAACGTACTCGCGTTGAGTCTGCGGCTGACCTCCGACGCCGCACTCACCGAGATCCTCGACGCCTGGTTCGGCAACGACGCCAGCCAGGACCCCGACGACATCGCGAACGTCGCACACCTCGCCGAGATCGAGAACGGCGGCAGCACGTAACAGCGGGATGGGGTTCGCTGACAGCGAATCCGGCTACGGGCATCGATGTGGCCGACCACCGCGTTGCAGTCGGCATGAGTACGGACCCCGCGCCCGACGGCCCAGTGTCCGACGGCGATGCCCCGGCCGACCCGGGTGATGCGGCGCTCGACGGTTACAGCCGGGTGGTGTCGCGGGTCGCCGCGCGGCTGCTGCCGTCGGTGCTGAGTGTCCGGATCGACACGCCGCGCGGGGGCTCGGGCTCAGCGGTGGTGTTCACCCCTGACGGGTTCCTGCTCACCAGCGCGCATGTGGTCGCCCGCGCCAGCGGCGGTACGGCGACCTTCGCCGACGGCGCCGAGGCCGACTTCCAGGTGGTGGGCGCCGACCCGTTGTCGGATCTGGCGGTGCTGCGCACCCGGGGCGGGCAGGCGGAGCCCGCGATCCTGGGCGACGCCGACCGGCTGCGGATCGGGCAGCTGGTGATCGCCGTCGGCAACCCGATGGGGCTGTCCGGATCGGTCACCGCCGGTGTGGTGAGCGGGCTCGGGCGCTCGATCCCGGCGCGCCACGGGCGCCACCTCCGGCTGATCGACGACGTGATCCAGACCGACGCCGCCCTCAACCCGGGCAACTCCGGCGGCGCGCTCGCCGCGGCTAGCGGCGAGGTGGTCGGCATCAACACCGCCGTCGCCGGGTACGGGCTCGGGCTGGCGGTGCCGGTCAACTCGGTGACCCGGCAGATCATCGGGGAGCTGCTCTCCTCCGGCCGGGTACGCCGGGCCTGGCTCGGCGTCGGCGGGATGCCGGTGCCGCTCTCCCCCGCCGTCGCCGAACGGCGGGGGCAGCGTACCGGGCTCCGGGTGGCCGAGGTGGTGCCGGGCAGCCCCGCCGGGGTGGCCGGGGTGTTCCTCGGCGACGTGATCGTCTCGGCCGGCGACCGGCCGGTGACCGGCGTACAGGACCTGCAGCGGCTGATGCTCGGCACCGCGATCGGCACCCGGCTGCCGATCACCCTGCTCCGCCGGGGCGCGTACGTCGACGTGATCGCCATCCCCGAAGAGCTGGCCACCCGGTAGCGGCTGAGGTGTGCGCTGGCAAGGCCGCAGCGAGCGTCGTGTGCGGTGTTGGCACACAAGCGAGCGAGAACGCCGCTGGCAAGCCCGCAGCGAGCGCCGTGTGCGGTGTTGGCACACAAGCGAGCGAGAACGCCGCCAGCGCGCGCCTCAGCCGCTACCGGCTGGCCTCCAGGTGGGTGAGGAGGTCCTGCCGGGTGACGACGCCGGCGGGCTTGCCGTCTACCAGCACCATCGCGGCGTCCGCCTTCTCCAGCAGCGCCACCGCCTCGGAGACCGGCTGCCCGCCGCCGATCATCGGCAGCGGCGATGACATGTGGCCCTCGAGCTTGTCGTGCAGGTGGGCACCACCGGTGAACAGCGCGTCGAGCAGGTCGCGTTCCATGATGGATCCGATCACCTCGCCGGTGACCACCGGGGGCTCGGCCTTCAGCACCGGCATCTGGGACACGCCGTACTCCCGGAGGATGTCGATCGCGTCGCGGACCGTCTCGGTCGGGTGGGCGTGCACCATGTCCGGCAGCCGCCCGTCCTTGCGGGTCAGTACGTCGAGCACGGTCATGTGCTCGGTACCGGTGCGCATGAAGCCGTACCGCGCCATGTACTCGTCGTTGAAGATCTTCGACAGGTAGCCGCGGCCGCCGTCGGGCAGCAGTACCACGATCACGTCGTCGGGGCCGGCCCGGCGGGCCACCTCGAGCGCGGCGACCACCGCCATACCGCAGGAGCCGCCGACCAGCAGCCCCTCCTCGCGGGCCAGCCGGCGGGTCATCTCGAACGAGTCCCGGTCGGAGACCGCGATGATCTCGTCACAGATGTCCCGGTCGTACGTGCCGGGCCAGAAGTCCTCGCCGACCCCCTCCACCAGGTACGGGCGACCCGTACCCCCGGAGTACACCGACCCCTCGGGGTCGGCGCCGATGATCTTCACGCCGCCGTCGGAGACCTCCCGCAGGTAACGGCCGGTGCCGGAGATGGTGCCGCCGGTGCCGACGCCGGCGACGAAGTGGCTGATCCGACCCTCGGTCTGCTGCCACAGCTCCGGACCGGTGGTCTCGTAGTGGGAGCGCGGGTTGTTCGGGTTGGAGTACTGGTCGGGCTTCCAGGCACCGGGGATCTCGCGGGCCAGCCGGTCGGAGACGTTGTAGTACGATCGGGGGTCCTCCGGCGCCACCGCGGTCGGGCACACCTCGACCTCGGCGCCGTACGCCTTCAGGACGTTGATCTTGTCCTCGCTGACCTTGTCGGGGCAGACGAAGACGCACTTGTAGCCGCGCTGCTGCGCGATGATCGCCAGGCCCACACCGGTGTTGCCACTGGTGGGTTCGACGATGGTGCCGCCAGGCTTGAGCAGCCCCTCCTCTTCGGCGGCGTCGATCATCCGGACCGCGATCCGGTCCTTGACGCTGCCTCCGGGGTTGAGGTACTCGACCTTCGCCAGCACGGTCGCGGCAATGCCCTCGGTGAGGTTGCGGAGCCGTACCAGCGGGGTGTTGCCGATCAGGTCGGCGACGGACTCGTAGTACTGCACGATCGGGTGCCCTTTCCAGGTCTTCCCAGCCGCGTACGGCCAGGCCACCGGTCGTCGTTGACCGGGCTCCCGGTCAGCGTGGACCGGGTCACGCCTGCGAGCCTACGACCCGTCGCGCCGCGCCGCCGACTACCCCACGACTTCGCCGTCGATGACGCCGTCCGGGCTGTCCTCGGCGGCCGGGCCGGCCCGCCGACCGCCACGCTCCCAGACGATGAAGCGCTCGGTCTCGTCCAGCACCGCTCCGGCGATCCAGGCGATCACCACACCGTCGTCGAGCAGCCCGATCGGACCCAGCAGCAGCTCCGGGACGAAGTCCACCGGTGAGATCACGTACAGCACGGCGGCCGCGATCAGCCCCAGCCGGCCCCAGCTCAGCTCCTGATACGCCCCGCGGAACCTGGCGCCGAGCAGGCGTGGGAACGCCTTGAACCGCTCGGCCAGCCCGGGCGTACCCGCCTTCTTGGACGCGCGGATGGCACGCCACAGCGCGACAAACGCCCCAGTCGGACCCATAACCTTCGGCATACGTCTCACCCTCCGACCTCCATAGTGGCCGATTCGTCGCCAGATTGCCCGCCCTGGCCCCGAACGAGTCGGGGGTACGACAGCCGGGTTCGTCCCGCCGGCAGGTCCCGGCGGCGGGTACGGGCTAGCCTCGAATACCAAGAGGCACGCAAGCAGCAGGAGGGGCACGATGGGCCGGGTCTCGCGTGCACGCAGAGTAGCCACCGCCGCGATGTACGGCGGTGGCGGCATCGGGGTGCTCGGCGCCGTGGCCGCGGGTCTGATCGTCAGCCAGGTCAACCACGCGCGGCGCACCATCGGGCTGCCCAAGGGTGACCCGCCGGACTCCGACGGCACGTACGGCAAGGACCAGCACGGCGAGGCGCTGCGGCTGGTGGTGCTGGGCGACTCCTCGTCGGTGGGGCTGGGAGTCAGCTCGTACCGGCAGACTCCGGGGGCGGTGGTCGCGCGCAACCTGGCGCGGATCGCCGGCCGCCCGGTACGGCTGCGTACCGCCGGCGTGGTCGGGGCGCTCTCCGCCGACCTCGACGAGCAGGTCGACCGGGCACTCGAGCATCGGCCCGACCTGGCCTTGATCATGATCGGCGGCAACGACGTAACCCACCGGGTGTGGCCCAGCGTGGCGGTACGCCACCTCGCCCACGCGGTCACCCGGCTCCGCGAGGCCGGCGCCGAGGTGGTGGTCGGCACCTGCCCTGACCTGGGCACGATCCAGCCGATCCGGCCGCCGCTGCGCTGGGTGGCGCGGCGCTGGAGCCGGGAGCTGGCCGCGGCGCAGACCATCGCGGTGGTGGAGGCGGGCGGCCGCGCCGTCTCGCTCGGCGACCTGCTCGGGCCCGAGTTCGCCCGGTACCCTGACCGGCTGTTCAGCGAGGACCGGTTCCACCCCTCCGCCGAGGGGTACGCCGCCGCGGCCGCCGCGATGCTGCCCGCGTTCACGCTGGCGCTGCAGCTGACCGACGAGGCGCCGCCGACCCGCAGCGCCGGGGTCAGCTCGCTGCCGCGCGCCGCGGTGACCGCCGCATACCACGCCGGTACGGAGGTCCACCAAGCCGAGGTCGACGGCACCGAGCGGGGCCCGAAGGGGCGCTGGGCCGAGCTTATCCAGTGGGCCCGCGGCGAGGGACCGCGCTCCGCTGAGCTCAGCCAGGCCACCGCCGAGGACCTGGCCACCGCCGAAGGCCGCGCCACCGGTCGCGCCGAAGACCGGGCGCCAGCCGAGGACAACGCGGCACTGGCCGGGATCACCCAGGACGAGCGCGAGACACCGGAACGGAGTCGACGATGAACACCGCCGGCCGGATCGTCCGTGGCGTCGGGTACGCCGCCCTGGTCACCACCGCCGGCCTGGTCGGTGTGCTCGGGGTGGAGCTGCTCGCCGCCCGGCTGCGCCGCTACGCCCGCCCCGCCATCGGACCCGGTATCCGGGCCACGGTCGGCGAGGAGAACCCGGACACCGTACGGCTGGTGATGCTCGGCGACTCGCTCGCCGCCGGGGTCGGCGTGCTGTTGGTAGAGGATTCCGTGGGCGGCCACCTGGCGACGCTGCTGGCCGGCGACGGGCACCGCATCGAGCTGTCCAGCGTGGCGGTCTCCGGCACCCGGTCACTGCACCTGGACACCCAGGTGTCGCGGGCGCTGCTCGGCGAGCGCCCCGACGTGGCGGTGATCCTGGTCGGGCTGAACGACGTGACCGGGCTGGTCCACCCGTCCGAGGCGGCCACCCACCTCGGCAACGCGGTGGCCCGGCTGCTCGACGCGGGGGTCGCGGTGGTGGTCGGCACCTGCCCCGACCTGGCGGCCTCCCGCGCGCTCGGTCCGCCGCTGCGGCAGATCGTGGGCTGGCTGGGGCAGCGGATCGCGTACGCCCAGGAGCCGGCGGTGCGGGAAGCCGGGGGCGTCGCGGTCGACCTGGCCGGGCGTACCAGCGCGGTGTTCCGGGCCGACCCGGGCACCATCTGTGTGGACGGCTTCCACCCCTCGGCCGACGGGTACCGGATCTGGGCGCACGCGCTCTACCCGGCGGTGCACGACGCGGTGCGCTCGCTGCACTCCAGCTAAGCCGGCTCCCACTGGGCGGCTCCGCTGAGGCGGCCCCACTGAGGCAGCACTCCAGGCATGCTCGCCGATGCGGGTACGGTGTGGCGCATGGCTGAGGCTGTCATCGTTGCGACCACGCGCTCCCCGATCGGCCGTGCCGGCAAGGGGTCGCTGAAGGACGTACGCCCGGACGATCTGACCGCTGCGGTGATCCGTGCCGCGCTGGACAAGATCCCGGAGCTGGACCCGACGCACATCGACGACCTGTATCTCGGCTGCGGGCTGCCCGGCGGCGAGCAGGGCTTCAACATGGCGCGGGTGGTCTCGATCCTGCTCGGCTACGACCACCTGCCCGGCGCCACCCTGACCCGCTACTGCGCGTCCAGCCTGCAGACCACCCGGATGGCGATGCACGCGATCCGGGCCGGCGAGGGCGAGGTGTTCCTCTCCGCCGGTGTCGAGTGCGTCTCCCGGTACGCCCGCGGCAACTCCGACCGGCTCCCCGACGAGGCCCGGGAGCTGGTCGGCGGCGGCTGGGAGAATCCGGTGTTCGACGACGCCCGCGCCCGGTCGGTGAAACGCGCCGAGGGCGGTGCGGCGGTCTGGCGGGACCCGCGCGAGGCCGGCGCCGTACCCGACATCTATCTGGCGATGGGGCAGACCGCCGAAAACCTGGCCCAGGTGTACGGGATCTCCCGCGAAGAGATGGACGCGTTCGGCGTACGCAGCCAGAATCTCGCCGAGCAGGCGATCAAGGACGGGTTCTGGGCCCGGGAGATCAGCCCGGTCACGCTGCCCGACGGCACCGTGGTCTCCACCGACGACGGCCCCCGGCCCGGGGTGACGCTGGAGGGTGTCGCCGGGCTGAAGCCGGTGTTCCGGCCGGACGGGCGGATCACCGCCGGCAACTGCTGCCCGCTCAACGACGGCGCCGCCGCGGTGGTGCTGATGAGCGCCCGCAAGGCCGGTGAGCTGGGGCTGCGCCCGCTGGCCCGGATCCTCTCCACCGGGGTCTCCGCCCTCTCCCCGGAGATCATGGGGCTGGGCCCGGTGGAAGCCTCGAAACAGGCCTTGGTACGCGGCGGCATGACCATCGACGACATCGACCTGGTGGAGATCAACGAGGCGTTCGCGGCACAGGTGATCCCGTCGTACCAGCAGCTCGGGATCCCTGTGGAGAAGCTGAACACGATGGGCGGCGCGATCGCCGTCGGCCACCCGTTCGGGATGACCGGCGCCCGGATCACCGGCACCCTGATCAACGGCCTGCAGTGGCACGACAAGACCATCGGCCTGGAAACCATGTGCGTCGGCGGTGGCCAGGGCATGGCGATGATCATCGAACGCATGACCTGACGACGACCCCGCTCGGCGGCGGCCCGGCTCAGGTGAGGCTCCCCCGCGCCGCCCGGCACTGCGCGGCTCGACGGGCCGGCCGCACCCACGTGGGCCGGGCGGTCAGAGGGTACTGCGGGCTTCGGTCACCGCGGTGAGGGCGGCCGCCAGGCGCTGTGGGGTGGGCTCGGCGCGGAGCAGGTCGAGCGTCACCACCGCGAGTTGGTCGGGCAGCGCCAGGTCGTTGTCGAGGCGTGGCACCGGGCGGCGGGGCTGACCCTCGGCGTCGGCGGCCAGGTCGGCCAGCCGCTGCACCAGGGTGTGCACCTGCTCGCCCCGGCTCCGCCGGGAGGGCCCGGACACGCCGGACGCCGCCCCCCAACGGGACGGCGTCCAGTGCGTCACCTGCCGCAGCAGCCGCTCGACCGCGCGGCGCAGCTCCTCTGAGGGGTCATCACTCACGGAACATGGAGATCAGACGCAACAGCTGCATGTAGAGGAAGACCAGGCCGACCAGCAGACCGAAGCTGGCGTACCAGGCGTACTTCTGCTCGGCGCCGGCCCGTACCGCCTGCTCCACCAGGTCGAAGTCGAGGATGAACGCCACCGCCGCGAGCACCACCAGGCCGACCGCGAGCAGCCACTGGAACCAGTTGGCGCCCTGGCCGTCGGTCGGGTCGTTGAACAGCCCGGCGTCGACGCCGAACATGCTCAGCGCGAAGTTCACCACGAACAGCACCAGCGCGCCGAGCAGCGCACCGGTCACCACCTTGCGGAAGAACGGGGTCGCCCGGACGATCCGGGAGGTGTAGAGCGCCGCCATCACGGCGAACACCCCGAAGGTGCCGATCACCGCCTGCAGCACGATCCCGGGGAACCAGGACTCGAACGCCTGGCTGATCACACCGAGGATCAGGCCCTGCAGCACCGCGTACCCGATGATGATCGCCGGGTTGGTGATCCGCATGAACGAGATCGCCAGCATCGCGACCAGGCCCAGGATCGACCCCACCACCATCAGCGGGAGCGCCAGCGCCGGCGGCAGCAACATCCAGGACAGCGCCGCGGTGACACCGGTGACGGCGAGCAGGGTGATGGTCCGCATCACCACGTCGTCGACCGTCATCCGCGCGCCCGCCTGCGGCGGCGCCGGGTAGCCGTAGCCCTGCTGGTCCGGGGCGCCGTACGGGGCGGGCGAGGTCTGCTGGGCGGTCTTGCTCGCGAAGTTGCCCAGCACCATGTTCGAACTTCTCAACGCTGCCTCCTGGGCCGTCGTCAGAGCGGCGTGTCCGACACGCCGCGACCCCAAGCCTAGCCGTGCCCGGCCAGATACGGGCGCAGCAGCACCGCGCACGAAACGCCGTCGGGGCTCCGGGGGGTCATCCCCCGGCAACATGCCGGGGCCGCGCGCGCCGGGCGCGCAGCGCCATCGGGGGGTTCGGGGGGTCG
>JBOGDE010000083.1:0-18206 GCA_050701695.1 Micromonosporaceae bacterium
GCTGGACGCCGCGGCGCGGGTCGCCGCGCAGGCGGTGAGCCTGGTCGGCGCCCGGCCAGGGTGATCGGGCAGCGGACGCGCGGCCGCGACGATCGGGCTCCTAGTCGGCGTCGATCACCCGGTGCTCGGTGGCCGCGATCGCGGCCTGGTCGGGTGCGTCACCAGCTACCGCCGGTGGTGCGGAGCGGCGGCGCCAGCCGCGGGCCACCGCGCCGAGCCGGTGCTTCTCCTTGGGCGGGCGGTCGTTGGCGATCAGCACCGCCATCCACGGCAGCAGCACCATCCCGGCCACGCACAACGTCACCCACAGCCACAGCATCGGCGCCTGCACCGAGACCAGCACCCCGGCGATGATCAGGCAGACCACCCGGATCCCCATCATCGTGGCGTACCGGATCTGCCGGCTGCGCAGCTGCTCGTCCTGGCTGCGCTCCGCGTCGGTGATGACGACCGGGCGGCGCGCCACGGTCAGGCCCCCGCCTTGGCGGCCTGCTTCGCCTGCCGCTTGAACTCGCGGACCCGCTGCAGCGACTCCTCGTCGACCACGTCGGCGACCGAGCGGGTCGAGCCCTCCTCGCCGTACGCGCCGGCGGCCTCGCGCCAGCCGTCCGGGCGTACCCCCAGCTGCTTGCCGAGCAGTGCGACGAAGATCTTGGCCTTCTGCTCGCCGTACCCGGGAAGTGCCTTGAGGCGCCTGAGCAGCTCCTTGCCGGTCGGCACGTCCCGCCACACCGCCTCGGCGTCGCCGTCGTAGTGGTCGCGCAGGTACTGGCAGAGCACCTGCACCCGCTTGGCCATCGAGCCGGGGAACCGGTGGATCGCCGGGGTACGGCTGAACAGCTCCACCAGGGCGTCGGTGTCGTACCCGGCGATCTCCTCGGCGGTGGGCTGGTGGCCGAGCCGCTGCGTCAGCACGTACGGCCCGCTGAACGCCTTCTCCATCGGGACCTGCTGGTCGAGCAGCATCCCGACCAGCTGCGCGAGCGGGCTGGCCGACAGCAGCGCGTCGGCGTCGGGGTGCTGGGCGAGGCGCAACGTAGCACTCATGTCCTCAGCCTCCCATGCGGGCGGTGGGACCGGCCACAGGGCTACGCCGGGAGCGCCCACAGCGCTACCAGGCGGCGCCGATGCCGTCGCCGGGGAACCAGTGCTTCCTCGGCTGCTCGGTGAAGGCCAGGAACCGCCGCCCGGTGCGCTCCGCGTACTGCGCCAACACGTCGGTGGCGTTGACGTTGTCGGTGAGCAGCAGCGCGCCCGGCGCCAGCATCGGCTCGACCTTCTCGAACTCGCCGCGCTCCCGCTCGGGCGCGTGGTCGCTGTCGTGCAGGAAGAGGTCCACCGGGGTGGTCAGCTCGGTGATCGACTGCTGCGAGTCGCCGATCACCAGGTCGACCACCTCCGACCACGGTGGCCTCACCAGGTAGCCGGCCTCCGGGTTGATGTCCATCGAGGTGACCCGTCCCGGGTGGCCCTCCTCGGCATTGCGCAGCAGCGCGGCGGCGATCACCAGGGTGCCGAGCCCCTTGTCCACGCCGGTCTCCACCACGTGCTTCGGCTTGCGGGCGCGGATCATGGCGTACCAGCCGATCCGGCGGGCGTACCGGGCGGTGCGATCGCCGAGCCGGCCCCGCGCGACCTCGGCCGTCCTGGTCGCGATGTGGGTACGCAGCTCCTCGTTCCTCACCAACTCCTGCGCCCACAGCCGTACCTCGCGGATCGGCGCGTCGCACACCGTGGCGACGTACCAGGCGAGGTGGTTGAGATTGCGATTGCTGAGGTCGTAGGTGAAGTTGGTGTGCTCGCGGGAGCTGAACAGCCACTTCACCGACGTACCGAGCAGCTTCGCGTTGTACCGGCCGACCTGCCCCAGCCGCGTGGGGAACACCGCGGCCCGGGCGAAGGGGGTACGGGCGATCGCCCGGCGCAGGTTTGTCCGGTCCTTCACAGCGGGATTTCTATCACGTGGCCCGCGCGGGCGTCGGCTCGGGCGGCCCCCGGGGTGCCTGGCCTGCCACACTGGTGGTCATGAGTACGCAGACCGACGTACGGCCGGAGACCCGCGACGCCGACACCGGCCCGGAGATGTTCCATTACGTACGCAAGGACAAGATCGTCGAGAGCGCCGTGATGGGAAACGTGGTCTACGCTCTGTGCGGCGCCGTCTTCCCGGTCACCAAGTCCGCGAAGCCCGGTTCGCCGGTGTGCCCGGTGTGCAAGGAGATCTTCGAGTCGATGCCCGAGGGTCCGGGCGGCGAAGACTGAACGGCGCACTCGCCCTGCTGGTCGTCCTCGACCTGGTCGGGGTGGCGGTGTTCGCCGCCTCCGGCGCCTCGGCGGGGGTGGCGAAACGGCTGGACCTGTTCGGGGTGGCGTTCGTCGGGGTGGTGGCGGCGCTCGGCGGGGGAGTGGCGCGCGACCTGGTGATCGGTGACGTACCGCCGCTGGCGTTCACCGCCTGGCCGTACGTCGCCGTCGCGGCGCTGGTCTCGCTCCTGGTGTTCTACCTGCACCCGGCGCTGCATCGGCTGCGCCGGGTGATGCTGGTGCTGGACGCGGCGGGGCTCGGGCTGTTCACCGTGGTCGGCACGCTGAAGGCGCTCGATGCCGGGGTGCCGCCGTTCGGCGCCTGCATCGTCGGCATGATCACCGGGATCGGGGGCGGGCTCGGCCGGGATCTGCTCACCGGCGAGATCCCGGTGGTACTGCGCCGCGAGATCTACGCCGTGGCGGCGCTGCTGGGCGCGGTCGCGGTCACCGCGGCCTCGGCCACCACACTGCCCCGCGCCGCGGCGGCGATCACCGCCGCCGCACTGGTATTCGGAGTACGCATGCTCGCGCTGTACCGGAAATGGTCCGCTCCGGTGCCGTCATAGCTCGGTCGCCGTGGCTGGATTGGATACCCTGGACCCGCCCTCGTCGCCCTGCGTCGGGGGTGTTGCTTGCCAGGCCAACTACAGAACGGGGGACCGCATGCCGCCGCCACCGAAGGTCGAGGCCGGGACGTTGCGCGCCTGGCAGCGGCGGGCTCTGGTGGCGTACCTGCGGCGTCCCGCCGAGGACTTCCTGGCGGTCGCCACCCCGGGTGCCGGCAAGACCACGTTCGCGCTGCGGGTCGCCGCGGAGCTGCTCGCCGCAGGCGCCGTGCAGACGGTCACCGTGGTGGCGCCGACCGAGCATCTGAAGGCCCAGTGGGCGCTGGCCGCCTCGCGGGTCGGCATCGCGCTCGACCCCGACTTCCGCAACGCCGACCAGCACACCTCCTCGGACTTTCACGGGGTGGTGGTCACGTACGCCCAGGTCGGGATGGCGCCGGCGGTGCACCGGCGCCGTACGCTGGCCCGCCGCAGCCTGGTGATCCTGGACGAGATCCACCACGCCGGTGACGCGAAGACCTGGGGCGACGGGGTGAAGTCGGCGTTCGAGCCGGCCGAGCGGCGGCTGGCGCTGACCGGCACCCCGTTCCGCTCCGACGACAACCCGATCCCGTTCGTCAGCTACGAGCGCGACCCCGACGGGCTGCTGCGCTCCCGCGCGGACTCCACGTACGGCTACGCCGACGCGCTCGCCGACGGCGTGGTGCGGCCGGTGATCTTCCTGGCGTACTCCGGGGAGGCGCGGTGGCGTACCAGCGCGGGTGACGAGCTGGTGGCCCGGCTGGGGGAGCCGCTGACCAGCGACGTGACCGCGAAGGCGTGGCGTACCGCGCTGGACCCGCGTGGCGACTGGATGCCGCAGGTGCTGCGCGCGGCCGATGCCCGGCTGCGGCACAAGCGCAACGCCGGGATGGCCGACGCCGCCGGCCTGGTGATCGCCACCGACCAGAACGCCGCCCGGTCCTACGCCAAGCTGCTCGCCGAGATCACCGGCAGTTCGCCGGTGGTGGTGCTCTCCGACGACGCCGGCGCCAGCGAGCGGATCGCGAAGTTCGCCGAATCCGACGACCGGTGGCTGGTCGCGGTCCGGATGGTCAGCGAAGGCGTCGACATCCCGCGCCTGGCGGTCGGGGTGTACGCCACCAGCGCGTCGACCCCGCTCTACTTCGCCCAGGCGATCGGCCGGTTCGTGCGTACCCGCGCCTCGGGTGAGACCGCGTCGGTGTTCCTGCCCAGCGTGCCGCCGCTGCTGGAGCTGGCCAGCGCGATGGAGGCCGAGCGGGACCACGTCCTGGGAGAGAAGCGGTCCGAGGAGGAGCTGCTGCTAGAGGCGGCGGAGCGCCGCCAGGACGAGGCGACCGAGCAGCTTCCCGGCTTCGAGGCGGTCGGCGCCACCGCCGAGCTGGACCAGGTGATCTTCGATGGCAACTCGTGGGGCACCCCGATCGTCGCCGGCACGCCCGAGGAAGAGGACTTCCTGGGGCTGCCAGGCCTGCTGACCTCCGAGCAGGTGGCGGCGGTGCTGGCAAAGCGGCAGGCCGACCAGCTCGCCTCACAGCGCCGCGCGGCCCCCGGCGGCACCGGGGAGGCGACGCCCGAGCCGGCTCCGCTGCCGGCGGGACAGCGCCGAGTGGCGCTGCGCAAGCAGCTCAACGTTCTGGTGGCCGCCGAGCACCACCGCTCCGGCCGGCCCCACGGAAAGATCCACGCCGAGCTGCGCCGGGTCTGCGGCGGCCCGCCCAGCGCCCAGGCCACCATCGAGCAGCTGGAAGCCAGGATCGCCGCCATCCAGTCCTGGTGAGCCCACCGCCCAGTCCTGTGAGCCCGCCGCGCGGGGCCGGACCCGCCAGAGACGTACGGGCGCCCTGCCGTACGGCAGGGCGCCCGTAGACGTTCAGGTATCAGGTGGTGCTCAGTTGTCCGACATCAGCTCCGCGCCGACCCAGGTGAAGTCCGGGTCGACCGAGACGTCTGTGGCGATCTTCACCAGCTGCTCGGCGTACTTGTTGGCGTGATGCCCGCAGAACAGCAGGTCACCGCCGCCAGCCATCAGGACACGGAGTTTGGCACCTGCACTGCAGCGATCGCAGCGCTCGCCGGCAGCGGACCATACCGCCGCGGGCGGCGTCAGTGTCGGGGTCATCGCCTCCTCCTTCGCAGTGTGACCGGTCACGGTGTGCTTCGCGGGTGTGGGGTAGTTGTTACCGACGATCTCACACCAGCTCCAACATGCCCTGTACCGCAGACGTTCCCCAGCGCGGCCGCGACTAACGTCACATCGCCGAAGTTCGTCATGGCGGCCAGCCTGCCATGCTTTGGGTTACGACTCGGATACGTAAACGTCACGACACGCCCCACTCACCGAGGAACAGGGTGCGCGGCGCGTCGGCGTGATCAGTCGAGGTGTTCGGCGGCTTCGCCGCCTCCGACCTCATCACTCGGCTCGGGATTGAGCGCGAGCGCTCACTCGCCACCTCGCTTCGCTCGGCGGCGCGCTCGCGCGCGCTGCTGAGCCGAATTGGCTCGCTCGCTTCGCTCGCTCACGCCGCTCGCCTCAATCGAGGTAGTCGCGCAGCACCTGGGAGCGCGACGGGTGGCGCAGCTTCGACATGGTCTTGGACTCGATCTGCCGGATCCGCTCGCGGGTCACGCCGTACACCTGGCCGATCTCGTCCAGGGTGCGGGGCTGGCCGTCGGTGAGGCCGAAGCGCAGCCGTACCACCCCTGCCTCCCGCTCGGAGAGCGTCTGCAGCACCTGCTGCAGTTGGTCCTGCAGCAGCGAGAACGACACCGCGTCCACGGCCACGACGGCTTCGGAGTCCTCGATGAAGTCGCCGAGCTGGCTGTCGCCCTCGTCGCCGATGGTCTGGTCGAGAGAGATCGGCTCCCGGGCGTACTGCTGGATCTCCAGGACCTTCTCCGGGGAGATATCCATCTCCTTGGCCAGCTCTTCGGGAGTGGGCTCGCGGCCCAGGTCCTGCAGCAGCTCACGCTGTATCCGGCCGAGCTTGTTTATCACCTCGACCATGTGGACCGGTATCCGGATGGTCCGTGCCTGGTCGGCCATCGCGCGGGTGATCGCCTGCCGGATCCACCACGTGGCGTACGTGGAGAACTTGTAGCCCTTGGTGTAGTCGAACTTCTCCACGGCGCGGATCAGGCCCAGGTTGCCCTCCTGGATCAGGTCCAGGAACGCCATGCCGCGTCCGGTGTAGCGCTTGGCGAGCGAGACCACCAGCCGCAGGTTGGCCTCGAGCAGGTGGTTCTTGGCGCGCTCCCCGTCGCGGGTCACCCAGAGCAGGTCGCGCCGCGCCTGGGTGGACAGCTTCTCGCCGTCCTCCTCGACCAGCCGGAGCCGCTCGGCGGCGTACAGGCCGGCCTCGATCCGCTTGGCGAGCTCGACCTCCTGCTCGGCGTTGAGCAGCGGCACCTTGCCGATCTGCTTCAGGTATGCCCGGACGGAGTCGGCCGACGCGGTGAGCTCGGCGTCCTTGCGGGCCTGCCGCAGCGCCTCGGACTCTTCGTCGTCCCAGTCGAAGTCCTGGCTGTCGGAGAGCTCGATCGGCTCGTCGACCTTCATCGCGGCATCGCCACCGGCCGGTGCCGCGCCGTTGGTCTTCGCGGTGTCGGCCTTGCGGCCGGCCTTCTTCGCCGCGGCCTTCTTGGCAGGCTTGCGCGTGGGCTTGTCCGCGGCCTCGGTCACCTCTGCCACCTCACCCGGCTCGTCGGCCGCCGAGGCGGCTGTCTTGTTGGTCGTGGCCTTGGCGGTCGTCGCCTTCGACGCAGGGGTCGCGGCGCGGGCGGCGACCACCCGGCGCCGGCCGCGGCGGGCCGATCCGTCCACCAGCACGGTGACCCCGGCTTCGGAGAGCGCCTTGAGCACCCGCTTGCCCTGGGCGGGGGTCAGCTCCGCCGCTGTCATGGCGTCTGCGACCTCGGCCGAGCCGATCTGACCGTCGGTGCCGGACGCGCGGCTTACCAGGGACTCGGTGAACGCGCGGACGTCGGTGCCGGTGGTGCGGCGAACTTCAGTCACGAACGACCCTTCTCAGTGGCTATGGCGTGCACAGATCAGACGTCGCCGCCTGTCCTCGGGGGGCCCCACCGCTGTCGCGGCACGTGGGCAGGCGTGAATTGTAACGCCGTGGCCGCCCGATCATCTTCTTCCGGTCGGCGTGGTGGCGGTACCGGCCCTGAAAGGATGGCCGGGTGGGTGACGAGGACAAGCAGCCTGACCGGTACGAACTGCTCGAGCTGGCGGTCACACTGGCCCGCCAGGGAGGCGAATCCGCGCGGGCGAGCCGGGACCGGGCGGTCGGCGACGTGGCGACCAAGAGCACCCCCACCGACGTGGTCACCGCCGCCGACCGCGCCACCGAGCGATTGATCGTCGACGTGCTGCGTGACCGCCGCCCCGGCGACGCGGTGCTGGGGGAGGAGTCCGGGCACCACGACGGCAGCGGCGTACGGTGGCTGCTCGACCCGATCGACGGCACCGTCAACTATCTGTACGGCATCCCCCAGTACGCGGTTTCGCTCGCCGCCGAGGTGGCCGGAGAGGTGGTGGCCGGGGTGGTGCGCAACCCGGTGACCGGCGAGGAGTGGACCGCGGTGGCCGGCGGCGGGGCGTACCGGGACGGACGCCGGCTGACTGGTTCGCCGGTGACGGAGTTGTCACAGTCCCTGGTGGCGACCGGCTTCTCCTACGACGCGGCGCGGCGTACCCACCAGGCCCGGGTGCTGACCGGCCTGCTGGGGCGGGTACGGGACATCCGCCGGCTGGGTGCGGCGGCGCTGGACCTCTGCTTCGCCGCCGAGGGCCGGGTGGACGCGTTCTACGAGAAGGGGCTGGCGCCGTGGGATCTGGCCGCCGGCGGCCTGATCGCCCGGGAGGCGGGGCTGCTGGTCACCGGGCTGGCCGGCGCCCCACCGGGTACGCCGATGGTGCTTGCGGCGCCGCCAGCCGTACACGCCGACCTGCACGAGCTGCTGGTGCGCTACGACGCGGCAGGAGGCCCCTGAGCCACCGGAGGGCCCTGAGCGGCCAGGGGTCCTGAGCGGCCGGAGGGCCCTGACACCACCCTCCTGTGCCGGGGATCAGCACATCCCGACCGGTGGCGACGGCTCGATCAGTCGGAGCGCGTCGTTGACCTCGGCGGGCGAGGACAGCTGTTTGAACTTCTGCCCGAGCACCACGTCCACGGTGGCGTCCTCGCGTTCGGTGTCGGGCAGCAGCTCGGCCTCGACGATGTGCGCGCTCAACACGTACGCCGAGCCCAGCCCTTTGGGGCCGAACCGCAGCTCAGCGGTCCCCGCGACCACGTTGCGGTCCTTGTCCTGCTCGACCTTGCCGATCTTGAAGCCGCGCTCCTCGAGCTTGTTGGCGATGCTCTGCGCCAGCCCCGGCTTGTCGGTGTCGTTGTAGACGTTGATCGTGACGGCCTTCGGCTCCGGCATCGCTGTGGCGGCCGGCTTCTCGCCCTCCCGGCAGCGCTGCGCAGCGTCGTCGTCCCTGGTCTGGCTGTCCCGCATGATGGCCCACACCACGAACACCGAGGCGAGGGCGGCCAGCATGCCCACGACCAGCAAAGCCCGTACCCGTGCCAAGGTCATCGGCGATCACCCCTTGTCATGGGGCAGAGATTAGCGTGCGGATCCACGCCGTATGGGTGTCGACACCGCGCTACGGGGTACCGGGCAAGGTACGGCGTCGTAGATCACACGGCGCGGCGCCCGCTTTGTCAGGGACCGTTCGCCTATCTTGTGTGTCGCTTGAGTCACAACGGGAACAACTGTCGGGTCCGGAACGTACTGGATTCCAAGAGCCAGGTAAGGTGCCCCGCTTGACAGGAGCCGTTTCCGCGGCGGTTGGTGGCACACTTGCCGATCGCGGGTAAGGAAGACATGTCGTCTGGCGTTACACCGGGCGCAGCACAGATACGGGAGTGTGACACCGATGGCCACGGACTACGACGCCCCGCGTCGCGACGAGGTCGAGATGGGGGAGGACAGCCTCGAGGAGCTCAAGGCACGCCGGGGCGACGCACAATCGGGCACCGTCGACGTCGACGAGGCCGAGCTGGGGGAGAATTTCGAACTGCCGGGAGCCGACCTCGCCGACGAGGAGCTCACGGTGAAGGTGCTGCCCATGCAGACCGACGAGTTCCGCTGCTCCCGCTGCTTCCTGGTGCACCACCGCAGCCAACTCGCCGAAGAGCGCAGAGGCGAGCTGATCTGCCGGGAGTGCGCCGCCTGACATATCCGGTACGCACGGGTGGGGGTGCGTGATGGCCACTTCGGACAGTTCGCCGGGGCCGACACCGGCCGGGCCGGGCGACCCGGCGGGAGAAGCCGCGCCGCGGCCGGGGGCCGACCCGGGGGCGGTGTCGGACACGGTGGCGCGGCTGGCGTCCGAGGACATCGAGGCCGCGGAGCGCAGCCGGCTGATGGGGCGCCTGGTGACGCAGACCGCCGGCCGTACCACCGGGGGCGGCTGGTTACCGCGGCCCCAGGCGGTGATGGGCGCGGTCATCGAGCTGCTGACCGAGATCGCCGAACGGCTGCCGCTGCGGGATCTGGAGACTCTGCGTACCCACCATCCGGGGTTGTCCGACGAGGAGCTGGCGACCCGGTTGATCCGTAACGCCTCGCGGACCACCGCGGCGATCGGGGCGGCCGGCGGCGGGATCGCCGCGGTCGAGTGGGCGGTGCCCCCCACCCTGCTCACCGCGCCGGTGCTGCTCACCGCCGAGACGATCGCCGTGGCGGCGGCGGAGCTGAAGCTGATCGGCGAGCTGCACGAGATCTACCGGCAGCCGGTCCGCGGCACCGCGATGCAGCGCGCCACCGCGCTGCTGACCTCCTGGGCGCAGCGGCGCGGGGTGAATCCGCTGACCTCGGGCCGTGGGATGGGCGCGGTGCTCTCCACCGCCGCCCGCAAGGAGCTGCGGGACCGGCTGCTGCGCCGCTTCGGGCGCAATCTGACCACGCTGGCTCCGTTGCTCACCGGCGCCGCCGTCGGTGCCGAGCTGAACCGGCGCGCCACCAGGTCGGTGGGCGAGGAGGTCCGCAAGGACCTGCAGCAGCGCCCGCACCGGGTCATCGAAGGCGCCGTGACCCCGCCGCCCCCGGCTAACGGCGCGGCGTCACCAGGAGCTGACTCCTAGCGGGAGTCGGCGCCGGTCTGTTGCGCCTCGGTGATCGCCGTGATCACCGATTCCGGCCGGCGGCACGACACCACCCAGTACGGGGTCGGGTCGTCCGGGTCGTCCAGCGTCACCTTCACCGCGCCGCGGATCCAGGGTCGCTGCACCACGAACGCCAGCGGATGCGACCGGGGGCCGAGCAGCTCCCGCTTCTGCTCCGGGTCCAGCGGCTCGGCGCCGGCGATCACCCCGACCGGCAGCCGGGCGTCGTCGACCACGAACGTGCCGTCCTCCACCGCCACCCGGATCCGGCCCAGCCACCACAGCCCCGCCGCGCTGGCCGGCAGCAGCACCACGTACGGGGTCCAGGAGCGTACGCCGGGCGCGCCGAGGTGGATTTCGGCGGCGAGCAGCGCCGTCACCGCGAGCGCGGACAGCCACAGCCACCAGGGCAGTGCCAGGCGTTCGGCGTACCTCGCGGTGGTCGGGTGCTGCGGCATGTGTCGAGCGTACGGGTGGGTCCCGTCCGGCCCGGTGGCGGGCGTCTGCGATAGTCACGCGTGGTGCGTACCCGTCGCCGGAGGGAGTACGTGATGACTGACGCCGTGCCGGTGGCGGTACGCCGGCTGGACCCCGACCTGCCGCTGCCGGCCTACGCCCACCCGGGCGACGCCGGTGCGGATCTGGTGGCCGCGGAGCCGGTGGAGCTGCCGCCGGGTAGCCACGCGCTGGTGCCCACCGGGGTGGCGATCGCACTGCCTGACGGGTACGTCGGGCTGGTGCATCCCCGATCGGGGCTCGCCGCCCGGTACGGCGTGACGGTGCTGAACGCGCCGGGTACCGTCGATGCTGGCTACCGTGGTGAGATCAAGGTCAATCTGATCAACCACGACCCGGTGCGGGCCTTTCGTGTGGCTCGCGGCGACCGGATCGCGCAGCTGGTCGTCCAGCGGGTGGAGCGTGCCAGCTTCCATCTGGTCGACGAGTTGCCCGAGTCGCGTCGTGGTGCCGGGGGCCATGGATCGACCGGTGGCCTGGCGGCGCACAGCGGCCCGGCAGCTCTACAGGAGGCACAGTGATTTTCTTCCGGCGGCGCCGCCCGGGGCGGCACGCGGAGGACGGCGACGTCTTCACCGAGACCCCGATCGAGGAGCTCGAAGACGAGGACGAAGAGGCCGACGTCCTGCTGGACGGGCTCTCCGAGCAGGAGCCGAAGCGCGAGGGCGGCCCGTACGACATCGCCGACGTGCCGGACGGGGACACCGAGCGACTCGACCTCGGGAGCCTGAAGCTGCCGAAGGTGGAGGGGGTCGATATCCGGATGCAGATCACCTCCGAGGGCGACCCGACGGCGGTGCTACTGGTCGCCGACGACAGCGCGATCGAGCTGGGGGTGTTCGCCGCGCCGCGCGAAGAGGGGATCTGGGACGACCTGCGCACCGAGCTGCGGGACACAATCGCCGCCGACGGCGGCACGGTGGAGGAGGTCCCCGGCCGGTACGGCACCGAGCTGAAGGCCCGGGTCCGTACGCCGAACGGTCCCGCCGACATCCGGTTCGTCGGCGTCGACGGGCCCCGGTGGTTCCTGCGCGGCCTGATCCAGGGCCGCGCCGCGACAGACCCCGACGCGGGTAAGCGGCTCGACGAGTGCCTCGACGGGCTGGCGGTGGAGCGTGACAAGGAGGCTCGGCCGGTGCGCGAACCGCTGCCGCTGACCCTGCCCGAGGAGATCGCCGAGCAGCTCGCGGCACAGCAGGAGGAGCCGGTGGAGCCGGAGGCCGACGCGCCCCGCAACGGCCGGCGGACGGGGCACCAGCATTAACCGGCGCGACGTAGGCTCGAAGCTCAGGCCCGCCACCGCCCTGTAGAAGGTGACGACGATGGTGAGGAGCACCGAGCATCGGGAGCCTCCGTTACGCCGGATGCTGCGCCGGCTGGTCGCCTCCGAGGCGGAGCTGGAAGCCGAGCAGCTGCGGCACGAGAGCGTACGGGCCGGCTGCAACCGGGCGTGCGATGTCGAGCGCGGTGACCTGGTGACAGTTACAGGGCGACTTCGTACCGTGGTATACACACCTCGCACCAACGTGCCCACGCTCGAAGCCGACCTGTTCGACGGCAGTGACTCGGTCACGTTGGTGTGGCTCGGTCGCCGGCACATCGCGGGTATCGAGCCGGGCAGGCAGCTGACCGCGACCGGCCGGCTGGCGGTGCGGGACGACCGCAAGGTCATCTTCAACCCGCAGTACGAGCTGGAAGCCGCGACATAGACCGCGAGACAGACCGTGACACGGACCAGGCGCGAGGAGCGATGGGTGACTGATCAGGCCGCAGCCGCGGACCAGGCGCGGGCGACCGCGGACCGGGCGACCGCTGACCAGGCGGACGCGACCGGTGACCGCGAGCCGACCTTCTCCGAGCAGCTGTCCCAGCAGATGGGCGGCGGTCGCGGGCTGATCGAGTCCGGGATCCCGGTCGCGGTGTTCGTGGTCGTCAACGTGATCTGGTCGCTCAACCCGGCGCTGATCGCCGCGATCGCGGTGGTGGCCGCGATGGTCGGCTACCGGCTGCTGCGCCGGCAGCCGATCCGGCACGCGATCAATGGCGCGGTCGGGGTGGGCTTCGGCGTGCTGCTCGCCTGGAGGACCGGCAAGGCCCAGGACTTCTACCTGCCGGGCATCGTGATGGCGTACCTGTACGGCGTGGTGCTGATCGGGTCGGTGCTGGTGCGGCACCCCGTGATCGGGTACATGTGGGCGGTGATCTCCGCCGGCGGCAAGCACTGGTGGCGGGAGCGGCCGCGGCTGCTGCGTACCTTCCAGTGGCTGACGGTGGTGTGGGCGGCGACGTTCCTGGCCAAGGCGGTGGTGCAGCACGCGCTCTGGGCGGCCAACGAGGCCAACTGGCTGGGGGTCGCGAAGCTCGCGATGGGGTATCCGCCGTACCTGCTGATGCTCGCGGTCACGGTCTGGGCGGTACGCCGCGTCACCCACGACCCGGAGTACCGGCAGGAAATGGCGCCGGCCGCGCCGTAGCGCGCGCCACAGCCTCAGCCGGCGTCGGCGACCAGGGCCGCAGCCGGGGTCGGCGATCAATGGCCTCAGCCGGCGTCGGCGATCGCGCCGAGGACGACCTCGCGTACCGCCTCTTCCATCTCGTCGGTGCAGACGAAGACCAACTCGTCACCGGCCTCGAGAGGGTCGTCGGGGCTCGGCACCAGCACCCGCTTGCCGCGTACGATCGCGACCAGCGCGGTGTCCCGGGGCAGCGGCACGTCGCGTACCGGCCGGGCGATGTACGGCGCCTCCGGCGGCAACGTGATCTCGACCAGGTTCGCCTGACCCTGCCGGAACGTCATCAGCCGTACCAGGTCGCCGACGGTGACCGCCTCCTCGACCAGCGCGGCGAGCATCCGGGGCTTGCTCACCGAGACGTCGACGCCCCACTGCTCGGTGAACAGCCACTCGTTCTGTGCCCGGTTGACCCGTCCGACCACCCGCGGCACCGCGAACTCGGTCTTCGCCAGCAGCGAGACCACCAGGTTGACCTTGTCGTCGCCGGTGGCGGCGACCACCACGTCGCAGCTGGCCAGGTCGGCCTCCTGCAGGCTGGACAGCTCGCAGGCGTCCGCGAGCAGCCACTCCGCTGCCGGCACCCGTTCCGGGCGCACCATCGTGGGCTGGCGTTCGATCAGCAGCACCTGGTGGCCGTTCTCGATCAGCTCCTGGGCGATGGAGCGCCCCACGTTGCCGGCGCCGGCGATCGCGACCCGCATCACTGACTCCCGTCCGGCGGCGCGGTCGCCACCTTCAGCACCGGGTCCACCATGTCGTCGGTGACCAGCGCGAACACCTGGTCACCGTCCTGCAGCACGGTCGAGGCGGTGGGCAGGGTGCCGACCCCGAACCGCATCAGGTACGCCACCCGGGCCCCGGTCAGCTCCTCCAGCTGGCTCAGCGGCCGGGCGATCCACCCGGTGTGGAACGGCAACTCGATGATCGACACCGCGTTGGTGGGATCGCGCCACAGCTCGGTGTGCCGCTCGGGGACCATGTGGCGCAGGATCCGGCCGGCGGTCCAGCTCACGGTGGCGACCGTGGGGATGCCGAGCCGTTCGTACACCGCGGCGCGTTTGGTGTCGTAGATGCGGGCCACCACCCGCTGCACGCCGAAGGTCTCCCGGGCCACCCGGGCGGAGATGATGTTGGAGTTGTCGCCGGAGGAGACCGCGGCGAACGCCTCGGCCCGCTCCACCCCGGCCTCCACCAGCACATCGCGGTCGAAGCCCATCCCGGTGACGGTCAGGCCCGCGAAGTCGGTGCCCAGCCGGCGGAACGCCTCGGGATTCTGGTCGATGACCGCCACGGAGTGTCCCAGTGCCTCCACGTTCTGTGCCAGGGTCGAGCCGACCCGGCCACAGCCCATGATCACGATGTGCATCCAGCCTCCGCTGCTCGCGCGCGTGGCGCCGACCCCATCGGCGCAAACCGACGCTACACCGACAGTATGCTGGCCGCCGTGCCCAGTCCGACGTCGTTGGTGAAACGACTCCTGGTGGGGCGGCCGTTCCGGTCCGACCGGCTGCAACACACCCTGTTGCCGAAGCGGATCGCGCTGCCGGTCTTCGCCTCCGACCCGCTGTCCTCCGTGGCGTACGCCCCGGAGCAGATCTTCCTGACGCTGTCGATCGCCGGGCTGGGGGCGTACTCGTACGGCCCCTGGATCGGGTTGCTGATCGCGGTGGTGCTGGTGGCGGTGGTCGCCTCGTACCGGCAGAACGTGCAGGCGTACCAGTCTGGCGGTGGCGACTACGAGGTAGCCAACGTCAACCACGGCGGGAAGTTCGGTCTGGTGGTGGCGAGCGCGCTGCTGGTCGACTACGTCCTGACGGTGGCGGTCTCGATCGCGGCGGCCTCGGCCAACCTCGGCTCGGCGCTGCCGTTCGTGGAGCACCACCGGGTGCTGTTCTCACTGGGCGCGATCGCGCTGCTGACCGCGATGAACCTGCGCGGGATCAAGGAGTCCGGTACGGCGTTCGCGATCCCCACGTACGCGTTCATTGTCGGCATCGTCGGCCTGGTGGCGTACGGCCTGTTCCGGGTGTACGTGCTCGACGAACACATCCAGGCGGAGAGCGCGCGGTTCGAGCTGCGGGCCGAGGAGACCCACCTGGCGGGGTTCGCGCTGGTGTTCCTGCTGATGCGCACCTTCTCGTCGGGTTGTGCGGCGCTGACCGGGGTGGAGGCGATCGCCAACGGCGTACCGGCGTTCAAGCCGCCGAAGGGGCGCAACGCGGCGACCACGCTGCTGATGATGGGCACCCTGTCGATCACTATGTTCCTCGGGCTGCTGATGCTGGGCCGCGCCACCGGGGTGAAGATGGCCGACGATCCGGCGTACCAGCTGCTCGGAGCGCCCGAGGGCTACATCCAGAAGACGATGATCGCCCAGCTCGCCGCTTCGGTGTTCGACCAGTTCCCGGCGGGCTTCTTCTACGTCACCGCGGTCACCGGGCTGATCCTGGTGCTGGCCGCGAACACCGCCTTCAACGGCTTCCCGGTGCTGGGGTCGATCCTCGCGCAGGACCGCTACCTGCCGCGCCAGCTGCACACCCGCGGCGACCGGCTGGCGTTCTCCAACGGGATCGTGTTCCTCGCGGTGTTCGCCGGCATCCTGATCGCGGCGTTCGGTGCCAACGAGAGCGCGCTGATCCAGCTCTACATCGTCGGGGTGTTCGTCTCGTTCGTGATCTCGCAGACCGGCATGCTCCGGCACTGGTCGCGGCTGCTGCGTACCGAACGGGATCAGTCGGTACGGCGCCGGATGCGGCGGGCCCAGATGATCAACGGGTTCGGTGCGTTGATGACCGGCAGTGTGCTGGTGATCGTGCTGGTCACCAAGTTCACCCACGGCGCCTGGATCTCGATCGCCGCGATGGCCTCGATCTACGCGCTGATGCTGGGGATCCGGCGGCACTACGACCGGGTGGCGCGTGAGCTGGCGCCCTCGGAGGAGCGGCCGGTGCTGCCAGCGCGCAACCACGCGGTGGTGCTGGTCAGCAAGCTTCACCTGCCGACGCTGCGGGCGGTCTCGTACGCCCGCGCCACCCGGCCGGACACGCTGACCGCGGTGACCGTGAACGTCGACAACGACGACACCCGCGCGCTGCAGGCGGAGTGGGAGCGGCGTGACGTACCGGCGCCGCTGGCGGTGATCGACTCGCCGTACCGGGAGATGACCACGCCGATCATCGAGTACGTCACATCGATCCGCCGCAAGAGCCCGCGCGACCTGGTGACGGTGTTCATCCCGGAGTACGTGGTGGGCCGCTGGTGGGAACACCTGCTGCACAACCAGAGCGCGTTCCGGCTCAAGACCCGGCTGCTGTTCGAGCCCGGGGTGATGGTGACCAGCGTGCCGTGGCAGCTGGAGTCCAGCGAGCTGCGTGACCTGGCGGCGCTGGACCGCCGGCTCACCGGTGCCCGGCCACCCGTCGACGAGGAGGAGGCGACCACCGCGTGGCGCTCCGACCTGGAACGCCACCCGGGTGGACGGTGAGCGTCCTCGAGCTGACGGTCGGGCCGGTGGCGCACGGTGGCCACTGCGTGGCCCGCCACGAGGGCCAGGTGGTCTTCGTACGGCACGCGCTGCCTGGCGAGCGGGTCCGCGCCACGGTCACCGAGGTCCACAAGGGCTACCTGCGCGCCGACGCGGTGGAGGTCCTGGACGCGTCCCCGGACCGGGTCGAGGCGCCGTGCCCGTACGCCGGGCCGGGGCGGTGCGGTGGCTGCGACTTCCAGCACGCCTCGCTGCCCGCGCAACGCCGGCTGAAGGCCGACGTGGTACGCGAGCAGCTGGTCCGGCTCGGCGGTCTGGACCCTGGCGAGGTGGCCGGCATCGAGGTGCTGCCGTTGCCGGGGGACGGGCTGGGGTGGCGCACCCGGGTGCAGTACGCCGTCGACGACTCCGGGCGGGTCGGGCTGCGCCGGCACCGTTCACACGACGTACTGCCGATCGAGCGCTGCCTGATCGCCACGCCGGAGATCCAGGCGGCGCCGGTGACGCGGCAGCAGTGGCCGGGGCAGCGCGGCGTGGAAGTGGTCAGCGGCGGCGAGGGGGTCAGCGACGGCGAGGGGGTCGGTGGCGGCGGGGTCACGGTGTTCACCCGGCGCCGCCGGGGCTCCGGGGAAGGGATCCGGGTGGTCTCGGGACCCGCCACGGTGACCGAACACGCGGTCGGCCGGCGGTGGCGGCTGCGCCCGGACGCGTTCTGGCAGGTGCACCCGGCGGCGGCCGAGACGTTCGCGGCGGCGGTGCTGGAGCTGCTCGACCCGAGGCCGGGGGAGTGGGCCTGGGACCTGTACGGCGGCGCCGGCCTGTTCGCCGCGGCGCTGCTCACCCGGCTCGGCCCGGCGGGCAGGGTGACGCTGGTGGACACCGACCCCGGCGACCACCTCGCCGACCTGTCGCAGGTGAAGGTGGTACGCGGCCGGGTCGAGGAGACGCTCGGCCGGCGCGGGCTGCGCAACACGAATCTGGTGGTGCTCGACCCGCCGCGTTCCGGCGCCGGGGCGCGGGTGGTGGAGGGCATCGCCGCCGCCACCCCGCGGGCGGTGGCGTACGTGGCATGCGATCCGGCGGCGCTGGCCCGGGACGTGCGTACGTTCCGCGAGCTGGGCTGGCGGCTGGCCCACCTGCGGGCGTACGACGCGTTCCCGATGACCCACCACGTGGAGTGCGTCGCGCTGCTGACCCCGGCTAGCGGGAGCGGATCGACAGCTCGGTGAGGTGCCCGTCGGGCGGGGTGTCGAGCGCGGTCATGATCAGGTGGGCCACGGTGCCAGGCTCGATGTAGTCCTCCGCCTGGTACGGCGCGCCCTCCTGTTCCCGTACCGACCGCTGCATGCCGGTGGCGGTGCGGCCGGGATGGATCGAGGTGACCCGCAGCGATGGTTCCTCGGCGCGCAGTGCGTCGGCGAGCGCCCGCAGCCCGAATTTGCTCGCCGCGTACGCAGCCCAGCCGGGGTTGGCCCGCAGCCCGGCGCCGGAGTTGACGAACACCACCTGGCCGCCGGTGGCGCGCAGTGCCGGGAGCGTGAGCCGGGTCAGCTCGGCGGCCGCGGTCAGGTTGACGGTCAGGTGCTCCTGCCACACGGTGGCCGGGGTGTCGGCCACCGACCCCAGGGTCACC
>JBOGDE010000084.1:0-18134 GCA_050701695.1 Micromonosporaceae bacterium
CCACTACCCCAGAAACGCCAGCGCCCAGACGGCGCCCAGTCAGGCGTCGGTGGCGGCTTCGGTGCGTTCGATCATCTGGGCTACGCCTTCCCGGGTGGCGAGCACGATCAGGCGGTCCCCGGAGCTGAGGATGCGGTCCTGCGGCGGCGTCCAGAGGGCGTGGTTGCCGGGCTCGCCCAGCGCGATCACCCGGGCCTTGCCGGGGATGTGGGCGGCGGAGACCGCCCGGCCGTCCAGGTAGCTCTCCCGTCCCACCGGGAAATCCGCGAACAGCAGCAGCCACCGACCCACCGGGACGCTGTCGAAGACCTTCCGCTCCACCATCGCCAACGCGAAGCTGGGCGCCGCCAGGAACGACACACTGCGGGACTCGATCCCGAAGTGGCTCTGGATCCGGGACGCCAGCTCGCCGTCGAAGAGCCGCAGCACCACCCGCAGGTCCGGGCGGAGCTGCCGGGCGTGCAGCGCGGCCTCCAGGTTCTTCACGTCGTCGCTGGTCACCGCCACCAGGGCGCGGCAGTCGTCCACCTTCGCCGCGCGCAGCGTCGCCTCCTGGGTGGCGTCGCCGAGGACCACCGGGATCCGGCGCTCGTTGGCGATCCGTACCCCGATCGCCTGCTCGTCGCGTTCGACCGCGACCACCGGCAGCCCCAGGTCGTGCAGCTGGATCAGCACCCGGGAGCCGACGTTGCCGAGCCCGACCACCACTACGTGCGACTCGGTGGAGTCGCGCAGCCGCCCCACGGTGACCGCGAGCCGGGCGCCGACCACACCGTCGACCACGGCGGCGGTGACCACCGGCAACAGCGCGATCCCGGACAGCGTCATCACGGTCTGGATCACCTTGGCGACGCCGGAGAGCCCCTCGTCGGGGTCGCCGCCACCGGCCGCGGTGAGCAGGGTGAAGTAGAGCGCGTCGTACCAGGGGCGGTCCAGCACCAGGCCGTGCGTCACGCTGCCCACCACCAGAAGCCCGACCAGCACCGCCACCGCGATCCGCAGTTTGCGGCTGAACACACTGCGGATCCAGCTCCACACCACCAGGTGCGGCAGCCGCCGGAACCCGCCCCGCCGCAGCGGCTCGGCGATCCCGTCGGCCATCGCCAGCACCAGGTCCTCGCCGTCGCGGCCGATGAAGTCCGCCAGGTCGCAGATCACCTTCTCGTCCGGTACGCCGTCGCGGCGGGTCACGTGCAGCGTCAGGTCCGGCAGCCGTACGTGGTTCGGGGCGACCTTCTTCAGCGCGGTGGCGACGAACGACGGCGCCGCGATCGAGGAGTCCGACAGGTACGTGCAGTCGTGGAACAGCTCCCGAAGCCGGTGCCCCAGGTTGGTGTTGAAGATCCGTACCACCAGCCGGATGTCAGGCTTGATCTCCTGGCACCGCAGCGCGGCATGGATGTTGCCCACGTCGTCCTGTTCCACGAACGCCACCGCGCGGGCGTTGGCCACCTGCGCCGCCCGAAACGTGGCGGCATCGAGCCGGTCGGACTCGATCACCTTCACGCCCGACATCTCGGCGATCCGGGGCCCGTAGTTGCGCCGCCGGGACGGCATGATCGCGCGTACCTCGGCGCCGTACTTCTTGGTCAGGTCCTCGATCAGCCGGTACGCCAGGGGGTTGTCGCCGCAGACGACGAAGGGCGCCCGGCGCCGGGAAAGTGGCCGCACGCCCCGGAGCCTATCGACAACGATCATCACCTCGGGTTCCCACCGCGTTGTCGAGTCCGCGACTCTTTCATTGCGCTGCGTTACATCCCGGCAGAAGACTGGGGGGACGATCACCGGTAGCTGAGGAGTTTTCCGTGCAGACCGGACAGCACCACGATCCGAGGTCGAGCCCGCCGACCCCCTCGGAGCTGCGAATCGCCGTCGCGATGCGCGGCGGGGTCAGCCTCGCGGTCTGGATGGGCGGCGCGTGCAGCGAGATCGTACGGCTGCGCAACGCCGCCCGGGACGGCGACGACCCGTACTCCCGGCTGCTCGACATCCTCGACTACGACACCGTGACCGTCGACGTGATCTCCGGCAGCAGCGCGGGCGGGCTCAACGGCGCGCTGCTGGCGCTGCACCTGGCGTACGGGATGCCGTTCGGCGAGCAGGTACGGGACCTGTGGCTGCAGGTCGGCGACCTGGAGCAGCTGACCCGCAGCCCGTCGGCGCCGCACCCGCCGTCGCTGCTGAAGGGCGACGAGGAAGACGGCTTCTACGGCCGGCTGCGCGACGCCTGCCTGAAACTGTTGGAGCAGGTGCCGAGCGGGCACCGACCGGCGCGATTCCTGCGGCTGGTGCTCACCGCCACCCGGCTGCACGCCCGTACGCTGCCGGTGCACCAGACGCTCGGGGAGCCACTGCACGCCAGCCGGGCTCGGGCATACTTCCGGTTCCAGCACCGCTCGGTGGACGGCGCCGCGCCGGTGGTCACCGACTTCGGCCCGGACGGCCCGGACGGCGTCGCCGACCGCCTGGCGTACGCGGCGCGTACCACCTCCTCGTTCCCCGGCGCGTTCGCCCCGGCCCGGATCTGGGTCGCCGACGCCCCGGACGCCACAGCGCCCCGTACCTTCGCCGGGCAGTCCAGCGAGACCGGCGCCGGGGACGACGGCACGGACACCGTGGAGCTGATCGACGGCGGGCTGCTCGACAACATCCCGATCGCCTGGGCGATCCGCGCCATCGCCGCCGCACCCGCCAGCCGCCCGGTGGACCGCTGGCTGGTCTACCTGCAGCCGGTCGAGCCGCAGCCGGCGCCCGGCGACCCGGTGCTGGACGAGCCCGGCACCCGCCAGGGCCGGCAGCGCCGGGTGACCCGGCTGGTACGGCTGCTGCTCGCCGCCGCGACCCGGCGGATGGACAGCGAGTCGCTGCTCGACGACGCCGAGGAGCTGCACGACGCGGCCACCACCGCCCGCCGGCTGCGCGGCCTGGCCGCCTCCGGCATCCCACAGGACCCCGAGGCGGTGCTACGCGACGACCGGCGGGTGGCGACGTACCGCCAGCTGGTGGGGCTGGCCGACGCGGCCCGGCTCGCCGAGCTGATGAAGGATCCGGGTACGGTGCTCGGCCCCGACCCGCTACCGCTGCCCGGCGACCGCCCCGAGATCGACACCGCGGTGCTCACCGGCCTCGCCGACGCCGACACCGTGGCCGACCTGGCCGCGGCCGCCCCCGCGCCCTCGTCGCCGAGCGGGCCGACCCGCGAGCCGGGCGCCGACCCGGCTGAGATCACGCATGTGCGCGGACCGTTCGCGCTGGCCCGTACCGTGTCGCTGCTGCTGGACTGGGTACGCGCCGCGGAGACGTACCGGCAGCTGCCCCCGAAACGGGCCGGTGAGCTGCGCGACCAGCTGTACTCGGCACGGCTCGCCGCGGAGCTGCTGGTGGGGCTGCGGGACCGGATCGTGCTCCCGCACTTCGACGCCGCGAAGACCGCCGCCGACCTGGTGGAGCTGGTACGCCGCGCCACCTGGCAGCTGCAGGCCGCGTTCGGTGACGAGTGGCGGATCCCGGACGGGACCAGCTGGCGCGCCTGGCGGGACCGGCTGTTCGCGATCGCCGCCCAGCCGCTGCCGGACGACGTGCCGGACGGCTGGCCCCAGATCCCGTACGCACCGTTCTGGGACGAGCTGGCAGGCCTCGGGGTGGCGATCGGACAGGGGCTGCTCGGCGATGTTGCGGGGCCGCCCGGTTTCGACCTGCTGCGCGAGACCGCAGTCGCCGAGCCGGTGACCGGCGGCGCCCACACCGCGATGCGGCGGGTGCTGGCCGCCACCGAGCTGATGCTGGGGCCGATCCGCACCGACCCGTTCACCGAGCCGAGCACCGTGAACTTCCACGCTGTCACCGCCAGCCGCGCCAACCCGGTGGAGGAGCGGATCTTCGGCAAAATGCTGCCACCCGCCGAGCGCGCCGACCGCAAGCTGTCGGGCAACCAGCTCAGCAACTTCGCCGCGTTCCTCAGCGCCCGGTGGCGACACACCGACTGGAGCTGGGGGCGGTTGGACGCCGTACCGTCGCTGGTGGAGTTGATGGTCGGCGACGGCCACCGGCTGGCCCGCTTCACCGACGCCGAGCTGCTCGCCGAGCTGGAGGCGCTCTACCTGGCCGGCCCGGCGGAGCAGGCCGGGGTACGCGCCGCCGAATGGGCCCGACTCAGCGTCACCGCCGCCGACGTACGGGAGCGGTTCGCCGCGGCGGTGGCCGACCGGCTGCAGCTGGGCGTACTGACCGACGAGCTGCCGGTGCTGCGCCGGCTGCACGACCGTGGCCCGGACCGCGACCTGCCGCCCGCGCCGCACCAGCTGACCGACCTGCCACCGGCGCCGCTGTCCGACGCGTCGCTGATGGCCGAGGTGGGCGACGAGAAGCTGCCCGGGCTGCTGCACCGGTTCCACGCCCGGCGTACCGCGACCCGGGTCGGCCTGGTCGGGTGGCGGGCGGTGCAGCCCGGCGGCACCGGGTTCACGGCACGGCTGGCGCGGCTGGCGTTCGGCCTGCTCAAGCCGCTGGCGCTGATCCCGGTGCTGGCAGCGGTCGCCTCCCCGGTGGCGTCGATCTTCGCGGCGTTCGGCGCCTGGCTGCTGGTGGCGGCGGTGGCGCGTACCTGGTCCAGCCCGGTGACCCTGCCGGTACTCGCGATCGGCTTCGCCGTCACCGCCGCGATCGTCACCTGGCGATTGCGTCTGGGTAAGGGTTGGACCATCGCCGGCTACGCCGCCGGCGCCGCGCTCGCGGTGGGTCCCGGTGGTGCGCTGCTCTCGCCCACCAACCAGATCTGGGACATTCCGGGGGTACGCTACGCCGCCGTCATCGTGGGAGTGCTCGCCGCCGTGGCCCCGTTCTGGTGGCTGCTCGCCAGCCGTACCCCCGGCGCGGTGGTGCTCGGCCTGCTGATCGCGCTGCAGCTCCTGGTGCTCGGTACCGTGATCGCGCTCGACGCCTGGGGTCCGCCCGCGTGGCTGAACTGGTCCGCGCTCGGCGAGGCCGGCGGCTGGCTGAGCGGCCCGCCACTCGCCCTGCTCGCCCTCTACGCGGTGCTCTCGGTGCCCGCGATCCTGCTCACCTTGCTGTTCCCCAAGCCCCCCGCCTAGGGGGCCGTGTGGCCGAAGGTCGCACGCGGACTGCACACCGGACCTGTCTTGACCGGTAGGTAACGTCGACCGCATGGCTGACGCTGTCGTGATTCCCGGCGGCCGGTTCGGACCGGGCGCGCCCCTGCTGATGTATGCCGGCGATGTGGCGGAGCAGCGGGGTGCAACCGTACATCGATACTCGTGGTCCCAGGAGTTTCCGAAGCCTGATCAGCCAGAAATCGAGAGCTGGGTCGGCGGTGAGATCGTTCCACTGATCGACACCATTGGCGGTCGCCCACTGCTGATCGGCAAGTCGCTCGGCACGAACGCGGCAGCGGTCGCCGCCGAAAGATCCTTGCCCGCCGTGTGGCTCACGCCCTTGCTCACCCTGCCGTGGGTGGCTGATGCGTTGGGCCGCGCAACCGCGCCGTTCCTGCTCGTGGGTGGCACTGCCGACAAGCTATGGGACGGTGACATCGCCCGCCGGCTGTCGCCCCATGTGCTAGAGGTGGAAGGCGCGGACCACGGTATGTACGTACCCGGCCCGCTTACCGAGTCGATCGCGCTGCTCAGTCACGTCGTGGTCACCGTGGAGGAGTTCCTCGACGCTATTGGCTGGCCGAGCTAGCCGCCACGGCGAGAGGAACGTGAGGGGCCGTTGTCGTGGAGCGGGCCGTTCCAGGCGTCGACTGGCAAGGCCGCAGCGAGCGCCGTGTGGCCGAAGGTCACATAAGCGAGCGAGAACGCCGCCAGTCGGCGCCTGGGGCGGCCCGCAGAGCCGCCTGTCGGACTCGAACCGACGACCTGCCGCTTACAAGGCGGCTGCTCTGGCCAACTGAGCTAAGGCGGCGCGCGGTCAAGTGTAAGCGCACCCGCACCGCTCGACCGCCTTGTCCGGCAGTGAGCGTGAGGGTCGCATCGTGGCGAGTCCATCGAGTGGTCGATGCGCCCGGGGACGGCGGGTTGCCAGGCTGTGCCTGTGGAGATGACTACCAGCGACGCCGCCGAACAGGGCTGGACCGTACGGCTGGGCGCGGTCGGCGGCATCGCCGGCTCGCTGCTGGCGATGGTCGGCAACCTGCTGCACCCCGCCACCCCGAGCCGCGACCCCCAGGGCGTCGCCCGGGTCATCGCCGACAGTGCGCTGTGGCTGCCCGTGCACCTGGTGATCGTGGTGGGGCTGGTCCTGATGCTCGGCGGGATGGCGGCGATCCACCGTACGGTCAGCGGCGGCCTGGCCGGGGCGCTGTCCCGGCTCGGCTGGGCGGCGGCGATCGCCGGGATCACGATCGGCGTGATCCTGGTCGGTCTGGACGGCATCGCCGCCAAACACCTCGCGCTGGCGTGGGCCAGCGCACCACCATCGGAGGCGGCAGCCGCACTGCGGATCCTCACCGCCGAGGAGACCGTCAACTTCGCGCTGGCAGCGCTGTTCAATCTGGTCTTCGCCGGTGTCACGTTCATCCTGTACGGCCTGGCGGTGGCGGCCAGCGGTCACTACCCGCCGTGGCTGGGCTGGATCGTGGTCGCTCCCGGCGTACTCTCCGTGGTGGTCAGCGCGGTGCAGGCGTACGCCGGGGAGTCGACGGGGCTCACCTTCGCCGCCGGGATCATCTCGCCGACCGTGATCACCCTCTGGGTGGCCGGGATGTGCGGTCTGCTGTTACGCCGATCACGCTCTTGACCCGGTCCCGCCCTACGGCGGTACGCCCGCGCGTACGTATCATCACGGGCGAGTGCCCGTGGCCCGGACGGGCTGATGAACGACCGGAGGCGACGATGCCGAGCGAACTGAGCAGCCTGCGTTACCTGGCCAGCCTCGGCGGCGCCGATCCGGATCCGGCGGCGCTCGCCTTCTACGCCCAGCTCGACCAGGTACGCGCCGTCGAGCCGACCGTGGCGACCAGCATCGTGCAGGAGCTGGCAGACCAGCGGGCCAACATCAAGCTGATCGCCAGCGAGAACTTCTCCTCGCTCGCGGTGCAGTCGGCGATGGGCAACCTGTTCACCGACAAGTACGCCGAGGGCGCCTCCGGCCACCGGTTCTACGCCGGCTGCGACAACGTCGACACGATCGAGTCACTGGGCAGCGACCTGGCTCGCCAGCTCTTCGGTGCCGACCACGCCTATGTGCAGCCGCACTCCGGGATCGACGCCAACCTGGTGGCGTTCCTGGCGATCCTGGCCACCCGCGTCGAGGCCGGCATCATGGAGCGCTTCGAGCGCAAGAACGCCTCGGCGATGACCGACGAGGAGTGGGCCGAGCTGCGCCGCGAGGTGACGGGGCAGCGGCTGCTCGGCATGGACTACTACTCCGGCGGCCACCTCACCCACGGCTACCGGTTCAACGTCTCCGCGCGGCTGTTCGACGCCCACAGCTACACCGTCGACCGGGAGAGCAAGCTGCTCGACCTGGACGCGGTACGCGCCCGCGCCCGCGCCCTGAGGCCGCTGATCCTGCTCGCCGGCTACTCGGCGTACTCCCGGAAAATCAACTTCGCGAAGCTACGGGAGATCGCCGACGAGGTCGGCGCGGTGCTGATGGTGGACATGGCGCACTTCGCCGGTTTGGTAGCCGGCAAGGTGTTCACCGGCGACTACGAGCCGGTGGCGCACGCGCACGTGGTCACCAGCACCACCCACAAGACACTGCGCGGGCCACGCGGCGGCCTGGTGTTGTGCCAGCCGGAGTTCGCCGACGCGGTCGACAAGGGCTGCCCGATGGTGCTCGGCGGCCCACTCTCGCACGCGATGGCGGCGAAGGCGGTCGCATTCCGGGAGGCGCTCGACCCCTCGTTCGCCGGGTACGCGGCGAAGATCGTGGAGAACGCCCGCGCCCTGGCCGAGACGCTGCAGCGCAACAAGTTCGACGTCCTCACCGGAGGTACGGACAACCACATCGTGCTGGTCGACGTGGCCGCCGCGTACGGGCTGACCGGCCGGCAGGCGGAGAGCGCGCTGCGCTCGGTGGGACTCACCCTGAACCGCAACTCGCTGCCGTTCGACGCCAACGGCCCGTGGTACACCAGCGGCCTTCGCCTGGGTACGCCAGCGATCACCACGCTCGGGATGGGACCCGACGAGGTGACCGAGATCGGCGAGGTGATCGCCTCGGTGCTCACCGCGGTACAGCCCGCCCCGGGCGCCGACGGCACCATGAGCAAGGCGAAGTTCACCCTGGACGAGAAGGTCGCCGACGCGGCCCGCACCCGGGTCACCGACCTGCTCTCCCGCTACCCCCTCTACCCCGAACTCGACCTCGCCCTCGCTACCCCCACCGCCTGACCCCCGGGTCCCACGCACCTCCCGGAGTCAGCCCGGTGAATACCGGGTCGGCGAAGGCCGTCACGGCAAACAGCGTGTCGGCGAACGCCTCGGGCACCTGATCGGCCGCCTGCTTACGGCGCCACGCCGCCCACCGCAGCTGGCCGATGGCCGCGAAGCCCTGGAGCACCCCGGCCAGCGGCGTCAACGCGACCTCTCGGTGATCCGCGACTCGTACCGCGGAGGCGTGAAGATCCTCAGTCCCGACGGGGTGGCGGCCCGAGAGCGTGTAGACATCCGCGAAGTCCCGCCATCGGGTGTTGACCAGACCGCGCTCCAGCATCGTCACGAGCTTCTCGGCATACACCATCGACAGCGGATAGCCGGTCAGCGTCAGGTCTCGATCGAGCAGCCCGGGCATCACGATGCGCTGCGGCGCCGGCCAGATCGGATCACCGATGTTCACGTCCACGTTGATCACGATCTGAGCCGTGGCGAGCGCGACCTCCAGGCGCACCCGGGTGCCGCTGTACGTGTCCTGGTCGCGGATCGTGCTCACGGTCGCCGCCGCGGTGTCGTAGACAAGTCCGTCGTCGGCGTGACGTGCCGCGATGTCACAGATCATCGCCAGGACGTCCTCGCTCTCGCCGGACACGTTCTGCGCCTGTAGATCAACATCACGGGTCGGCCGGCGCGCGTCGTACGCGGCCAGCAACACCCCGCCCTTCAACACCAACCGTTGGGCGTACGAGGAGTCCGCCAGCCGCGCAAGGAAGCCTTCCAACGCGTACATCTGGAGAAGGTCCTGGGTGTTTCGGCGCGTCCTGCGCGCCAGGTTCTGCAGGTCGAGGTAGATCCGACCCGCCGTACTGGCGCGAGTCGGTCGAGACTCAGTCATGAAGCAGGATCTCCAATGCGCGTCGGAGGGCACTCTCGGCGTGGGGAAAGTGACCCGCCATCTCGTACAGGGCCGCGGGCTGGCTACCACGCCGGCGCAGCCACCGGCGCAGCGCGATGTACCCGAGATCCTCGCCTTCGCGGTGGCGTAGGCGGATCGCGTCGATGATCGACCGCTCCGCACAGTAGAGACCGATTCGGGTCGCCGAGTCGATCTGGATCGTGTCTCGTCCGATCTGGAACGTGTCGCGGTCGAACACATGCCAGCTGACACGGGCGGCGAGATCCGGCCGGTGCGCCCCCCGAGGCACCGCTATGTCGATGACCAACGGATTCGCATCGGTCAGGTCATGGTGGACCAACGCGCTGGTCAAGCACACGGTGGCAGGTGCTGATCGGTGGGCGATCTCAAGCAGATCATGATCGGCAGGCTCCGCCAGATCGGCGTCAGCTCGTCGGTACAGGCCGCGTCCGATGGACTCGATGGCGCCCCGGTCTCTGAGCTCGTACAGTCGCCACTTGCTGAGGCCAGCCCGCAGGGCATCCGCCGTGCTGAATGTCGCGGGCAGCGTTTCGGTGAGATCTGTGTCGAGCACGCAAGGCACCTCCCTTCACGACCCGACTAACTCTACACACACCTTGGGGACATGTGCAGGATTAGTCTGGCACCGGGCCAGGTGGGTCAGAGGCGCAGTTCGAGGGTGAGCTCGTCGCGGAGCGGAATGCCGTACGCGCCGGTGAGCGGGATCTGGGGCTTCAACCCGCGGGCGGTGTCCACCGCGCCGGGTGCGACGGCGGTCACGCGCAGTCCGCGCCGCTGGTAGAAGCGAAGAGCGTCCAGGTTGTCGTTGCTGGTGACCAGCCAGATCCGCGTCAGCCCCGCCTCCCGGGCCACCCCGACCGCCGCCGCGAGCAGGGCGCTGCCTACGCCGGCGTGGCGTACCACCGCGTCGAGCGTCACCACCTCCAAACTGTCACCGTCGACGTGATAGGTCAGCAGCCCAGCCATCGTGCCGTCCCGGGATGCCACCAGTCCCGGCAGTTCGTCGGCCCGGTACGCGACGCCGTGGGCGATCACGATCGTGCTGCCCCACGAGTCGCGGAGCAGCCGTACCACGGCATCTCGGTCGGCGCCCCCCACCGCTCGAATCTGCAAATCCACGATCAGCTCCGCGTAACGCGCTCGGCAACTGCGGAGTTGTCGGGGTCCGGGCCGCTCGGAAAGCCCCGACAACTCCGCAGTTTCCGCGCTCAGGCGGCTTGGGAGCCGACTACCACGTTGTCGACGCGGGCGCCGGTGAGGGGGCCGCAGGCCGGGGTGAGGGCAGAGCAGATCAGGTCCGAGGTGAAGTGCATGCGCACCTGGATCTCGCCGCCGGGTGAGGTGAGGCCGAGGGTGACCTTCTGCCAGCCGGGGTAGCCCTCGCTGCGGCCGAAGAACTGGCCCAGCGACTGCCAGGTGGTGCCGTCGGCGCTCCACTCGGCGGTGACGCCGTCGAAGCCGGGCTCGGTGTCGCTCTTCAGCCAGAACTCCAGCACCGTTGCGCCCGCCGGGGCGGCGATCGGCGGCGAGGTGAGGGTGGCGTCGACGTTGTCGACGTACTGGGTCGGGCCCTCCATGCCGAAGGACGCGCCAGCCGGGTCGTCGGCGCCGTTCGCGGCACCCGGCGCCGACCGGGACCAGGTCGGTACGCCCGCGGCCTGCCAGCCCTCGGCGTCCGCATCGAAGGTGTACGTCACATACGGCTCACCCAGCACCGGCGGCACGTCCGGGTCCGACGGCGGCACCCGGCCGCCCAGGACCGTGTCGCCCTCGATCGCCATCGCCGGCCGGGCGTCGCCCTCGGGGCCGGTGGTGGAGTCCAGGAACGACACCGCGACCCGGCCGTCGTCGAAGATCGCGACGGTCTCGAAGTCGAACCGTACGTCGTTGCCGACCCCGCCGGTGGCGTCCAGATCGCCGAGCCCTACCTGGTAGGAGCGCACCAGGCGAGCCGTATCGCGGCTGATGTCGAGCTTGTAGACCAGATCCTGGTCCGCCTCCGGGCCCTGGGCACGCACCGCCACCGCCGCCACCCCGGCGGCACGGTGGGCGCGGAAGTCCCACTCCTCGATGCTGAAACCGTCCGGCAGAGACACCGTGGCGCTGCGCCAGCTCACCCCGCCGTCGGGGGAGATCGCGTACTCGAAACCACCGTTGCCCTGGGTCGGCGCCACCCGGTGCACCCGGCCCGCCGAGTCCACCTGGTACAGCCCGTTCGGTGCCGCGCCATCGGGCCCAAGGTAGGACGCCCAGCTGGCGTCCGTACCGTCGAAAAGGCCCCAGTCGGCGCCGGAGTCGGGGGCGGCGAGCAACCCACCGCCACCCAGCGCCGTCATCCGGCCGTTGGTGTTCGGCTGCGCCCAGTCGTTGATCGCGCCGGCGGTGGTCGGCAGCGGGCCGGTCACCTCACGGCCGCCCCGGATCTGGTCGAGCATCTTGCTGGTGATCTCGGTGTAGTGCAGCCCGTCGGTGCTCATGAACCAGAATTCCTTGGTCGGGTAGCCGCCCTTGACGAACGAGACGTACTCGTAGGTCTGGCCGCCGACCGTCACCGGGCCGGGCACCACCGAGATCCACTCCCGGTCGTAGAACGGCTGGTGCAGCGGCATCTCGGTGTAGAGCCACTGCGCGGTGTCCGCCTCGTACTTGTAGAACTGCAGGTGGTCGCCGCTGTACGGGTCCCACTGCACGCCCAGCACGTCGCCGCCGGGGGCCGCCACGATCGCGCCCTCGCCGTTGACCAGCGGGGTCAGCGGCTGCACCTGCCGCCAGGTCTGGCCACGGTCGTCGGAGTAGTTGACGTACGTGCCGCCGAAGTCGAGCAGCCGCCCGTCGGAGGTGGTCGTCAGGTAGTTCTCGCAGCAGTTGCCGGTCTGCTTCACGACCCGCCAGGTGGTCCTGGCGTACCGGTCGTCGCGGGCGGAGTCACGCCGCCCGTAGTCGATCCCCGGGTAGACGGCCGTTTCCACCGGCGGGTTGATCACCGCGATCCGGGCTGGAATGTCGGTGACATCGGCCTGAGCGGGTCCGGCCACACCGAGTACGGCGAGCGCCACGGCGCCGGCGAGCAACGTACGAGAGATGAGCATGGTGATCCTCCGCGATGGCCACCCGCCCCCACACGGGCCTCCGACGATTCCGACACCTACTCATCGCGCCCGCCGCCGAAAACGCGACACCCACCGCAGAACACCGTCCCACCCGGGCCGCCCGCACCCGGTGATCACCGCTCGCGCCGCCGCACCCCGGTGATCACCGTTTCGGGAACGGATCCGCTCGTTTCGCCACTTGTTCCGTTCCCAGAACGGCGATCTTGCGGCAGAGGCGCCGGGCCGATCGGCTGGCGGTGCGTGTTTGTGCGCGGAACCGCATCGGGATGATTGTTTTTGTGCAGCTCTAGGCACGACACGGTGCGTCACGTATGTTGTGGAGGCCTCGGGTCGCCCGGGGCCAGCCCTTTTACTCGGATCGTCCGGCACGTTCCTGCCGGTGAAAGGACGGACGCAGCATGGCTACCGTCACGTACGACAGCGCCTCTCTGACCTATCCGGGCACCGCCAAGCCCGCGGTCGACTCCCTCAACCTGGAGATCGGAGACGGCGAATTCCTGGTCCTGGTCGGGCCCTCCGGATGCGGCAAGTCCACCAGCCTGCGGATGCTCGCGGGGCTGGAGGACGTCGACGCCGGCTCGATCCGGATCGGCGACAAGGACGTCACCAACCTACCGCCGAAGGCCCGCGACATCGCGATGGTCTTCCAGAACTACGCGCTCTACCCGCACATGACGGTGGCGCAGAACATGGGCTTCGCGCTCAAGATCGCCGGCACCCCGAAGGCGGAGATCGCCAAGCGGGTCGCCGACGCGGCGAAGCTGCTCGACCTGGAGCCGTACCTCGACCGCAAGCCGAAGGCGCTCTCCGGCGGCCAGCGGCAGCGGGTCGCGATGGGCCGCGCGATCGTACGTGAGCCGCAGGTGTTCCTGATGGACGAGCCGCTGTCCAACCTGGACGCCAAGCTGCGGGTGCAGACCCGGTCGCAGATCGCCGCGCTGCAGCAGCGGCTCGGCACCACCACCGTCTACGTCACCCACGACCAGGTCGAGGCGATGACGATGGGGCACCGGGTCGCGGTGCTGCTCGACGGCGTCCTGCAGCAGGTCGACACCCCGCGCAACCTGTACGACTCCCCCGCCAACGTGTTCGTCGCCGGCTTCATCGGCTCCCCCGCGATGAACATCAAGACGGTGCCGCTGACCGACGAGGGCGGCAGGTTCGGCAAGGTGACGTTGCCGCTGACCCGGGAGCAGATCGCCGCGGCCCGGGAAGGTGACGAGCCGAACGGCTCGGTGCAGGTCGGCTTCCGCCCCGAGGACAGCGACCTGGTGAGCGCCACCGAGGGTGGCGTACCGATCCTGGTCGACCTGGTCGAGGAGCTGGGCTCCGACGCGTACGTCTACGGCCACGCCGACTTCGACGGCGAACAGGAGCGGTTCACGGTCCGTACCGACGGCCGCAACACCCCGAACATGGGCGAGACCGTGTACGTCAAGCCCAAGGTCGGCCACCACCACGTGTTCCACGCCGTCACCGGCGCCCGCCTCGACTGAGGTCTCCCGCTCTCCGTGATCAACGGTCCGTCCATGTCGTCATGACATGAACGGACCGTTGATCATGGGGCGGAAGCGGGGCGCGCTGACCGCTCAGCGCGCCGCTGGCAAGTTCACCTTCTGAGACCATGCCTTCCCGACCGGAATCAGTGAATGGTCTCAGAAGGTGAACCGCACAAGCCGCCGTGTGCGTTCTCGGCATACAAGGCGCGGAGAACGCCGCCAGCGGTGCGCTGAGCGGTCAGCGGAAGCGGTGCAGGAGGAGGCGGGTGCTGCCGGCGCAGAGCAGGTACGCGGCGTCCCAGCTGCAGGTGGCGGGGTTGAGGTTGGCGGTGCCGATCGGGGTCACTTCGCCGGTCTGGGCGCCGGCACCGCGTACCGAGACCCCGATCACGGCGTCGGTGAGCCGGACCCGGCCGCCCTCCACCGACGCCATCCCGTCGGGAAACAGCAGCACGCTGCGGCTGTCGGCCGGCGCTCCCCAGCCGCGGGTCTTGCGTACCAGGGTGCCCTCGCGGTCGTAGAGCACCGTGTAGATCCGGCGGCCCTGCCGGTGGGTCACCATGATCCGGTCGCCGACCGGCACCACGCTCGCCACCTCGTCGGCCTTCGCCAGCCGGGTGGCCCACACCTTGCGCCCGGCCTTGAAGTCGACCACCACCAGCTCGGCGTGCGAGGTCAGCACGCACAGGAACGCCTCCCCGCACGGCTCGACCCGCTCCGGACGTACGCCGGGGCGCGCGTCGGTGAAGACCGGCCGCTCGGTGAGCTTGTCGATGTCGTACCCGGTGAGCTGCCAACCGTCACCGTCGACCACCGGTCCCGCCACGAAGAACAGTCCCTGGTACGCCACCGCGCGGTCGTCACGGGTGAGCGGGGGCACCTCGGTGCGCTTGCGCTCCTGACCGTCCTCGGCGCTGAGCACCCGCAGCGTGCCGTCGTCGGCGAGCGTGACCAGCCGGTTGTCCGGGTACTCCTGCTGGAACCGGTGCCCCGCCAGATCCCCGGCGACCTCGGCCTCGCTCCAGTTGCCCACCCGGTAGAAGTCGGTGCCGTAGGAGGCATCGCCCAGCTCGTCGCCGGTCCGCGGGTCGATCCAGGCCAGCCGCTTCTTCCGGGAGTGCACCCGGATCAGCCGGTCCCCGACGAAGAAGTGGCGGGTGGTCTCGGCGACGTCCTCGGTGTACAGCTCCTCCAGGGTGGCGGGGTCGTACACGTGAAGGGTCCTGCCGGAACCCCGCGAGGGGATGGCGTAGACCAGCAGGCCGTGCCGGCTCGCGGAGAAGTCACCCCAGTCGTCGGCGCGGTCGGAGACCGTGCGCTCGGTGCGTTCGCCGGTGGCCAGCTCCAGCTTCACCAGGTGCAGCTCGCCGCCCCCGCGGCGGTACGCGAAGTAGCCGTAGTCGCCGTCGATGGCGGTGCCGACCGGGTCCCCCTCGTACCGGACGGTGCCGACCGTGGCCAGCTGGCCGAACGGGCGCTCGGTGGTGTCGAGGACGTACGCCAACCCAGCGGCCAGCACCCCCAGCACGGTGACGCCGACGATGGCGTACACCCAGGGCCTGCGCTGCCCGTGTTCCGCCATCAACCGCGTTGCCTCCCAGAGGTGGTAACGACGTGGTGCACGATAGCCTGCCGGGCCGCGCCGGACCCATTTGCCGACCGGCGGCGTTGTCGGCTCGCCCGGATACAACACCGGTATCCGGACAACCCTCCGCCTTGCCGGACGACAAATGGGCCTCGCCGCACCTCCGGCGCTATCGTGCACCACGTCGTAAGCGGGATCGCGCGGAGGGTGGGCCCCATGTGGATGCCGGTCACCGATTCGATGTTCCTGCTCGGGGAGTCCCGTGAGCATCCGCTGCACGTCGGCGGGCTCCAGCTGTACCAGCCACCCGAGGGCGCCGGCCCGGACTTCGTACGCGAGCTGCACCGCTCCATGGTGGAGTACCCCGAGGTGGCGTCGCTGTTCCGGCGGCGTCCCCAGGAGCCGGTCGGCACCCTGGGGCAGCTGATCTGGCGGAACGACGACGATCTCGATCTGGAATACCACGTACGGCTCTCCGCGCTGCCCCGCCCGGGGCGGGTACGCGAGCTGCTCGAGCTGACCTCGCGACTGCACGGCTCGCTGCTGGACCGGCACCGTCCACTGTGGGAGTTCCACCTGGTGGAGGGGCTGGAGGGCGGCCGGCTCGCGACGTACACCAAGATCCATCACGCGCTGCTGGACGGGGTGTCCGCGCTGCGGCTGCTGCAGCGGACGCTCTCCGAGGACCCTGACGAGCGGGACATCCCGCCGCCCTGGGCGCCGCGCCGCGAATCCTCGAAGCCCCGGTCGGGTGCGTCGCGGTCCAACCCGCTGTTCGATGCGGTCCGTGCGGTCGGTGAGCTGGCCGGGCTCGGCCCTGCGGCGGTACGCGTGGTCAACGAGTTGATGCGGGAGCAGAGCGGGCAACTGCCGTTCCGGGCGCCGAGGTCGATGCTGAACGTACCGATCACCGGTGCCCGCCGGTTCGCCGCGCAGGGCTGGCCGCTGGAACGGATCCGGGCGGTCGGGAAGGCCGCCGGCGCCACCGTCAACGACGTGATGCTGGCGATGTGCGCGGGAGCGCTGCGGCTCTACCTGCTGGATGAGGGCGCGCTGCCGGACCGGCCGCTGGTGGCCGCCGTCCCGGTCTCGCTGCACGGTAAGGCCGGGGTCGCCAGCGGGCAGGGCAATGCGGTCGGGCTGATCCTGTGTACGCTCGCCACCCACCTCGACGACGCCGGTGCCCGGCTCTCCGAGATCGCCGCCGGGATGCGGCGCGGCAAGCGGCTGTACGCGGGCCTGACCGCCGTACAGATCACGGCGCTGTCGGCGATCCCGATGGTGTCGCTGGTGGTGCCGCAGGTGCCCGGGGTGCAGCGGCTGAGCCCGCCGCCGTTCAACGTACTGATCTCCAACGTGCCCGGCCCGCGCCGCCCGCTCTACTTCAACGGCGCCCGATTGCAGGGCATCTACCCGGTCTCGGTCCCGTTCGAGGGCCAGGCCCTCAACATCACCGTCACCAGCTACGTGGACGACCTCGAGTTCGGCCTCACCGGCTGCCGCCGCACCGTCCCCCACCTCCAACGCCTCCTAACCCACCTAGAAACCGCCCTAACCCACCTAGAAAAGGCAACCGCGTAACCCCACCCCGACTTGGGGTGTCTGGTGGCGGTGCCATACCTGGCAAATCGGGCGCGGACACCGCCATGGAGCCCCCCAAGTGGTCGTGAGGGGAGGGGAGTTCAGGGGTGGTGGAGGGTGGTGTGGATTAGGTGGGCGATGGCGTCGGGGCGGCGGAAGATTTCGTCCCAGGTCCAGCGGACGAACCGGAATCCCATACGTTCGAGCAGCTCCTGCCTCGTCTTTTCGCGGAGCAGGTCGTCGCGGGTGGTGTACTTGGCGAGTCCGTCGGCCTCCCCGATGACACGCTGCCGCCGCCAGAGGAAGTCGACGCGGTCGTAGTCGGTGAGCCAGACCTGCAGCTCGGGGGCCGGTAGACCGTACTCGTGGAACGCGGCTCGCGACAGCGACTCCAACGGGCTCTCCGCGCGGACGTCGACGAAGCCGGCGACTGCCCGCGCCATCCGTACGCCGGGCCACCGCGTGCAGTCGGTGCAGGTGGCGACCAGCTCCTCCCGGGTACACAGTCCCATCCGTAGCGCCGCGTCGCCCGCGACCAGCCCGGCTCGGAACGATCGGGTACGTGCCAGGTCCGCGACGGTGCGGGCCACGTTCGTCACCGGCGCCCCGAGCCGCACCGCACGGTGGTTCGCCGGCAGCCCAGCCTGGTGTACGACGATCCCCGGGTAGCGCTTGTCGGTGCCGCGGCCGCGGCGTGGGCGGGTGAGCTGGAGCGCCGTCGTGGGTGGGCGCAACGTCGGCAACCCCCAGAGCAGTGCGGCGGTCTCGTGGCTCGCGACCGGCTCACCCCGCAGTTTGAGCACTCCGGCCCCAACCCGCAGCGCGGTACGGCGTACGTCGTCGGCCCACTCTGGCGTGGACTCGACGTACACGGCCTGTCGGATCCGCTGCCAGTGCCCGCGCTCGCGCCTCCATCGGATCTGGTGGGGTGTCAGCCCCGCCTCGATCGCTTGCCGCTGTCCCGCGTCAAGTAGTTGGCAGGATTTCGGTGGCTTGAAATGTCGGGGTGGTGGGGTCGGCCAGGCCCAGGTGCACCTCCTGTGGCCGGTTCCAGGCGATGGCCTCGTGCGGCCTGACGGTGTT